>CAZSOD010000166.1:0-6498 GCA_964608255.1 uncultured Ardenticatenaceae bacterium
CCGTGCCCGGCGGGCCGTAGAAGATGAGCGAGGAGAGCTGGTCGGCCTGGATGGCGCGGCGCAGCAGGCGGCCAGGGCCGATGATGTGGCTCTGGCCGATGAACTCATCGAGCGTGCGCGGCCGCATCCGGGCGGCCAGCGGCGCTTCCTGCTGGATGCGCTGCTGAGCGCTGTGGGCGAAGAGGTCGGTCATAGCCAAGTGACAACTGAACCCCCGCCACAAAGGGATTGACGAAGGTCCCGCTTTCCAACGTTCGCCCCGTCTCAAAGTCCTCGCTCAGGACGATTGGGGCGTTTATACAGCAGATTGTACACAAAAGCGTCTGCGTTGAGTTGCTTTGTGTTAGACGGAGCAGGGCAATCGCCTATGAGAAATGGCGCTGATGACGCAGATTTCAACGCTGATTCTCGCTGCCAGGCCATTTCTGATCAGCGAAGATCAGCCCTATCAGCGTCAACTGCGTGCCATTCTCGCCGTATGCGTTTGCCCTGGTAGATGGAGCGTCAATGCCCATGATTCGCCGGCAAGTGTTGCCGGGATCGTTTCATGTTATGATACCTATTGTCTCTCAAAGACCACCGTTAGCATTAGGCGATTACATTTCACTGCTGACGTCATTATGAAACGAGCTGAAGTCCTCATTCAGCGGGCTGACCTTCGCAAGCGGCTTGTGACCGGCTTAAGGAGCGCCTGTTCCGCGTCGCCCGCCTTCAGATGGATGACGCGCGGGGCCGCACCTATGGCTCTAGCCCACATGAGCAGGCAATGTCGCGTAAAGTCACTACCACTGTCCTGATCGGCGGCAACGGCGAGAGCAGGACAGGGGTTCTTCAACGCAGTGTCAACATACGTGGAGGTAAACATGGCTATTCAAGTGAAGCGCGCGATGATCGACGTCAAGAAGTACAAGTGGGAGGCCGGAGAGGGAGACAGCAAGACCAGCGTGGCCCACGATCGGATCATGTTCAATCGCCGGCAGGGATACGAAGTCTTGCCAATGATCCAGAAGCTGGTCAATCACTTCGGTTATGAGACCGAGGAGGATGTGAAGCGGGTGGAGATGGCGATTCGCACCGCGTTGCCCGGCAATGTGCGCAGCCGGAAGAACGTCTTCAACTGGCTGGTAGAGAACCTGTCGCAAAACTAGGTCAATCGGAAATCAGTAGGGGCGGGTCCAAGTCCCGCCCCTACGTCCAAATTATAGTCGTGCAGCCGGCGTAGGGGAGTGTCCAAGACCCTCCCCTACGAGCATGTGCAACAAGCTAGTTCCGTGAGTAGCCGCCACTATTGGCGCGCAACTGCTCGCCGTCGTCCATATCCAGCGCCTCGCGCACGCTTTCCCACCCCTGCCGGATAGCATCCTTAATATCATCCCAGGTGCTGTCCTCGGTGTAATAGTCGCTGGCCTCCCAGTCGCTATGCACCCGGGACTCGATCTCGTCCCACGAGGCGGCGTTGGCATAGCGATCATCCATGCCCATGATGTAGCCGTAGCGATAGGCCGGCTCGTACCACTCATAGCTGCGCAGGTTGTTGCGATAGAGCCGGTCATAGTGCTCGCGATAGCCCGGCTCGCGCGCGGCATAGTCCTCTTCCAGGTCTAGCGCGTCGCGCACTTCTTCCCAACCGCGACGAACCGCGTCCTTCATCTCTTCCCACGTCCCCTCGACACCCTCGGCGAAGCTCGACCAACCCTCGCGTGCGTTGCGCTCCAGGTCGTCCCAGTTGTCCACGTCGGCATAGCGGTCGTCAATCGCCAGGTTGTAGCCGTAGCGATAGGCGGGGTCGTAGTAATCGAATTCGCGGCTGGTGTCGCCGTAGGTCGTTTCCCAATGCTCGCGGAACGACGGGGTGAAACTATAGTAGTCATCCTCGGCGTCGAAGGCGTCCTTCACGTCCTCCCAGCCGCGCCGGATGGCGTCCTTGAAGTCCTCCCACGTGCCGCCGCCCGTATCGCTGGCGCCCAGGACGCCGGTAGCGCGCCGGCCTTCCCAGTCGCGGCGGGCCTCAGCCTCCAGTTCGTCCCACGTCTCGTACTGATCCCAGCGCTCGTCCATCGCAAGGTTGTAACCGTAGCGATAGGCCGGACCATACCAGTCATAGTCGCGGCCGCTGTTGCCATAGGCAGTCTGCCAGTGCTGGCGGTAGCCGGTTTCGAAGTCGGCATAGTCCGACTCCATATCCAGCGCGTCCTTCACCTGTTCCCAACCGCGGCGTACGGCGTCTTTAAAGTCGTTCCACGCGCCGACGGCGGCGTTCTCGCCCTGCTCCCAACCGCTGCGGGCATCGGCTTCCAACTCATCCCAGGTATCGTAATTGCGATAGCGGTCATCGTTCGCCAGGCTATAGCCATAGCGGTACGCCGGGTCATAGAGGGCGAAGTCGCGGCCGCTGTTGCCGTAGGTTTCCTGCCAGTGCTCGCGATAGGCCGGCGCGTAGCTGGCGTAGTCGAGATAGTCACTATAGCGGCGGCGGTCGGTATCGATTTGCTCGCCCGACCAGGCCGTGGAGTCCGGGTCGTAACCCGACCAGCCCTCAGCGCGCCAATACTCTGAACGGCGCTGCACGTCAACCGGGCCGTGGTTGTTCATGACGTTCACCGCCTGCTGCACGCGGTCTTCGTCCGTCTTCAGACCAACCAGGATACTGCCCCGGCGAACGCTCTCGGCGTACAGTTCAGCCTCGTCCTGCGGTACGCCCCAGCTTACCAGCGCGCCCACCAACCCACCGACGGCCGCGCCGATGCCCGCGCCGGCCAGTCCGGCAACCAATGGCCCGGCGGCCAGTACGGGCCCGAAGCCGGGGATCGCCAGGACGCCCAGGCCAAGCAGCACGCCCGCCAGACCGCCGACGACTCCGCCTGTCACAGCCCCGGCGGCCACATCGCCCGCCATCTGGTCGCCAGTTCCGGTCATGCCGGTCGTGGTCGTGTCCGTGTAGCCGGGGGTGGTGGATGAGTAGACGCCCGCGCCAGCATCGGCGGGCACGCTGGTCGCGCCCTGTTCACCCCAGCGGTCGGTCGCCACAAGGCTGATGTCGGCGCGGTCAAAACCGGCTTGAACCAGGTCGGTTATGGCCGCTTGCGCGTCGCTTAGATCGTCAAAGAGCCCAACAACTGTTTTCATCGTTTCTTTCTCCTTACGCTCAGTTCTGAGGACTGAAGGTTAACGCTCCCCTCTACCGGCAACGGCGCCGGGCAGCTAGAAAATGTAGGCGAAGAGGAACCACAACACGGCCAGCGCCAGGAGTACGAACAGCAAGAGAAGCCACACGGGCGTCGTGCGGGCCGGCCGGTCATAAACCTTCACCGGCGTATCGGCCGGTGTCACCTCGACCGGATCACTCTCGGCCGCAACGGGCCGGTCAGTCTGCTGATCATCATACAGGGTCATCGCTTCTCCTTTCCGTCCCGCGGAGGGACTACTTCTAATCGGAGCGGGCGGAGGCGCGACGCTTTGCGCCATGCCGCGCAGCATGACCTTAGCTTACGCTGCGGCGGCCAATTACTCTATAGGCCAGAGATACAGGCGGGATACAGGCGAGGTGACGAAATCGCGGGAACCACGAGGGGGTTACTTTGGCGCCGCCAGCGCGTCATGCATAGCATAGAGCACGACGCCGGCAGCGACGGCGAGGTTGAGAGAGCTGACGCGGCCGTGCATGGGCAAGCGCACCAGTTCGTCACAGGCAGCGATCTGCGCCGGGGAGAGGCCTTCGCGCTCGCTCCCCAACAGCAGAACGAGTGGCCGGTGATACGGTACCGCCCGATAGTCGGTCCGACCGCGGGCTGAAGTGCCCACCAGATGGTAGCCCAGGGGACGCGCCCAGGCGGCGAACTCGTCGAAGCGCGCTGTCACCAGCGGCAGGCGGAAAAGCACACCCATGCTGGCCCGCACCGCCGCCGGGTGGTAAGGGTCTACGCCGCCATCGAGCAGCACCAGGCCCGACGCGCCCACGGCGTCGATGGTGCGGAGGATGGTCCCGACGTTGCCGGGGTCCTGGGGCGCGACAAGCGCCACCAGCCAAGGGCAAGTGGCCGCATCCAGTTCGTCCAATGGGTAGGGACGCGGCCGGGCCACCGCCAGCAGCCCTTGGGGGTTGTCCTTGTCGGCCACGGCCGCCAGCGCGTTGGCCGCGGTGTCGAAGGTGGGAATGCCCGCCGCGGTGGCGCGCTCGACAAGGCCGCGGCCGTAGCCGCTGACGAGCAGTTCGGGCGCGTAGAGCAGGTATTCGATGGCTCCATGCCCCGCCTCAGCCGCCGCCAACGCCTCACCCACGTGGAAGATGCCTTCGACGACGCACAGCCCCGTTGCCTCGCGCTCGCGGCGGCGGGCCAGCGCGCGAACCTGCTTGAGGCGCGGATTGGTCGGGCTGGTGATGCGCGACGCGGACATGGGCGTCATGATAGCGCGGCAAGAAGTGAATGGCGAGAGGCGGAGGGGCCACTCACGGTTCACTGACAAAAAACCGGCCATCCGGCCGGTACCCTACAACTGGAAGCCCCCACGGTAGGGGACGACTTTATAGCGCAGATCGCTGACGAATTTCTCCAGTTCGGCATTCAGGTCTACCCACAGATCGCTGTCAAGCAGCCGGTTCATCGTTTGCGGATCGTTGCAAACGAAGCCGATCAGCCGGTTGGGGGCGGAACCATAGGCGGTGTGCCACGCTTCGCTCATCTGGAGGCCCATCGACTGCAATGCCGGAACGTACTGGCCCATGACGAACTGGTAGTATTCCTGCAACGTCTCTTGATTGACGTCGTATTCCATGAGCAGCTTCAGTCCGTTATCGTCCATCATGACCTCTTGCCTATAATTCTAACCACTCACCCTGACAATGCCATAGGCCGCTTGACTATTCTTATTTGCGCTACCTATGAGTCCATCTAGCACATTCCCCGGACATTCCGCCCGGGGCGGGATGATCGCCCTGTACACGCTGGCGCTCACCCAGACGCTGTCCTTGATCGGCAGCCGGATGACGGCCGTTGGGCTGGGCATCTGGGTCTATCGCCAAACCGGGCTGACCACGCCCCTGCTCCTGACCGCCTTCTTCAGCGAATTGCCGGGCATGCTCCTGGGAAGCGCTGCCGGCGTTCTGATCGATCGCTGGGATCGCCGCTGGGTTCTGATCCTTGCCGATGCCGGCCAAGCGCTAGGCACGCTGTGGTTGCTCATCAGCGTTGCCAGCGGGCATTTCACCATCTGGCAGCTCTACGCTGTGGCCTTGCTGCAGGGCACGTTCGCCACGCTGCAAGGCCCGGCCAAGAACGCCGCTGTCACCATGCTCATTCCCGACAGTCGCCGCGAGCGCGCCAACGCCATGCTGGAGGTCGCCTACAATCTTGCCGGCGTCCTCTCTCCGGCGCTGGCGGGCGCGTTGTTCGCGACAATCGGCATTGGCGGCATCATTGGCATTGACCTGGCCACGTTCCTGCTGGCGGTGACGGCCGTTTTCCTCATCGCCATTCCCGCCGCTCTGCCCACGGCCGAGGGTCAGGCCGGCCGTGGCTCGGCGCGTGCTGAGTGGGTGGCCGGGTGGCGGTTTCTCGCATCGCGCCGCGCGTTGCTGTCATTGGCCCTCTACGGCGTCGCCCTTAACTTCCTGTTCAACGGCTCACTGGAGTTGATGGTTCCTTACTTCATCGCGCGCACGGGCAGCGAGGCGATCGCGGGCACGCTGCTGGCGGTCATGAGCCTGGGCGCGCTGGCCGGGGGGCTGTTGATGATGGTGTGGGGCGGGACGCGACCGCGCATCCATACCCTACTGCTCGGCTATCTGCTGACCGGCCTGATGTACTTCCCGCTGGCGCTGGGTAGCTCACCAGTGGCGCTGGGCGCGGCCATCTTCCTGCTGATGGTTCCGCTGCCGATCGGGAACATCCTGGGGCTGTCCATCTGGCAAGTCAAAACGCCGCCCGACCTGCAGGGGCGCGTCTTCGCCCTCAACGCGCAGCTTGGTTTCTTGGGATCCACGGCCGCCTTTCTGCTCGCTGGGCCGGTGGTTGATCGGCTACTGGAGCCGGCGGTAGGCCATCCGGGCTGGGCAATCGTCGCGCCGCTGGTAGGGGAAGGGCCGGGCGCGGGAATAGCGCTCTTGCTCCTGGTCACGGGCGCGGCCGTGCTCGCGGTCACACTGGTAGTCTATGCCTGGCCCCTCGTCCGTCGCCTGGAAACGAACCTGCCCGACTACGTTCCGGAGTCCACAGGGTACTAGCGGACCGGCAAGCGAAGGACGGGGTCGGCCGCGCCAGGCAGCCGCGGGTGGACGCGCAGGGCGTCGCCGCCGACCACGGCGAAACAGGCATGGGGCGCGTCGACCAGCACAGCGGCCAGGGCCGCGGCGTCGCCCGGCGCAACCTCGACGACGAACCGCGCCGGCGACTCGGCGAACAGGACAGCGTCATCGGCAGCGTAGGCGTAGTAGGGATCGACCGGCACAAAACCGAGCTGCGTCTCCGCCCCAGCCCCACTAGCCCGGCACATCTCCGCCAG
>CAZSOD010000167.1:0-6472 GCA_964608255.1 uncultured Ardenticatenaceae bacterium
TGGCGCCGACCACCAACAGCACGCCGCACGGAATGACCGCCCACCAGCGGTGACGCCGGCGGCCACGCCCATCCCGGAGCCGACAGCCACGGCGACGCCCATCCCTTCGCCAACCCCTGACCGCACCATCCCATGCAGCCAGCGCATCCCCGGCGACGGGCTTTTAACCGTGGTCACGCTTACCTACGGCCTTAGCCGCAACTACGAGCCGCGCGGTCTAGTCCCGCTGGCCGGCTACTTGCCCAACGATGTGACGCTCGGCTACCCGACGGAATTGCGCCGCATCGCGGTTACTCCGCTGTTGAACATGATCACCGCCATGCAGGCCGCCGGACTCCACCCATTCATTATCTCCGGCTATCGCAGTTATTCGGCCCAGGCCATTGCCCGCGAGAAATGGCTGGAGAAAGAGCCGGATCGGGCCAACATCCTGAGCGCGCCGCCCGGCTTCAGCGAACACCAGCTGGGCACGGTCGTCGACTTCGGCTCGCCCGAACTGCCGGACATTGTCGGCCAGGAGGACATTGAATTTCACACCTGGTTCTACAAGACAAGCGAGGGTCAGTGGCTGCTGGAGAACGCGCACAAGTACGGCTTCACCCTGAGCTACCCGTTCGAGGCTTTCGAGACGACCGGCTTTTTCTACGAGCCGTGGCACTACCGTTATGTCGGCATTGACATGGCGACTCAACTGCACGAGCAGGGCATTTCCTTGACCGAACACCAGTTGGCGAACGAACCGCCCCCTTGCATCCCGGACACACCTTGAGAAGACGATACCTGATCCTTGCGGCTGTCCTGGCCGCGTTGCTCTTGCTACCGGCGGCCTGTAGCCCGCCTCCGGTCGCACCCACCCTGCCACCCGAACAGCCGGCCTCGGCGCCGACGGCCGTTCCGCCGACAGCCACGCCTGAGCCAACCGCGACCCCGTCGCCCACGCCCACGCCGGCCGCGACCCCGTCGCCCACCCCATCCCCTACCGCGACCCCGCAACCGGCTACGCTGGCCGTGCCTCCCCAATGGGCGGACGCAGCCGCGCTCATCGCGACGGACCCAGGCGCGACCTTTACATGGTCCGTGCTGGCAGTAGACGACCCGGCGGCCGCGCTGGCCGCGGGCGAAGCGCAGGCGGCGCTCGTGCGGGGCGCGGACGGAATGGTGGTTTTGGAGGAGCCGCTGGCCTTTGCCGTGCCGTTCACCACCAACTGGGAACTGCTTAACGCCGCCGAAGCCGATGCCATCCTGGCCAACGGCCACAACCTGGTGCGTGTTATCCGCTGGAGCCAGATGACGCCCGAGAACAAGGCGCTGCGAGTTGACGGCCGCCACCCGACCGATCCCGATTACCCTTATCGAGAGCAGTGGTCGCTAGCGCCCGCGCCCGGCTACGAGGCTGCCGGCGCGGCGCTAGCCCCGGCCCTGGCGGCGGCGCTTGCCCCGTTGCCTACCATCCGCCTCGCCGCCGTCGGCGACGTCAACATCGACCGAACGCAGGAGGAGATCATCCTCAGCACCGGCGATCTGGTCTATCCGTTTGCCAACGTGAAACCCGTTCTCGATGCCGCCGACTACGCCATCGCCAACCTGGAGACAAGCCTGGGCAACGTGGGCGAGCCGGCCGCCAAGCGCTACACCTTCCAATCACCGCCCGAAGCGGCCCAATCGCTGGCCCTGGGGGGCGTCGATCTCGTCTCGCTGGCCAACAACCACGCGCTGGACTATGGGCCGGAGGCGTTGCTGCAAGGCATCGAACTGCTACAGGCCGCGGGCGTCGCCGCCGTCGGCGGCGGAGCCAGCGACGCGGCGGCCCATGCACCCTACATCGCCGACATCAAGGGGCTGAAGGTGGCCTTCCTGGGGTACGTTAACGTTCCGGTCGAATCCATCACCCATTTCGATACACAAAGCTGGACGGCAACGGCCGACGCGCCCGGCTTGGCCTGGGCCGACCCGGCGCGCATCACCGCCGATGTGGCCGCCATCCGGCCGCAGGTCGATCTGGTAGTCGTCATCCTCCACAGCGGCTACGAGTACATAGAAGAGCCGAGCGAGCCACAGGTGGCGGCCGCGCGCGCGGCCGTGGATGCCGGGGCTGACCTCGTCGTCGGCCATCACGCCCACATCTTGCAGGGGATTCACCGCTACCACGACGGCGTTATTGCCTACGGGCTGGCGAATTTCGTCTTCAACATCGACGGCCCGCCGGAGACAGCCATCCTGAACGTCTGGCTCGACCGGAACGGCGTGCGGCAACTGGAGCTCATCCCCGCCATTGTCCAGCAGTACGGCCAGCCGCGGCTGGCCGACTACGCCGAATCCGGCCCCATTCTTTCCCGCGTCTACTACCTGACCACACTCCTGAACGCGGTTGTGGAGTAACTACTGTACGCTCGAAGCGAGGGCGTTGTAGGCGCCGGCATTGGGCCCGATGAACTGCTCGACCGAGAAGCCGCTGACCAGCCCGCGGTCGTTGATAGCAGCGATGCTGACCCCATAAGTGATAGCGGGGTCGAGTCCGGTCAGGGCAACATTCCCGGCATTAACGGCCTTGACGAGACGAAAAGTCGGATAGTAAGCCGAGTCCACCGGGCGGAAGGAGATGGCATAGCCGGCGGCATCGGGCGTCACCGGCCACGTGAGCAGGAAAGCGCCGGGCTCAGCCATCGCGGCCACAAGCGGGGGCGGTGGCTGGCTCGGCCCGCCGGCCAGATTCGCGGCGACGGCCGTATTGAGTTGCGCCACGCGCTGCAAGTAGTTGTAGTCGATCAGGTCCCACGTGTCGCGGTTGCTGTTCAACAGGTCGGGGTCCTCCACCGACTCAATGACGCGTATAGCTGGGAAGCCAACGCGGACGAACTCGCGGTGGTCGCCCCACCGCCCCTCGCGGTCGAGCGCGTCGTAGATGACAACCGGGAACGTGGGCAGATAAAGGCCGCCGACGTATTCGTAGTAGCGGCCGAGCGCGCCGTGGATCGAGGTCAGGAAATCGGAGGCGAACAGGCGGACGTGCTGCGGGATGCCGGCGCGGCCGCCGACCGCGTCGTAATTAAGCCCGGCGATGATCTGCCGGCCGTCGAGAAAGGCGTTTTCAGCGAAAAAGCGCGCCCCATAGGAGCCCTGCTCCTCCGCCGAGGTCGCCAGAAAGACGATGGTCTGGTTCCAGTCACGCGAGCTCATGATCCGCGCCGTTTCAATGAGCAAGGCCACGCCCGAGCCGTTGTCGTTCGCCCCCGTCGCCCGGCTGACCCCGTCGGTGTCGCTCACCGGACGATTGTCATAGTGGGCCATCAGCACGATGACTTCGTCGGGGTTGGTCTTGCCGGGCAGCGTCGCCACAACGTTGCTTTGGTTGGCGACATAGCCGTTATAGGCCAGGGGAAAGTCCTGGAACTCAACCGTCAGCCGGCCATTCCCCACGCGCACGAACTCGTTGAAAATCCAGCGCCGGGCCGCGCCAATGCCGAACGTTTCCGATTGGCTGTCACTGAAGGCGTTGCGCGTGCCGAAACTCTCCAATTGGCGGACATAGGCCATCAACTGCTGCTGGGAAACTTCCTGAATGAGCGCCTCAATAGCGGGATCAAGAGTCGGTACGACGTCGCTGACCGGGTCGGTGACCAATTGCCCGGCCGCGTCGGCGACGAACATGGCCGGCGTCGCCGCCTCGGGCGTGGGGATGGTGAGTGACGGTGGCGTCGGGATGACCAGTTGCGGCTGCGGTTCCAACAGACTGCAACCGGTCAAAACCAGCAAGATCAGTGTGACGGCGGCGATGATTCGACCGAGCAATTTGGACACTCCGCTTTCCTGTCTCCCTCACGTTCGCGCATGGGCTCCGACGACCGGAGAGGATACCCGAAGCCGCCATCCGATGCACGCCCCTTGAGCGACGCTTAACCTACACTGCTTCGCCCGTCACTTCCTCGCTGACCACTGCCTCCACTTTCGGCCGCGCGCCCGGCCGCACCACACCCCCACGGGTTTGGTGCCCCTGGCCGATAACTACAAACGCCGCCGAGTCAACTTCCGCCACCGCGGCCCGCAATCCTTCCACGTCCGGGCGAGTTACGGTGCAGAACAGGACGGAGCGCACCTCGGCCGTGTACATCCCCTCGCCCTCCCAGCGCGTCACGCCCACGCGCATCCGCTCCATCAATCGCGCCGCAACCGCCTCGGGGTGATCGGTGACGATGAAAACGACCCGGACGACGCTCGGCCCCTCCAGCACGTAGTCGGACGCCAGGCCCATGATAAAGAGCATTATCATGCCATAGAGCGCCCGCTCCCAGCCAAAGGTCAGGCCGAGAGCGATAATGACGATGCCGTCGATGAAGACGTAGAGCTGGCTAACCGGGATGCCGGTGCGAACCTGAATGACGCGGCTGATGATTCCCGTACCGCTGACCATGCCCCGGCCGCGCAGCACAAGACCGTAACCGATGCCGCCCAGCACGCCGCCGTAGAGGGCGGTCAGCAGCAGGTCGTCGACGATGCCCGTGGTAGGCAAAAAGCGAGCCATCACGTCGACGCCCAGGGTATAGAACACCGTCACGTAGAGCGTGCGCACCAGGAAGCGGAAGCGGCCGAGCTGCCAGAAGCCCAGGGCAATGAGGGGAATACTGAGCAGCAACATGCCCGTGCCGCGCGGCACGCCGGTATACTGGTTGAGAATGAGCGACAGGCCACCGACGCCGCCCGGCGCAATGTTGCTGGGCGTAATAAAAACGTTGAAGTTGACCATCATGATCAGCGCGCCGATGGTCAGAAAGAGATAATTGCGCAGCGTCTCACGCCAGTTGATGGGCGAGACGCGTTGGATGTAGGCCTGGAGTGCGGTCATGATCGCCAACCTTCGATTGCCAGAGGAAGAGGTAGCCACAGATTATCGCCGCCCGCCGCCAAGGCGCGCTGCCCAGAGCGCCAGCATGGCGACGGTAAATAGCCCGACCAGCGAAACGGCCGCCCCGGTATGTAAGCTGCGCGGGCGGAACGTGAAGACCACCTCGTGCGCTCCCTCGGCCACGAACACGCCGCGCAACAGGCCGTCGGCGGCGTAGATCACGACCGGCTCGCCGTCGACAGTCGCCTGCCAGCCGGGATAGAGCGCGTCGGCCAGCAGCAGCAGCCCCGCGTCACCGTTCACACTCATAACGACGCGTTCCGGCGCATAGACCACGATCTCCACTGTACCACGCCCGTCGCCCGGCGGCGATCCGTCTGCGGCCGGGGCGAGCGCGCCGGTCAGAACGGCTGTCCGCGCCGGGTTGAACCCGGGTGCGGCCATCGCCGCCACGGCCGCGGCCGTGTCTGGCCGCCACTCCCAGTCGTAGACCATGAAGGCCCGCGGCAGGGCGTCGAGGTTCTCGTAGATCTTCACGTCGCCGGAGTGAAGGAGGCGGTAGGGCGCGGGAACGAGTGACTGGAAAGCGCCGTCGCGGGCGTCCACCAGCGTCAGCGCCGCCGCGCCGCAACCGGCCGCGCCGTCCGCACAAGGCAGCAGGCGAATGGCGGCGGCCGTGGCCGGTTCGGGGAAGGCGATCCGGTAGAGGTCCGGCGCGGCCAGTGGCGCGGCGGCCAGCGTCCACGACGCCCCGGTATCACTGACGATCTCCACCGGCGGGGGCGTCCCGTCGCTCAACAGCCATAATTCCGTGGCGGCAAACGGTGGAACGTCGGCCACCGCCGCCGGCTCGTCGCCGACGCTCACCGGGTGCTGCCGGTCAAAGAAGACCCCTTCGCGCCAGACATCGCCGGTCTTGTCGGTGATCAGGTAGCGGCCGTTGAACAGGCTGAGCCAGCGGGCGTCCGGCGCGGCAGACAGGTACTCTCGCAGGCGGCCGTCGGTTGTCGTCGCGCCCTCCGGCAGGATGAGCCGCGTAGTGGCGCTGTAGGCGGCCAGCGGCAAAATGCCGCCGTCAAAGCCGTCAATCGCCGGCAGACCAAAGACCATCGACAGATTAGGTGACAGCACCTCTTTGTGCTTGATGGCCACGGTATAGTCGTAGCGCGCCGCCGCGTCGAGCTGATCGGCATAAATACTGTCGATCTCGGCCGCGTCGCCGGGGTCAAAGAAAATGTCCGACAGGCTCAGAAAACGGCCGGGCGGGTTGGAACAAGGCTCAGGCGCGGCGCAGCGGGCAAGGGCCATAAGTCGCGCGGCGGGCGGGCGGAGATCGAAGTAGGCTTCGGGTGTGGTCAACTGGTTATAGGGCAAGCCGCGCGAGCCAAGCCAGAGCGCCGCCAGCGCCAGCACGGCCAGGGCGAACGGCGCGCGGCGGGCACGTTGTTCCGGCGCGGCGAACAGCGCCCCCAGCAGCAGCGCCAACAAGACGGCCTCGATCAGCCAGCCCAGCAGCGCCCGCCTATCCGGCGGCGCGTAGGGCGCTTCCGCACCAGACGGCAGGACACGGGCCAGCAGCCCGGCGGCGAAGCCCCACGCAACCAGCAGAACAAGGGCCGCCGCGGCCGCGAG
>CAZSOD010000168.1:0-6471 GCA_964608255.1 uncultured Ardenticatenaceae bacterium
CGTCTCCCGCCGCACCAACTCGCTGTTGTCCAGCGTCTCCAGCACCGCCGCCACTTTCTCGGCCGGGACTTGCAGGATGCCAGCCGCTTCCGGCTCCAGCTCGTCCTGCGGGGCGTAGACGTGACCCTCGTCGGCCATGCGGTTGAGGGTGTAGTGGATGCCGGCTTCGATGCGCGCCGGGTCTTCGGGCGACAGGCCGAGAGCCTGAGCTATCTTGTCGGCCGTCTTGAAGCCGATGCCGTGGATGTCCTTCACCAGCCGGTAGGGCGTGGACTGAACGACGGCCAGCGACTCGTCGCCGTACTGCTTGTAGATCTTCACCGCGAGGTGGGTACTGATGCCGTGGCCGTGGAGAAAGACCATCACGTCCTTGATGGCCCGCTGCTCCGCCCAGGCCTTGATGATGCCGTCCACCCGCTTCTGGCCGATGCCCAGCACCTCGCGCAGCCGTTCGGGGTGCTCGTCGATCACGTCGAGCGTGTCCGCGCCGAAGCGGTTGACGATGCGCTCGGCCATCACCTTGCCCACGCCGCGCACCATGCCCGAGCCGAGGTAGCGCTTGATGCCCTCGGTCGTCGCCGGGACGGACTGCTCACACAACTCGACCTGGAACTGGCGGCCGTGCTTGGGGTGATTGAGCCACTGGCCGGTCAGCTTCAGCCACTCGCCGGGGTTCACCTCCGGCAGGTTGCCGACGACGGTGATGAACTGGTCGCTGTGCTTGCCGTGAGGGTAGGGCAGCATGCCGCGCTGGTCCGGCTGGAGGCGCAGAACGGTGTAGCCGTTTTCCTCGTTATAGTAGGTAATGCGCTCGACGCTGCCGCTGAGCTGCTGCCGCCCTTCCATCGGCCCGATTTTACCCCATTTCGCCCTTCTCTCCGAGACGGGCGCAGAAGAGGAACCACAGATTACACCGATTACACCGATTTTTGAGACAATGGAGGCAATCTGTGTAAGCTGTGGTTTCTTCCTCAGGACCTGAAAGGGGAGCATCCATGTTCAATACTCTAGCCTATCCCTGGCAGCGCTACTGGCTCATCGGCCTCCTGGTTTTGTGGGCCGTCTTGCTCTTCGGCGGTTTCGTCTTCGGCGGCGGCAGCGATGCGGCGCGACGCATGCCAACCTGGACGCGCATGGCCTCGTCGGCCACGCTGGTTGTCGCCGCGTTTAGCTGGTACGCCTTCAGCCGTGGCACTCCGGCCTCTGGCTACGCGCTGCTCGTCGCCATCGGCATGACCTTCGGTTTTCTCGGCGACCTGGCGCTGGCCGGGCTGCTGCCCGGCGGCCGCAACGTCATCGGCGGCATCGCCGCCTTCGGCGTGGGCCACCTCTTCTATATCGCGGCTTTCCTGCGCTTTGCCGCCACTGCCGGGCTGGACGACTCGCGCCGCTGGGTCGCGCTGGCCGTGTGGCTTCTCATCGGGCTGGTCGGCTGGTTCCTCGTTGTCTACCGCGGCGCGGCGGCCACCGGCGAGGGCGTCACGGTCATCCACTGGATCGCCCTGCCCTACGCGCTGCTGCTGGCGACGACGGCCGGGCTGGCGACGGGGCTGGCCCTGGCCGACGGCCGCTTCATCCCCCTGGCCCTCGGCGCGGCGCTCTTTCTCCTCAGCGACCTCATCCTGGCCGGCGACATGTTCAGCGGCCTGACCTTCCCGCTCATCGGCGACGTCATCTGGCTGACCTATGGCCCGGCGCAGATGCTGATCGTCTACTCCATCAGCAATGTATTGGCCAGGCTGAATTGAACCCAAAACGGATTCAACAGATTGACAGAGAAAGCAGCGCCTCTGTATCGGCGCTAATCCCTTTGACCCATCTCCCTCCGTGTTGAATCGGTCACTGCGTGGCTTTATAATGCGTGTGCCTAAGCCGGTTGAACGCAGAACAGGAGAAAATCTATGAGCGACACCCAGGATTCCCTGACAACGCCCGATCCGGAAACGATCCATGCCGCCATCACCGCCGCGAACGTGTCCAGCCAGCTTACCCGCGGACAGGACGCCCTGTACATCGCCCGCCGGCGCGCGTCGCGCAGCGAACTGGAGGCCGCGGCCGGGGCCAATGACGTGATGCAGGGGGCCGACATGCTGGCTGCCTCGGAGGACATCGGCACCATGAGCGCCGTCGTCGCCGCGCTCAACGACGAGGACGTGGAGGAAGCGATGGAGATCGGGGCCATCTCCGGCGAGCTGGCGGTCGTCAGCGACGTGCTGGCGACGATGGAGATGGAGACGCTGGCCGACTTCGTGCTCGGCCGCAGCCAGCGCCTGCGCGAGCTGGCGGTCAACAACATCCTGCGCTACGGCGCATTGAGGGCGCTGAGCGAGTCGATGGACGAGACGGGCGAGGTGGTCGGCGCGCTGGGCGAGGCCGAGGTGACCGAGGGCGAAGCGCGAATCGATCTGGCCGAGGCCGCGGCCGCCAACAGCGAGGCGCTGGCCACCGCGGGCGAAGAGATGATCGCCGAAGGCCTGGCGACGCTGGCCGCGGCTCAGGGAGCGCGGGAGGCCGGCGAGGAATTGGACATCTAGCTGCCGAACGGGGGTGTTGATAGCCCTACCGGGCCGGAGAATCTACCGCTTTCCGTAGCTATTTGCGGGCATTATATAGACCGTGCCCGCCGCGAGCGCGAAGCGGCGCGCGGCGGCCACCGCTAGACACATTAGCTAACCTGGACCGACCTGACAGGTTTTCGGCAAACCTGTCAGGTCTAATCAAACGGACTAGAGTCCATCTTCTTGCTTACCCTCTTGACAGAGGCAACTCGTTTGCTATACTCCCCTCCACAGTTTTGTTCATGCTTTTGATAGAAAATCAGGTTGAACATTCGTATGCGGCAACATTGCAGGTGTCTTAAGCGGGGGTAGCCAACCACCGCGGGCCTGAGTCTACGGACGGCAACGGTGGCGGCGACCCTCGCGCGTAACGACAAGTTACACGCGCTCCCCGGGGAGACTGCGACCGTTTTTTCGCGCCTGTTTCCGGAATGGGACAGGCCGGCAGACCAGGACACCTGATTCGAGATGATTGCCACACGCGACAACCCGATACCCGCCACCCGTCCGCATCTGAGGATGCGGGCTCTACCTGGCGCTCCGCCGGCCGCGCAGCCGGCCGCCTCCACAACCGCCCGGCTTGAAGACCTCATCGGCAATACGCCGCTGCTGCGGCTCGACCGCGCCGCCGCCGCCCACGGCGTGTCGCCGCGCGTGTCCCTGCTGGCCAAGGCCGAGTGGTACAACCCCGGCGGCTCGGTGAAGGACCGCGCCGCGCTGCACATCATCCGCGACGCGGAGAGCCGCGGCCTGCTCCGCCCCGGCATGACGCTGCTCGACGCCACTTCCGGCAACACCGGCATCGCCTACGCCATGCTCGGCGCGGCGCGCGGCTACCATGTCGCCCTGGCCGTGCCGGAGAACGTCAGCCCGGAACGCCTCGCCATCCTGCGCGCCTACGGGGCCGATCTCATCCTGACCGACCCGATGGAGGGGTCGGATGGGGCCATTCGGGAGGCGAGGCGGATCGCGACCACCGACGACCGACCGCTGACCGCAGCCGGAGAAGTGTCGGCGGTCGGCGGTCGGCCGTCGGCGGTCTTCTATGCGGATCAATACAACAACCCCGCCAACTGGCAGGCCCACTACCTGACGACGGCCGCGGAGATCTGGCGGCAGACGGACGGCACGATCACCCACTTTGTCGCCGGGCTGGGGACGAGCGGCACGTTCACCGGCGCGACGCGCCGCCTGCGCGAACTGAACCCCGCCATTCGCTGCTACGCCGCGCAACCCGACAGTCCCTTCAACGGTCTGGAAGGCTGGAAGCACATGGCGACGGCCATTGTGCCCGGCATCTACGACGCGGCGCTGGCCGACGGCAATCTGACCGTGCGCACGGAGGAGGCCCACGCGCTGGCTCGCTTCCTGGCCCGCCACGAGGGCCTTCTCGTCGGCGTTTCGTCGGCCGCCGCTGTGGCCGCCGCGCTCCAAGTGGCCCGCGACCTGGACGAGGGCGTGGTTGTCACCGTGCTGCCCGACAGCGGGTATAAGTATTTGAGCGAGCGGTTCTGGCAGGAATGACCGCCGACCGCCGCCAGTGGACCACGGACAACGGACGACAGACCACTGTGCGATCGACCAACGACTCACGACCAGGACTGACCTACTGAACACTGAACACTGACCACTATGTTGATTCTGACTTCCGCCCTCCACACCGAAATCCGCGCCCACGGGGCGGCCAGCTACCCGCATGAGGGCTGCGGGCTGCTGCTGGGCGAGGTGGTAGAGGGTGACAACGTGGCGCGGGCGGCCCGGCCGCTGCCCAACGCCTGGCCGGTGGAGAGCGAGAAGCCGGAGCGCTTCCGCATCGACCCGGCCGACTGGCTGGCGGTGGAACTCGAGGCGGCGGCCGAGGGGCTGGACGTGATCGGCATCTTCCACAGCCACCCCGACCACCCGCCCGTCGCCTCGCCGCGCGACCGCGAGTGGGCGGCCTTCGCCGGCTACTCGTACCTGATTACCCAGGTCGTGGATGGCCGGCCCGCGCTCAGCCGCTCCTGGCAGCTCTCACCCGACCGCTCCGGCTTTGTGGAGGAACCAATCAGAGAGGAATGAACTCGCGCAAAGGCGCAAAAGGGCAAAGAACGCAAAGAAACGCACGCTTCCTTTGCGCCCTTGGCTCCTTAGCGCCTTTGCATGAACTTCTTACGGAGTAACACATGACTACGATTCGCATCCCTACCCCGCTCCGCCCTTACACCGGGGGCAACAGCGTCGTGGCCGTCGACGGCGCGACCGTGGGCGAGGCGCTGGCCGAGTTGACCCGCCAGCACCCGCAACTGCGGCCGCACCTCTACGAGGGCGACACGCTGCGCAGCTTTGTCAACGTCTACCTGAACAAGGAAGACGTGCGCGGCCTGAAGGGGGCGGATACGGCTGTTGCCGAGAGCGACACGCTTATGATTATTCCGGCCGTCGCCGGGGGATAACAGGAGAACCATGGACACAACCACTCGCAAAGTTGATCAATCGGCTCTTAAAGTCAATCAGGCCTTCATCATCGCCTTTCTCATCCTGGCCTTCGTGCTCAATACCGTCTGGCTGGTGGTTTTCGTCGCCGCGGTCATGCTGCTGGGCACGGCCGTCCCGTCGCTGTCGCTCTTCAAGGGCTTCTACGGCCGCGTCCTGAAACCGGCCGGCCTCGTGCGGCCCAACGTGATCACCGACAACCCGGAGCCGCACCGCTTTGCCCAGGGCTTCGGCGGCGTGGTGCTGGTCGGGGCGGTCATCGCTCTCTTCGCCGGAGCGACCACGCTCGGCTGGGCGCTGGCGGGGCTGGTCGTCATGCTGGCGGCGCTGAACCTCTTCCTGGGCTTCTGCGCCGGGTGCTTCGTCTACTACCAACTGAACCGGCTGGGCGTGCCGGGTTTCGCCCACAGTCCCATCCGGCAAGGAAGTTAAGCCATGCTAGAACGGCTCGCCCTCGTCCTGGTCTTGACCACCGCCGCCATTGGCGCGTACTATCTGTTCCGCTGGCTCCACGTGCGCCGGATGCAGCCCGCGCCAGCCGCCGGACAACCGACGCTGCTGTACTTTCGCAGCGACAATTGCGCCATCTGCCCGACGCAGGGGCGCTTCGTCGACCAGTTCGCAGCGCAGTGGGACGGCCGCGTGGCCATCGAGCGGGTGGATGCCGAGCGCGACCCGGACACGGCGACGCGCTACAGTGTCTTCACGCTGCCGACGACGGTGCTCGTCGACGCCGACGGCCGCGTCCGGCACGTCAACTACGGCCTGACCGACGCGAACAAGCTCGGCCGGCAATTGGCGGAAGTGGTCGAACAATCAGCTATGTTTGTGCCGGGACGACAGACGACGGATCATGGTCCACAGTCAGAAAGTGCAGCTGCGGCTAGCGGATTGCCGTCGTCTGTCGTCCGTCGTCTGTCGTCTCTTTTTCGGGCAACTGCTCTCACAAGAGGATCGTCATGACTATCCGTGACCTGATCGCCACAGCCGCGCTGGCCGACGTAAGCCTGTCCCACGAAGAGATCAAGCGCTACAGCCGCCACCTGATCATGCCCGAGGTCGGCATGAGCGGGCAGAAGCGGTTGAAGGCGGCGAGCGTCCTGCTCATCGGCGCGGGCGGGCTGGGCTCGCCGCTGGCCATGTACCTGGCCGCGGCCGGCGTCGGCCGCCTGGGGCTGGTCGATTACGACGTGGTCGACTACTCCAACCTCCAGCGCCAGATCATCCACGGCACGAAGGACGTCGGCCGGCTGAAGCTGGCCAGCGCGCGCGACCGCATCCTCGACATCAACCCCCACGTCCGGGTGGACACCTACGAAGTCCCCCTGACCTCGGCCAACGCGCTGGAGCTATTCGCGCCCTACGACATCATCATCGACGGCACCGACAACTTCCCAACGCGCTATCTGACCAACGACGCCTGCGTGCTGCTGGGCAA
>CAZSOD010000169.1:0-4075 GCA_964608255.1 uncultured Ardenticatenaceae bacterium
CACGCCTACCGCGACCACTGGGTAGCCCAGCAATACCTGCCCAACGCGTTGCAAGGGAAGGTCTTTTACCAGCCGGGCGAGCTGGGCTACGAGCAGCGCATCCGCGACGACGTGGCCCGGCGGCGCGAGGCGCAACTGGCGGCGATGGTGGAGAGCGACGCCGACCCCCATCTGGAAGTGCTGACGACCAGCCCGACCAACCGCGCCAAAGACGCCTGGCTCCAGCGGGCGGTGGCCGGCAGCGGCCGGCAGCTGGCCGTCCTGCGCGACCGGCTGTTCGATATGGCCGCCGTCCAGCGCCACCACCTGGTGTTCGACGCCAACGCCGGCAGCGGCTTGCTGACGTGGGAGGCGGCGCGGCGCGCGCCGGAGGGTGGCGTCTGGGCGCTGGCCGCCGACGAGACGGCCGGCGAAGCGCTGCGCCAGCAAGCGGCGCGTCTGCCGGAAGTGGAGCGGCCGGTCGTCCTCGTTGGCGCGCTCGACGAACTGGATTACCTGCTGGCCTTGCGTGGCGAGAGCGATGTCCACTTCGACCGCATCCTCGGCCGCAACATCCTTACCCATAGACCTCACAAGTCTTCCGAGACCTCTGAGGTCTCGACCACCCTGGCCCATCTCGCCGCTCGCCTTCTCCCCGGCGGCCGCCTGGCCCTCGTCCAGTCCATCCCGCGCCACACGCAGCGGCTCTATGACCTTGTCAGTTGGGGCCGGGCTAACGCCCTGCGCGAGAAGGTAGTCGCCGCCGAGGAGGCCATCTATACCGATGCCGCCGACCCGCTGGTGAATTGGGATGAGGGCGATCTGCGCACAGCGCTGGAAGCAGCCGGGTTGACGGACGCGCGGCTGACGGTAGAGGCGCAGGCGGAGGAGCGGCTGATCACGGCGGCGCATTTGGACCGGTGGTTTGGGGAGAAAGATCCTCTTGCTGACCCTCTCTCGAGGGGAGAGGGAGCGAGCGTTCGGGCGAGCTACCGCGAGCGGCTGCGGGCGGGCGGGCTGACGGCGGCCGAGATCGAGCGGGTTGAGAAGCTGTTCCGCGAGCAACTGGCGGAGCAGGCAGTGGGGTGGGCGACGAAGATCGTATTTGTGCGGGCCGACAAGTAACTCAAGACGGAAAAGGCACGGATTCAACAGATCAACGCGGAAAGCACAGGTGCGAATGCGGCAATACCGGGCAGTGAAGCCGTGGCAAGTGATTTACCCCGACCCACTACGCGGCGCGGCCGGCGACCGGCTGGCGCTGGGGCGGCGCGACGACGAGTTTCCCGGCTGGGTCTGGGCCACGGCCGCTGACGGCCGCGCCGGGTGGGTTCCCGAAAGCTGGTTGCGGGCCGAGGGGGAGAGCGGCGTGCTGCTGCGCGACTACACGGCGGCCGAGTTGCCTCTCGTGCCGGGCGACGTGGTCAGCGGCGAGTTGGAGCTCAATGGCTGGCTCTGGGCGACGAACGCTGCGGGGTATGACGGCTGGGTTCCGCTGTCGTGCCTGGAGCCAGAGGAGCCGTAAGCCCACCGCGCCTGTTGCCAAAAGGCACACGTTGTGATACTCTATGAATCGTAACTACCAATGGAATGAAGAAAAGAACAACCTCTTGAAAAGAGAGCGAGGGGTTTCTTTTGAAGAGATTGTGACCCACATCCTTCAGGGCGATTTACTTTTGGTAAAGGAACATCCCAACCAGGAGAGATATCCTGGCCAACGCATGTTTGTCGTTCGCCTGGGCGATTACGTTTATCTCGTTCCGTTTGTTGAAAGAGACAATGTCACGTTTCTGAAAACCATCTTCCCGAGCCGAGTAGAAACGCGCAATTATCTCAGGAGCCTCAAGAAGTGATGGACGACGACAAAGTATTCAACGTAGAGCTGGACGAGGAAGAACGTGACCTCCTTGAATCCTATGAAAGGGGTGAATGGCTTCCTGTGCCTGAAATGGAAGCCCGAATTGCCGAATATCAGGAGGCTGCGCGGGCTTTCTTCCGCAAGGATCGGCGCGTCAACATCCGCATGTCGAACCGGGACATTCTGGCTCTCCAGGAAATAGCCTTGGAGGATGGCATTCCCTACCAGACCCTCATGGCCAGCATCCTGCACAAGTACGTCACCGGCCGTCTTGTCGAGCGGCCGCGAACCTTTCCCCAGGCTGCGACGCCTGCCCTGCACGAAGATCGCCCGACCTACGACGAGTCCGCGCCACCCGCGGAGGGGCGATGACCGCTCCCGCCCGGGCTGACGGGCGCGCCCCCGCCGACCTACGCCCCATCGCCTTCGAGACCGGCTTCACTCGCTGGGCCGAAGGCTCCGTGCTGGCCCGCTTCGGCCAGACCCACGTCCTGTGCAACGTCACCATCGACAACAGCTTGCCGCCGTGGTTGAAGAACCGCACGCCGCCCCAGGGCTGGCTGACGGCCGAGTACGCCATGCTGCCGCGCAGCACCCATACCCGCAGTGCGCGCGAGCAGCGCTGGCCCAAGGGACGCACGCAGGAGATAGGCCGCCTCGTTGGCCGCAGCCTGCGCGCCGCGCTCGACCTGTCGCTGCTGGGCGAGCGGACGCTCACCGTCGACTGCGACGTGTTGCAGGCCGACGGCGGCACGCGCACCGCGGCCATCAGCGGCGGCTGGGTAGCGCTGGCGCTGGCGCTGCGCCCGCTCATCGAAGCCGGGGATCTGCCGGCGGCCGCCCTGAAGCGCCAGATCGCCGCGGTCAGCGTGGGGCTGGTTGGCGGGCAGGTTCTCCTAGACCTGGACTACGGCGAGGACAGCGCGGCCGAGGTTGACTTGAATGTGGTCATGACGGCTGGCGGCGAATTCGTCGAGGTGCAGGGGACGGCCGAGGGCGACCCCTTTCCCCGCACCGCGCTCGACGTGCTGCTCGACCGCGCCGCTGCCGGCATCCGCGACCTCTGCGGCCTCCAGTTGCGCGCCCTGGCCGAGGGGTAAGACCCGTATTGGGCAGACTTGGAGCCAAAGGGCCTCTTGTTGCGCCGTAATGCATCTATTAACACGTCGCGACTAGAATCATGGGTATCTGGCTCCGCTTGACACAGAGGCGTTCCCAATAATGGCATACCTAAACTTCAGACAAGAGGCGGCCGACCTCTTTGACGACATGGTGCGCGTCCGTCGCGACCTGCACCGCTACCCCGAACTCGGCTTCCAGGAAACGCGTACCGCGGGCATCGTCGCCGAGACACTAATCGGCCTGGGCCTGGAAGTGCAGACCGGCGTCGGCCACACGGGCGTCGTGGCTCTGCTGGAAGGGGCGCGGCCCGGTCCCACTGTCCTGCTGCGTTTCGACATGGACGCGCTGCCCATTCAGGAGGAGAGCGACCACGACTATGCTTCCGTCAACCCCGGCGTCATGCACGCCTGCGGCCACGATGGCCATGTGGCCATGGGGCTGGCGCTGGCGCGGCTCTTCGCGGGACGGCAAGACGAGATAGCCGGCACGCTCAAGTTCCTCTTCCAACCGGCCGAGGAGGGGTTGGGCGGGGCGCTGGCGGTCATCGCCGAGGGGGTGTTGGAGCATCCGCGGCCGGACGTGGCTCTGGCCATGCATTTGTGGTCGCCCGTACCGCTGGGCAAGGCGCGTGTTGTCGAGGGGCCGACGATGGCGTCGTCCAGCGTCTTCACCATCACCGTCGAGGGGCGCGGCGGCCACGGCGCGGCCCCGCACCTCTGCACCGACCCCATCCTGGCCGCGGCGCAGATCGTCGTCGCCCTGCAGAGCATCGTCAGCCGCAACACTGACCCGCACGACAGCATTGTCGTCTCCATCGGCGCGTTCAACGCCGGGACGACGTTCAACGTCATCCCCGAGCGGGCCGTTCTCAAGGGCACCGTTCGCAGCTACGACACCCCATCCCACCGCATGGTCTACCGGCGTATCCTGGAAATGGCGACCCACACGGCCAGCGCCTATGGCTGCAAGGCAACGATGGAGACAGTGGCGATTGTCGCCGCGGTGGTCAACGCGGAGGAGCCGACGGCCGTCGTCCGGGCCGCGGCCGAGGATGTGCTGGGCGAGGGTAGCGTTTTGCAGCACCGGACGATGGCCGCCGAGGACATGGGCTTCATT
>CAZSOD010000169.1:4175-6166 GCA_964608255.1 uncultured Ardenticatenaceae bacterium
AACGGGTCGATCTCGTCGCCGCCGAAGCCGGCGATGGTCCACTCCACGCGGGCGGCGTTCTCGCTGATGATGGTGAAGTAGGTCTGCGCGTTGAGCGGCGCGGTCGCCGGGCCGTCGATCTCGACCGTCAGCGGGGCGATAGTGGCGGCGGGAGCGGCCGGCGCGTTGTTGGCCCGCGCCTGCATAAGCCCGAAGACCCCGGCGATGATCGCCGTCAGCAGCGTCGCCGCCGCGCCGATGAGGGCGACGACGACGTGGTGGTTCACCTGGCCCTGGTCATTGTGGAGCAGCTTGCGCATGGGCGATGTTACCTGTACGGTGGAACCGGGTTGGTAGTATGGGAGAAAAGGACGGGCAAGTGAAACAGGTGGCAGTGAGATAGTGGCACCAATTATTGGTTCATAACCCAACCACCTGGTTGTCGGCAACTGTTCGAAAGTGATTTGCAAAGGGCAAGTGCTGAAATACAACTGCATAGGTGCAGACGATCAGGAACCAGCGGGAACGTGCCGGAAGACTACCTCGTTGCCCTCAAAGCCGATCCGCAACTCATCATTGACGATCACGAAACCCGTCCACTTATCAATGGAGTCGGCCACCGCATTCTCGAGAGCCATCGCCTCTACTCCGTTGGTTTCAGACGTGCAGTCAACAGAGCGCATTACGACCGTCTTAATTCTGGGTACTCCGTTCTCTAGTTCATACTCACCGAAAACGGGGTTGCAGCCAGCATCAAACTCGTATGAGCCGTTGTCAAAGCGAAGGGTAGGCGAAAGCTCAGTCGGTATGGTTAGTTGTCCGTCCGACCCAACGAAACTTACAAGTACCCACGGTTTTCCTTCGATCACGAACTCAACGTCTACAACCGGCTGACTTTCCACGTTGTTGCTTGCCACCTGCCCTGTTGAAGGAACACAGGAAGCCACGGTCGACGCAACAAGTGCCGCATATGTAAATACAGCAACTGCATAGACCACCAAGCGCTTGTGATGTCCCATTATCGAACCCAGTCCTTCTATCTAGTCGTAACCAAAGACAGGTCAAGGTAGTTCTTGACATCTTCCCACCGTGACACGCCGCCATCCCATCCATTTAAACATGAACTTTGGCCTACCGCGTCCCGCATTCGAGTTATCAAGACTCCTGTTATTCTCGCCGTATTCGTTTGTCCTACCACCTCGAAAACTGGTGAACCACTATCACCATTAGTATTATCCGCATCAATTGTAAACAGGCGTGTGTAGTACCTACCGTTATAAGTGAATTGTTGGTTCTGACAGGTTATAGGACTGCACTTGGTGCCTGACACCTGGCCAGAGAAGCAACGTATTCTTCCGATGGTATAGTCCGCTGTTTCTCCGACGACGTCAAAATAGGAAGTAAAGTAGTTAACGTCATCAGTGGCTGTGCCGGAGAGCCTGGTGCGGATGTATGCTGCGTCAATTCCAGCACCATAAGGTGAACTAGCCCCGTCTATGTATCTTGTGACATACCCAAACATCCTAGATCCACTATATGCTCTGCTACCAATTTGCAGACCCAGTTCAGTTACGCAATGTCCAGCCGTCACCATTCCATATCGCCCTGTAGAATTATCTCTTACCTTGAAACCTAGAGTACAGTGCCTTGCATTAGCAGTCTTGCCCCAACTATCACCACCGCGTAGCACAACTTGTTCTACCTCTATGCTTCCGTAATATACATTGATAGCAGGGTGACTCAACAAGTAATATAGTTCTAGTGGAAGGGAATCCTTGCTCAACTGTATTTGGGTTTCAGCTAATCCCAAGGGAAGATCCATTATTACGCCAACGTGATTCAACTTGGTGTGTAGAAAGATACCTTGAAAAGCAGGTGTATTTAGCAGTGCCAGTTTGTCATATTGCTCCTGCAGTTCGACTAACGAAAACTTGACCCACTCAATCTGCAAACGATCGGGCCGGTTGAGTTCCACCAATTCAAGAGCCCTTTGCACATGGACTTGATTCTCT
>CAZSOD010000170.1:0-5903 GCA_964608255.1 uncultured Ardenticatenaceae bacterium
CGCCGTCGGCCAGCAGGGCGGCGGCCCGCCGCGCCGCCGGCGACTCGCTCGCCGTGGGGTAATCGGCCGCAAATTTGTCATAGGCGGCCAGCGCCTCGTCGGTTCGCCCGGCCCTATGGAGCATCTCCGCTCGTTCGAACAGCGCCCGCTGTGGGTCAGCCGCGGCGTAGGCATCCAGCGCCGCCAGCGCCCCGGTCAGGTCGCCCACCTTCTCGTAGCTCCAGGCCAGGAAGAGGTGGGCGTCTTTGGGCATCGTCTCCGCGCCGGCGTCGATGGCCCGGCGCAGGGCGTCGATACCCGGCAGGTAGGCCCCGGCATAGTAGTCGATCACGCCGCGCTGGTATTCGTCCACCGGCTGCCCGGCGTCGACCAGGGCGACGAGGGCGTTGTAGCTGTCGGCGGCGCGGGGGTAATTGTTGACGGCGGCCTGAAAACGCTCATAGGCGGCGGCGGTGTTGCCGGCCCTCAGTTCGGCCTGCCCCGCCAGATAGCGCATCTGCCCTTTCGTGGCTTCGGTGCGGGCAAGGTCGTGGATGGCGTCGTACTGGGCGACGGCCGCGGCGGTGTTGCCTTGCTCCAGATAGAGCGCGGCCAGCCGCATGCGGTTTTCCACAACCTTGAAGCGCTGGGCCGCGCCGGCGTTGGCCGCTTCCAGCGCGGTGATGGCTCCGTCCGCGTCGCCAAGGGCCAAGAAGGCGTCGGCGATAAGCGGCTGGACGTAGGCGGCCATGTCGGGATTGTTTCCAGCGTAAGCGCGGAGGGCCTCAATGGCCCCGGCGTAGTCGCCTGTGGCGTGGCGGGCGCGGCCCAGATAGAACGCGGCCGAATCGTGGAGGTCAACGGGCGCGACCAGCTGGCCGGCAAGGGGCGTGGCCGGGGGGTTAGGCAAGCTCAGCACTCGTTCGAGGGCTGCGGCCGACGCTTCATGCTGCCCGTCCTCGAACAAGGCCACGGCCGCGCCCAATTCGGCTTCGACCCATTCCCGCTCGCTCAATTCGTCGCGGCCTTCGGCGGCGGCGCGGAAGGAAGCCGCCGCCACCGGATAATTCCCCTCGGCCGCCGACTGGCGGCCCAGCGCCAGCAACTCAAGCGGCGTGGCGTCGGGCGGCAGGGTCACGGTGGGCGTTGGGGCGACCGTGGGTGGCGGAACTTGCGCCTCCCCGGCCGTCTCGACGGGGGCGTTGTCGGCCGCCGGCGGCGCGGGGGCCCCGGTCGCGGGCGTGGCCGAAGGCATGACGACGGGCGTGGGCGGGCGCAGCGGGTCGGGCGTGGCCGCCGCGCCGGTGGAAAGCGGAACAGCCAGCGTCGGCGTCGGCAGCATAGCCTCAGCCACGGACACGGTCGCCACGGCGCGGCCGGGCGCGTTCTCAACCGGCGACGCGCCCCCGCACGCGGCCAGAGCCAGCCCCACCCCTAGAGCCGCGGCAACCCCGGCGGTCCGCGCAAGGGTCGTAACGCTGGCCAGCCGGCCCGGCCGGTGGTTGCGGGTTCCCCTTAGCTCAGGTGCGCTCACGATCCTCCGGCGGGGCGGCCGGCGTCCACGCCTCGTCGGGCAACTCGACGGTGTCCGGCGAGTCAAGGGCGACGGTGACTTTAGCTGGCGTTTCCGGGGTGATGACAACCGCGCTGGCTGGCGCCAAGGCGGTGCTCGCTTGTCCGCGCCGGCCGCTCAGTAGCTCCCAGCCCAGGTAAAGCGGGGCGAGTTGCGACAAGGCCAGGAAGAGAAGCCCGACCATCGCCCCGAGGCGCAGGGTTTCGAGTTGACGGTCGATATCGGCGCTGACGCGACTGACGGTCGTGTTCAGGTCATCAATGAGAATCAGGTATTGATCGATAATCGGCACGACCGCGCCAACGCGGTCGTTGATCGTCGCCAGATTGTCGGAGGTTGCTTGCAGATCGGTTGAAAGGGTTGCCAGATTGGCGCTTGTCGTTTGTAAATCGCTCTCCAGACCGCGCAGGCTCTCGGGCAGCCCATTCAGGCTCGTCTGGAAGCCGCGCAGCGAGCTGTCAAACGACGACACGGGCGAATAATCAATGCCCAGGTCGAACTTGAGCGGAATCGAGCCGCCGAATGGCAAGGGAATGGTGCGGTCGATGCCGACCGAACTAAGCGTGCGCAAGGTTTGATCGATGACGCCGGCGACCTGAATCATGTTGGGCAACGCGCCCTGGATGCCCTCTACCGCCTCGGGTACTTCCTGCGTCACGACTGTGGTGATGTTTTCAATCAATGGTTGGCTTTCGGCCACCGTGCGCGAAGCGCTGGCGGTCGCGTCGATGGCCGTGCCCAACCCGCCGTTAACGTCGCCGAACGTGTCGCGCGATAGCACCAGCGTCTCGCGCGCCGTGGCCAGGCTATCCGACACCAGCGTCAGATTGGTCTGCAAGCTATCGCCCAGCCTGGCCAATGCGCCGCCGACGTAAACACCGCCGGCAATCGTGAACGCCAGGATGGCTAGCGCGGTCAAGAGCATGAGAAGGCCGAGAATGCGTCTAAATATCATTATCCGGTTGCTCCTGGCGATAGGCAGCCGCGCTCAGGGAAGGTAGACCTTCCCGGTCACGCCCTCATATTCTAATCCACGCAAGGCCGCCTGGACAGACTCACGGGTGACGTCACCCCGGGTTTGCTCAGCCTGCGCTAAGGCGACCCGCAAGAGGCCCAGGGCATCATAGGTTGGCCCAGCATAGGGTCCGGCGGTTTCGTCGAAAGGGGTGACGGCGTCGTAGGCCGCCCGAAAACCGTCGGGTAGGGCGGCCGGATCGCCAGGGGCAAAGGGCGCCGCGCCGGCGGCCAGCAACGGCAAGCCGGCGGCCGCGTAGAGGTCGGCCGCGGCAGCGGTGGTTTCGGGCCGGTAGTGGCCGACTACAGCGACGACGGCCGGGTCGATGACCAGCGAAGCGGCTGCGTCGCGGGCCAGTTCCGGGTCGCCCCGGTCGTCCAGCGCCACGAGGGCCACGCGCCGGCCGCCGACCCCGCCGGCGGCGTTGATCTCGCGCACGGCCAGCCGCGCCGCGTAGACCGCATCATAGCCTATACTCCGGTCGCGCCCCTCGAATGGGGCGACGAGGCCGATCTTGACTACCGGCTCGACCGACGCGCAACCGGCCAGCCACAGCAGGGCCAGCGCCAGGGCGACCAGCCTAGCGGCAGCGCTCGACGTTGGCGACGTGCTCGTCATAGGTCGTACTGAAGGCATGGGCGCCGGGCGTGGCCGCGGCGCAGTCGAGGACGAAGAACAGGTAATCCACGGCCGCCGGGTTGGCGACCGCCTCTAGCGCGGCCCGGCCGGGGTTGCTAATCGGGCCGGGCGGCAGGCCGCCGAAGAGGTAGGTGTTGTAGGGTGAGCGAACGAGCAGGTCGCCGGCCGAGAGCGGGACTTTCCACCACGTCGCGCTCGCCTCATCGTAGCCAAGGGCGTACTGCACCGTCGGGTCAGCTTGCAGCGGCATCCCGGCCCGCAGCCGGTTGAGGAACACGGCGGCCATCAGCGGCTTCTCCTCGTCCAGCGCCGCCTCGCGCTGGATGATCGAGGCCAGGATGACCGCGTCGCGCAGGGAGAGCCCCAGCGCGCCGTAGGCCTGGCGCGTGGCCGGCGTCACCTGTTCGTCGAAGCGGGTCAGCATCAGGTCGACGAGGACGGGGGCGGTCGTGTCGCGGCCGATGGGATACGCGCCGGGGAAGAGGTAGCCTTCCAGCGAGGCCCCTTCGGGCAACGCGCCCAGGAAGCTATAGCTGCCGCTCAACCCGCGGCGCGAGGCGACCACGTCGAGGAAGGCGTCGGCGTCTATCTGCGCCGGGGCGACGACGCGCAGGTAATGCGCCATCTCTTCGCTGCGCCAGCCGGGCAGGAAGCTCAGTTCCAACCGTTGCGAGCGGCCGGTGCCGAGCGAGTCGGCCAGTTCGGGGATCGTGGCCAGCGGGTCGAGGAGATACGTCCCGGACACTAGCCCGCCGTCCAGGCCGTAGTAGGTGAGATAGTTTAGAAACAACTCCGGGTCTTTCAGCAGCCCGGCGGTGACGAGGTTGGCCGTGATAGCTGCCGCCCCTTCGCCGGGAGCGATGATGAACTCCACCGGGCCGGCGGCCGTGCCCGCCGGCCCGGCTAGGTCGGCCTCACGCTGGGACAGGTAGACTTGCAGGTAGGCGCGGCGGACGGGGTCGAGGTTGGCGTTCACGTTGGGGTCGGCCCCGGCCAGCCAGCCGCGGTAGAGCAGCAACCCGGCCGCGCCCAGCGCCGCCAGGACGGCCCCGGCAAACAGGATGCGCAAGACGCAGCCGGCGGCCGACATGCCACGCCCGGCCGGCGGCTCAGGCGTCATTGCCGCTCCCCTCGCGCTGGGCGTCGAGCCAGGACTGGAGAATCAGGGCCGCGGCCACGGCGTCGAGCTGCGCCTTCAGCTTCTTGCCGCGCCTCCCCTGAGCGCGCAGGCTGGCCTCGGCGTCCTTCGTCGTCAGGCTCTCATCCCAGAAGTCGATGGGCACGGATAACTGCTCTGCCAGCGTCGCGGCGTAATCGCGCACCCAGGCGGCGCGCTGCCCTTCCTCGCCGCCCAGCGTGATCGGGAGGCCGATGACCAGCAGCGTGATCCCGCGCTCAACAATGATCTGGGCATAGCGGGCGGCGTCCTCAGCGCGCGACTTGCGGTGAATGACGCTGTGGGGGCTGGCGATTGTGCGCGTCGGGTCGCTGAGGGCGACGCCGATGCGCTTCTCGCCGAGGTCGAGGGCCATGACAGGGCCGGGTGGGGACATGGTAAGCAGTTAAGAAGTAAGCAGTAAAAAGTAAGCAGTAAAAAGCGAGAAGTGTTCAGTGGGTCAGTGGGTTAGTGAATCGGTCCTCGGTCGGGAGTGGGCTGTCAGCGGTCGTTTCCATTATCTCCCTGGACGAAGTTGCCCGCTGGATGGTTGCGCTACGGTTGGTTAACGTTTCACACTCGCTGTTGCCGCCTTATAACTTCTGAAATCCGCCCAATCCGCGGCTGATTCCTCTACGGAGTGGCCTCGACCTGAATCCGCGCCGGGCGCAAGGGGAGGCGGGCGAAGCGGCGCGCCCACCACGCGGGTTGCACATCGAGCGCCGCCGGCTCGGCCAGCGGCAGGGCATCCAGGTAGGCGCGGGCGGACGTCAGGGGCTGGCCGGCCAGCGCGTTCGCCAGCGCGACGCCATCCAGCGCCGCGCTTCCCGTTGCCCGCGCGGTAACGACAAAACGACCGTCACTGGAACCGGCCGGCCCGCTCAGCTCGAGCCGCACGGTCGCCGGGTCGAGAGTGAAGCCGGGAGGCAGGGCGGCCGCCAGCTCGCCGTAGACCGCTTCGACTACGTCGGCCGTCGCCACGGCCAGACCATTCACTTCGCCCCGGAGCGTCAGCCGCGTGGCCTCGCCCTGGGGCGCGAATTGCTCGTCATCAACCGCGACGTGTACGGCCGAAGGGATCAGCAAGTAGCCCGGAGCCAGGCGCGCCGTCAGCATGTCCGGCGCGGCGGTGCTCAACCCCTGGAGCGCCAGGGCGCGCATGGAGGCTTGGGCCGCCTCACCGGTGTTCTCGCCCACCGCTTCCCAGGTGACGGGTAGATGCACGGGCCGGGCGGGCACGGCGCCTGCGTTGGCGTCGGACGAGATGGGGCCGGCATTCAACTCGGCGATGGCCTGCACGGGCAGCGTCGCCGGGCGCAGGGTAACGGTGGCGCCGGGCAGGGCATAGACGGCCGCCGCGGCCAGCAGCGCCAGCGCCAGGACACCCGCGACGAGCAGGACGGCCAGCCACAGCCGGTCGCCGCGCCGCGCCTCAGAGTCGGCGGCGTGCTCGAGGGCGATCTGCTCCGGTGAGCGCCGGTCGTCCTCAGGGGCGAAGCCGACGCCGCCAGGTTGGCACTGGCTAATGAGCTGGTTTCAAT
>CAZSOD010000171.1:0-2217 GCA_964608255.1 uncultured Ardenticatenaceae bacterium
CGGCGGCCGTCCGCGACCCCGCCCGCGCCGGAGCCCGAGCCGCCACCGGCCCGCGCCTCCGGCGACGGTCATGTGCCCATCCTGGAGTGGAGGTCGGCGGCGGGGCAGGTAGAGCAGATCGAGTTGCTAGCCGACAATGTTACCCTCGGCCGTCAGCCGGGCGAGGTCGATATCGTTCTGGACGATTCAAGCGTCTCCCGGCTGCACGCCCGCATACGACGCAACGCTGAAGAGGAGTACTGGCTCTACGACGAAGGCAGCGCAACGGGCACGTTCCTGAACTACGAGCGGTTGGGGCTGGCGGCGCGGCAGATGCGCCACGGCGACAGCGTGCAGCTCGGCCGGGTGGCCCTGCGCTTCCGGCTGGAACTGGCCCGGCCGCCGGCCGCTACGGTGATTGAGTCGCCGGAAGAGGCAGCCGCGGAGGCGATCGCCGGGGATCCGGGTGACGATGCGCCAGTCGCGACGCCGGCCGGGAACGGGCTTGAGCAGGCGACCGCCATTCCGGATGAGCCGCCGGTGGAGGCCGAAGCGGGCGCGCCGGCTGCGGACTTACCAGGCGCGACGGGGGTCGAGAGCGCGACCGACGAGCCGGCTCTCGTTTGGGATGAGCCCCTGACCGCGCCTGCGCCGGAGGAAACGCCCCTCACCATGCCGCCGGATAGCGAGGAGAAGGAATCATGATGAAATTATGCCCGGGCAAGATGCTCCGGCTGCTGTTATTGCTACCACTGGCGCTGGTCGCCTGCGTCGGGTTTGATCCGACGGAGATCATATCCACGGTCGAGACCGCGGCATCAACTGCGCCGGCGGCCGAACCCTCGGCCGCCGAGCCCACGGGGGTCGCCCTCACGGGCCTGCCGCCGACGACCGAGACGCCGATCCTGATGTGCACCCCACCCGCCTGCGCGCCCGGCGAGAGCTACACCTGCCCCACCGGCGATTGCCCCGGCGGCTGCGGCACGGTCTGTGCCGCGCCGACGCCGATCACCGGCCCGCTTGCTCCCGCGCCGACGGACTGGGAGAGTCTGGAAGGCTGGCTGACGGCGCTCTGGCAGAGTCACGTTGACCCGGCCGCCGTGCGTGCCGCACTCCAGCAGTCGGGCATGCAGCGCGGCTATGACGACTGGCGAGCGGCCGACTTCGACGGCGACCTGCAAGACGACTGGGTGCTGGTGCTGTACGATCAGTCGCTGCCGGCCACCCCGTTTGCCGCGCCGGGCGACCTGTGGATCGTCAACGGCAACGGCGTCATCTTCCGCTACTACGCCGCGCCGAGTAGCGACATCTATAACTTCATCGCCCCGGCCATTATCGCCGTGGCCGACCTGACCGGCGACGGCCGGCCCGAACTCATCACCGACGCCCACTCCTGCGGCGCGAATACCTGTTTCGGCAACTACCGCGTCATCGGGCAGACGGCTAGCGGTCTGGCGGACCTGGTGCGGCGCGCGCCGGTGGCCGAGAACGACCCCGGCGACACAATCAGCATCAGCTATCCGGAGCCTCGCGTCGAGGACATGAACGGCGACGGGACGGCCGAGTTCGTCGTCCACGGCGGCCTGCTTGGCTCGGCGGGGGCGGGCATCGTCCGCACGCGAACCGAAATCTGGGGCTGGGACGGGACAGCGGTGACACTGGCCGAGACGCGCCTTGACCCGACGCCCTACCGCCACCTCGTCCTCTACGAAGCGAACGACCGGATGGCCGCCGGCGATCTGGATGGGGCGCTGGCGCTCTATGAGGCGACGATCAACGACCCGGCGCTGGTCAACGAGCCGTTTCGCTATACGCCGGAGCAGGTCTATACCGACGTCAGCCGCTTCGCCGCCTTCCGGCTGATGCTCATCGACCTGTTGCAGGGCAACGCCGACCGGGCGGCCGGCCGGCTGGCCTGGCTCCAGGCCAACTACCCTGACGCGCCGGTCACGCAGGCCGCGGGGCAACTCATCGGCGGTTGGACAGGGCCTGACGGGCAAGCGGCGCTGTGCGAGCAGATCGAGGCGAGCCTAGCCGCCACGCCTGACGCGACCGGCGCATTGGCCGACATGGGCTATGGCAACCCTACGCTGACGGTTGCCGATATGTGCCCCTGACTCAACCGCGGGTGATCGAAGCGGCGCACCTGAGGGCAGCCTATCCCATTGCCTATGCTCATGCTTTTGCTGCCGCCCTTGCCCGCGAGCTTGACGCTACCGTTATGACGGGCGACCCCGA
>CAZSOD010000171.1:2317-5869 GCA_964608255.1 uncultured Ardenticatenaceae bacterium
GGCTGCGCAGCAACCGCTGATGTGGTCACTTCTCTCCCAACGCCACAACCCCCTCCCCCACAACCTCCCTGGCCGGGACGATGGTAATAATTGCCTTTGGGTCCACCTGACGGACGATCGCCTTGAGGTGCTCGATCTCGGTGACGGTCAGCGCAACCAGCAGCACGTCGCGCTCCTGCTGCCCCGGCGTGCCCTGGCCGCGGAGCGTCGTGGCTCCGCGGCCAAGACCGGCGGCGATTTGCGCGGCCGCCTTCGGCGGGTCGGCGGCCACGACCAGAGCCAGCGCTTGTGACGGGCGGCGCGAGCGGTAGCTAAGCCGCGACCAGGCCGAGGCGGGATCGGGCGGCGCAGCTTCGTCGTCCTTACCCGGCCACAGGTCGCCCAGGAAATCCTCGACATCGTACTTGGGTACGACTTCACCGCTGGCCCCGTGGAGGCTCTGACCGATCAGGGCGACGGCAAGCAGCAGTAGCAGGAAGGCCCCCAGCCCGCCCAGCACCACCGCGCCCGGCAGGGGGCCGAGGTGGGCGCGGGCGATGAACTCCGGCAGCGACACGGCCTCGCTCGGGTGCAGGTAGAGCTTCAGCAGGATGGCCAACGTCAGGATGGCGAAAATGGCCAGGTAGTTATTCCGCAGGCGACGGCCGACAGCTTCCAGCCGCGAGATGGGGAACTCCGGCTGCAAGAGCGACTCGGCCAGCGTCTCGTCCCACTCGGCGTGGGGCGCAAAGGGCGGCACGAGCATGGCGGCGAAGAAGTCAGTCTCCATCAGCCGGGCGCGCATGCTCCAGAGTTCGTAGTAGCGGTAGCGGCGAGCCTCGATTAAAAGGAAGAGCAGCGCCAGCAACATCACCAGCAAAAAGACGCCCCAGTGGTTTTCCGGCGCGGCAAAGACGAAGGTTGTGGCGGCGGCCACGGTAACGACGGCCCAGTTGGTCGTCGTGTCCAGCCGGGTGCGCCAGACGTTGGAGCGCTGGATTTCGGCCCGGTAGTAGTGGACCATGGCCGTGTTGAACTCCGACGGCCGCATCTGGTAGCCGCGGAAGGTCCACACCGGTTCATACTTCGAGCCCGCGGCCGCCGCTTCAGCCGCCGCGCCCGCCTGCGCGCCCACGTCCTGGGCTGGGGGCGGCGATTCCGGTCGTTCCTGTTCGGTCATATCCCTGTTCCTCCGCCTGTCGTTCAACGCTTCTGGTAGCTGGAAAAATCTAATGCGGACGGGACACCTAGGGACGAATTACCGCCGGCGGGCCTTGAGCCAATTCGTATCATGCATGCGAATCCGTGTTCTATTCTTCATTCGACAAGCGCGACTACGGGCCAGCCCAGTCAATCCGCACGATATCCGGCGCGACCAGCGTCACCCGCCGCCCGTGCCAGTCGAAACCGTCACCGGGAGCCATCTCCGCCGCGCGCCGCTCCCAGTCGCACACCAGGTTGTCACGGATGCGCGACGGAAAGACGCCGGCCAGCCAGCCGCCCACCGCGCACCACTGGCGCACGTGGACGTAGTCCGGCCGGGCGGCGTCGAAATAGCGGCCGAAATCGGGCACGCCGCTGATCGGGTCCACGTAGCGAAGGATGTCGGCCGACGTGCGACCGTCGAGGCTCAGCACCGTCACCCGGTCGTCCAGGAAGTAACGCAACTGCACCTCGGTTACGGCAATGGAAACGTGTTCCGCGCCGCTCGCGCCGAGGTCGTCAAAGAACTCGTCGGTCAGCGCGCCGCGGCGGGCTGGGGCGCGGATCAGAAATGGGACGTTGGCCGCGTAGTAGCGGCGGTCAGCCGGGCCGCGGATCACGTCCAGGGCCGATGCCGGCGCGAAACGGCCGGGGCCGAGCCGCCGGTAGGTGTCCAGCGCGCCCGTGGCGGCCAGGAAGAGGCTGGACAGGACGACGAGGGCCAGCGCGAGGCGTTGGTGACCGGCCGCGGCCAGACGATCATAAGCCAACACCAACCCGGCGACGCCGGCCAGAAAGAAGAACGGGAACAGCGGCAGGAAGTAGCGGCCGAAAGCCTCCGCGCCGACGACAACGGTGTAGAAAAGAAACCCGGCGACCACCAGCACGACTGCGGCGATTTCCGGCCAGCGGGCGCGATAGAAGGCCAACCGCGCCCGGCTCGCCCGGACGAAGGCCGCCGCCAGCGCCCCGGCGAAGAGCAGAAACCCCGCCCCCAGCGGCAGGAAAGCCGACGCCAGCGATAGCAGCGGCTTGGGGTGCAGGTAGAGCAGGTCGGGGATGAGCATGAGCGAACCCATGCGACCGTTGTAGAGGCGGGCAACCGAGGAGTCGGTTAGCAGGCGACCCGTCGCGGCGTACTGGTATGCAAACCACGGCAGCAAGACGGCCGCGGCCACCAGCAGCATGGCCGCCAGTCCCCATGGGGTCGGGGCCGACCTGCGTGCCTGCCCTGCTTCCGCCGAAGACTTTCTCCCCACGGGAGAGGAAGCAAGCGGCAGCGCCAGGACCACCAGGAGCGCCGCGAACAAGCCGCCATCCGGCCGCGTCAGCAGCGCCCAGCCGAGGAGCAGGCCGATGAGGGCGTAGCGGGGCAAGGGGCCAGGTGTCGGTGGCCGGTGGTCAGCCGTTATCCGCCGTTCGTCGTTTGTCCCTAGCAAGTAGTACAGCAACAACAGTTGCAACGCCGCGGCCACGTTCTCCAGCCCGCCCAGGGCGTTGGCGACGAGGGTCCCGTGCGCCAGCCAGAGCAGGACGACGCCCCACAGGGCGACGCCGCGCAGCCGCCACAGGTCGCGCGCCGCGCGGTAGAGGACGTAGCCGGCCGACAGCCACAGGATCACGGCCGTCGCCGTCAGCAGCGCCGGCGTCCAATTGCCCACCAGCCGGTAGAAAAGAGCCAGCAACATCGTCCAGAACGGGCTGGTGGAGGCAACAACGCGCTCGCCGCCGGGGTTGTACTGGAAGGGATGGCCCCGGGCGAAAGACTCGGCTATCGCCAGATGAACCTGCGCGTCGCCGGCCAGGTTCAGCGCGAAGGGCGCGGCGGCGACGAATACCAGCAGCGCAACCAGCGCCCACGCGGGCCGCAAGCGACCCGTGTGACCCGACGCGGCGATGTCGTTGCCGGCGACGCTGTTGCCGCTCACGGGGCGATGCCCCCCTGCCGCGCGATCTCTTGCACCAGCGCGTCGGCAAGAGACAGCACCGCCGTCTCGCTCTCCGGCAGATCGCCATAGGGCACGTTCACGCGGCCGTCGCGGGTGGGCACCGACAGGGCGACGACGTACGCCGGCGCTTCCTCGGCCACCCGGTAGTCGCGCTCGGCGCGGATGCCGCGCTCCTTCAACGTCGCGTACAGGCGGTCAACGTAGGGCCCGCCCTCGATGAACAAATCGTTGATCTCCGTCGCGTCCTGAAAGCGATCCCAGGTGGTATGAACAAAGGTCAGCCGCCGCCAGCGCAGGCTGACGATGGGCTGGGCCAGCTTCTGCAACGGGCCGAGCTGAACCTTGTAATAGATATCGTCGGCTCGCGGGTGGTCGGGTTCGTCGGGCAGCAGGTCGCGGCGGCGGGCCAGTTCGTGGCCGG
>CAZSOD010000172.1:0-5859 GCA_964608255.1 uncultured Ardenticatenaceae bacterium
CGCATCGCCAGCCGGCGCGGCGGGCGCGGGCTCGGCCGCCGGGAGCCAGGCGGATACATCGCTGGAAAACACAGTCGGCGCGCCAGCCCCAACGAGAATCGGGTGTTCGCCGTCGTCTATGCTGGGATCGTCCGGCGCTGACAACTCCTCCTCGGGCGGCAGATCGCGGGCGGCGTCGATGACCAGCGGCGGCAGTGCAGTCAGTGGTTCGTCGATAACCGCCGGGCCGCCGCCCGGTTCCTGCTCCACGTCAAGGACGAGGATGTCGTCGTCGGGCAGCGCAAGGGACGGCTCCCCCGGCTCTGCGGCCAGCGCTTGCAGCCAATCATCAGCGTCGTCGGCCGCGACGGTCACAAAAAGCGGGGCGAGGTCGTCACCCGTCTCGCTTTCGGCCAGGGCCACACTCTCGGCCGGGGCTTCCTCTTGCGCCTCACCCGCCGCTTCGTCAGACGGCTCGGCAGCCGCTTCCTCAACCTCCGGCGTGGCCAGAGCCGCGTCTGGTTCCGGCAAAGCGGCGGCCGCGCCCAGGCGCGCTTCAAGGGCCAGCAAATCGTCCGCCAGCGCGATCAGTTCGTCCGGCAGCCACTCGCCGCGGCGGTAGACCGCCAGCGCAGCCTGGCCGAGGGCCACAATTTGCAGGGTATAGGCTCGCAGTTGCTCCTGTCCGTCCATTCGTACTCCACTCATTTCAGTAGTTGCGCCGGCGGAGCGATCCGCGGCCCTCATACCATCTCTTCAAGGCGCACCAGGATGACCGAAATATTATCCTCGCCGCCGGCGGCATTGGCAGCGCTGACGAGGGCGTCACAGGCAGCCTGGGGCGAACTGGCCGGCGCGATCAGCGCCTGGATAGCCTCGTCGCGCATCATGCCATTCAACCCATCCGAACACAGCAACAAGCTCTCGTCCGGCCCCAGCGTGACCCGGTCGAGATCGACCACCACCTGCCGCTTGTCCCCGATCGTGCGGTAGATGACGTTAGCCTGCGGATGGCCGCGCGCTTCCTCACGGGTGATCTGGTTGGAAGCAACCATGCTTTCGACCAGCGAGTGATCGACCGTAAGCGGCTCGATGCCGCCCGCGTGAACGCGATACGCCCGGCTATCACCGACGTGGGCGATGGTCGCTTCGTTGCCGATAACCAGCGCCGCAACGACCGTCGTGCCCATGTCGGTCTCAGTCGTCCGGGCGCGCTCATAGACGGCGGCGTTGGCGACCTGGATGGCATCGGTCAACCACTGGCCCGCATCGAGCGCGGCGCCCGGCTTCGCCGCGGCCAGTAGCCCATCCGCTTGCGCGGCCAGCGTTTGCACGAGCAGGCCGCTGGCAATTTCGCCGCCCTCGTGCCCGCCCATTCCGTCGGCAACGACAAACAGGCCAACGGGGTGGCTGAGCGACTTATTGGCGGTCACGAATTCAAGCGCCAGCAGGCTGTCCTCGTTCAGGTCGCGCACGCGACCCAGGTCGGTGCGTCGACCGACGCGCAGGTCCAGGCTGCGCGGGCGTCGCAAACGGGCGGCCTCCTCGGTCAACGTCCGGGCCAGCGCGGCGGCGGTAAGCGTCGTTTGCCCGCGCGCAATGGCCGCCAGCCGGCCAGCGGGGGGCGGCGCGTTCGCCTCGCTCTCGGCCGCGCCGGTCAACATCCTGTTAACCAGGGCCGCCAGGCCGCGCACGTCACGGTCATAAGCGGCCGGCGAGCCGCGACTACAGCCGGTAAAGTCAGCCAGGTAGAGGCTCTGCTCGTCGCCGCGCACGCGCCGCGCGTCGAGCGGGCCAAAAGCCAGACCGGCGGCGTGGACGGCCGCCAGGCCACGGGCCAGCGCCGCGCCCTGCTCCAGCGCTCGAGCGCCCTCCACCGGCCAGGGCAGCGCCTCGAACGGTTGGCCGCCATCCAGAACGACGAATGTCCTTGGACCGTCCGCGCCCAGCGTCAGGCTGAAGGCGTCATAGGGCGGCCGCAACCCCTCTCCGGCGGTCAGCGCGCCCTGGACAGCTAGTTCCCCGGCCAGCGCCGACGGTTCCGCGCTTTCCTTGATCAGGCATTCAGGGCCATAAGGAGCCGCGCCGGTGTCTTCGGCGCGGTAGGCGAACGTCCCGCCAGCCGCATCAAGCGGCGCAAGGATCAGGTAGCGGTCGGCCAGAAACGCGCCTTCGGGCAGCGGCTCGCGCGCCTGTGGCCGGTTGAGGATAGTCGTCGCCGGGCCGTTGCCCGGCGCGGGTCGCGGCGGCGATTCATCGCGCACGGCAGGTTCACGCAGGACTACGGTGGGATGCTCCACCGGCGCGCCGGGCTGAGTCGGCGCGTCGAGCACGACAGTGGCGGGCGGCGCGGCCAGCCGCCGCCCACAGCGGGCACAATATCGCGCCTCGGGGCGATTCGGCGACTGGCAGTTGGGACATAGGACGTCGCTCATAGTGCCCACCGGTTATGACGGCTTCGTCCGATCGACGAAACGAAAGTTAACACCGCCCAGCGCCACCTGACAGCCATCGCGCAGCAGGTTCTTCGGCGTCAGCCGGCCGTTCACGCGCAAGCCGTTACACGACCCGCGATCGGCGATTACATAGCCTCGCGGGTGGCGCGTGATGATAGCATGTTCGCGCGAGACGGTCTGCCAGTCCGGAAACGTCTCATCAATGACAAGTTCGCTTCCGGCGGCGCGGCCGATGGTGAAGGGCAATTCGACGACAGCAAAGCGCCGCGTGGCGTCCGCCGCCAGTTCCAGCCAGGCCGGCGGCGGCGCATCGAGGTTCCCCGCGAGCGGCGCGAGCGGGACACCCGCCGCGTCGACAACCCCCGGCGGGGCTGCTACCGCCCGCGCTCTGCGGCGCGCCGCCTGGTGCAGGAAGGCCACGGCGACAATGCTCAGCGCGGCGAGAACAAAGAGGCCGAGCAGCAGGAGAGGAACTAGCTGGTTAGGCGGGTTTTGCTGGCGTACGGACGGCGTTGCGGCCGCCAGCGCGGTCATGGAGACGAGTAACAGGGCCGCCCGCGGCCGCCTGTAATGGACTGATCGGTTCATCGCCGTGCTTATCCCGGTCTCGCTGCACACGAGGCCCGAGTGGCGACATTGTAGCCCTGATAGGAAGCCGGGCCAATACGAACGAAGCCCCGCGGCGCGGCCGTGGAGCGGATTTCACGCCTTTCATACGTTTCTCCTGAGCAAACCACGCCTGCGGTTGGCGGCGCGGATGCGCTGGCGTATCATCTGCGCTCACGGGCGAGCCGGCAGCGACCGGCTCAGGTAGCCCGCCGATTGAGGACAAAGGCTGATGGATTCGAAGCAAGTTGAGGACATAGCGGCCCTCTTCCGTGAAGCGGGCGACGCGCACCATAAGGCGTACAGCGAAACCGACGGGTTCGACCCCGACTGGCCCATCTGGTACGCCGATTACCTGGGCGAGCGACTGCGAGCGCTCTTGAACGCCAGCTTCAGCCGTAGCGAACTGGTCTACCTGCTGGTGGTGCTGGATCGGGACTTGAAGGCCAACGCGCCGGGGGCCGACTGGGCGGCCTATTATGCGCGCTGGCTACTGGGCCGGTACGCCTAGCTGGCAGGGAGGGCTGCCCGTGTTTGGCTTTGCCACCCCGTTTATCAACAGTGTCCTTGGCCTGGCCGGAACGCTGATGGACATCGCCGGTGTCCTCGTCATTCTCATTGGCATCGGCTGGTCGGCATGGGTTTTCGGCCGCCGGCGCGGGGATGAGGGCGAATACAGGGAGTTCCGACGCCGCATCGGGCAATCGCTGCTGCTGGGGCTGGAAGTCCTCGTGGCGGCCGACATCATCAAGAGCGTAGCCGTTGAACCTTCATTTGAAAGTCTGGGCGTCCTGGCCGTCCTGGTGGCAATCAGGACGTTTTTAAGCTGGTCGCTGGAAGTCGAGTTGGAAGGCCGCTGGCCCTGGCAGCGCGGGCGGAAGGCCGCGCCGCGCGAGAGCAGTTCTGCGGGCTAGCCGGCCGGCCGTTGCCGCGGGTCGCCGGGGCCGCCTCAGCCTTGGGAGGAAAGAACGATGTTTGACCAGAGAGAGCGACGCGATCTGGAAAAGCGCATGAAGGAGCAGAACCGTTTGCCACCCGGGCAATCGGCCACCATCAAGTTCCCGGTGCTTCATTACGGCCCCGTGCCGCGCGTGAACCTGTCGACGTGGGACTTCCGAGTCTTTGGACTCGTCGCTGACGAGCGCCACTGGACGTGGGAGGAGTTTAACCACCTCCCGCGCACGCAGGTCACGCTGGACATCCACTGCGTGACGCGCTGGTCGAAGTTTGACACGGTGTGGGAGGGCGTTTCGGTCAAGACGCTGGTGGACGAGGGCCTGATCCGGCCGCGGCCGGAAGCGCGCTTCGTCATCCAGCACTGCGAGTACGGTTACACCACCAACACGCCCATCGAGTTCGTCCTGCAAGAAGGCTTTATCCTGGCCACCCACTTTGACGGTGAGCCGCTGACGCCTGATCACGGCTACCCGCTGCGCGGCGTTGCCGGCGTTACTCCTGGCAAGCGCGCCGATGACAAATACTTCTGGAAGGGGGGCAAGTGGCTGCGCGGGCTGGAGTTCAGCGCGACCGACAAGCCTGGTTTCTGGGAGCGCAACGGCTATCACAACCAGGCCGACGTGTGGCGGGAGCAGCGCCACGGCTGGCCGGGGTTCTAGCGGGCAGTGCCTCCAGATGAGCCAGATTTAGCAGATTATTCGTCCGCCGCCCATCGTGTATAATGGCCTGAATCTGACGGCGAAGCGCAATCGCCGCAGACGCAAGCAGGAGGAGCAGGCGGCATGGCGAACTTCTGTCCCCATTGTGGCGCGCAGCTCACCCGCCCGGGCGCCGCGTTCTGCGCCACGTGCGGCCGTCCGCTTGAGCCGCGCACCTCGCCCATAAGCGCCACCAGCGCCGCGCCGAAATTGCTGGTGCAAACGCCGGGTCGCCCGGAGAGCGTCTTTGTCCTCTCCCGGCCGGAAACCACCATCGGCCGCGACGCGACCAACGACCTCGTCCTCGACAACCCGGTCGTCTCGCGCCAGCAGGCGGTCATCACCGCGCGTGACGGCGGCTTCCGGATCCATGACCTCCACAGCACCAACGGCACGGCGGTGAACGGCGAGCGCGTCGCCGAGCGGACGTTGCGCGACGGCGACATCATTCGCATCGGCGACGAGCAGGGCAACCACGTAGGCCTCACCTTTCGCCACCAGACCTCCGTTGCATCCCCTGGCACCCTTCGCCTCGGCCGCGGCGACCTGGATGGCAACCTGACGACCATCGGCCGCGATCCGTCCGCCACCGTGCATCTCGACCATCCCACCGTCTCGCGCCGCCATGCCGAGGTGCGGTCTACGACCGGAGGTGCGGTGCTGCGCGACCTGGGCAGCAGCAACGGCACGTTCGTGAACGGCCAGCTCCTGGCCAGCGCCCATACCCTGGCCGCCGGGGATGTGGTGCAGATTGGCCCCTTTAAACTCGTCTATAACCAGGCGGGCTTTGCCCAATACGCGCCCAACGGCAACTACCGCATCGACGCCCTGCATCTTGACCGCCGCGTGCGCGCCGGCGGCGGGCTGGCGCGACTGCGGGGCGGCGCGGCCGAGCGCGTCATCTTGCGCGACGTGAGCCTGTCGGTCTACCCGCGCGAGTTCGTCGCTCTCGTCGGGGGCAGCGGCGCGGGCAAAAGCACCCTACTGAATGCCATGAGCGGCTACATGCCGGCTGACGGCTCCGTTCTCGTCAATGGCGATGACCTGTACGGCAACTTCGGCGCCTATCGCAGCATCCTCGGCTATGTGCCGCAAGACGACATCATCCACAGCCTGCTGCCGGTGCGCAGCGCCCTGACCTACGCCGCCCGCCTGCGCCTGCC
>CAZSOD010000173.1:0-5814 GCA_964608255.1 uncultured Ardenticatenaceae bacterium
TACCCGAAGCTGAGTGGCGACGGGCACAGTATCTACTATTGGCTGGTAACGTTGATCCCCGAAGGCGGTGCGCTGGTGCGGACGGCGCAGGATCTATACATCGTCAGGCAAACAGGCAGCGGGTGGGGTGCGCCGGCCAAGATAACGAACACGCCGGTGCTCCCCTCCAGCGTCACCGATGGTCCGGCTGCGGCCGGGCCACCAACACGGCGTCGGCCGCCGGCCGGCCCAGGACATAGTCCCCGGCGTCGCCGACGCGCACCCGCAGCGCGCCGTCGCTGCCTATGGACAAAAGGCGCACCCGCGCGCCCGGACGCAGCCCGACAGCGTCGAGTTCGCGTAGCGCTGCCGCGTCGCGGTCAGCCACGCTGACAACCACCGCCACTTGTTCGGGTCGCATGCCCGCCAAGGGCTGCGCCGTCGCGCGCGGCAGCGAAAGATCGGCGGCGGGGATGGGGTGCCCATGGGGGTCATGGGTGGGGCGGCCCAACGCGGCCGACAGCCGCTCGGCCAGATCAGCGCTGATCACGTGTTCAAGCCGGTCGGCTTCTTCGTGAACCTCGTCCCAGCGATAGCCGAGCTTCTGGTGCAGGTACAGCTCGAGCAACCGGTGGCGGCGGACGACAGCCAACGCCGCCTTTTCGCCAGCGGGGGTCAGGCGCGCTCCGCGACTTTTGTGATAGTCAATCAGCGCCGGATGGGCGGCGGCCAGCTTCTGGAGCATGGCGGTGACGGACGCCGGCCGGACGGCCAGCAACCCGGCCAGGTCGCCGGTAGCCGCAAACTCGGCCGCGGCGGAGGCATCCCGCGTCAGAGCATAGATCGCTCGCAAATAGTCCTGGACGGCGGGCGAACAACCTTCCGCGCCATCAGGTGCATCATGGCTAAGCGTCAATTTAGCCTCGTCTAAATTAGACATGGCTAAATTATATGGCATGCGGCCGAGATGTCAAGAGGGGATGCAAAACGGGCCGCCAAGCCGGCGGTCCCCGGTGTCGGCCAAGTCTCTAGCGCCTGATCTGGTCGCGAAAGACGGCGATCTGGGCCGAATGCTCTCGCTTATGGCCGTAGAAGGTGTAGGCGACGAAGTCCTCCAGATCGTACTCCGCGCCATACTCGGGCAGGAAGCCGGCGCGCCGGCTCTCGTTGGCGTTCAACCCCGCGGCCAGGGCCATGTTGCGCTCATGGTTGGCCTGGTACCCGGCCAGCGACTCCTGAGCCGTCAGCGCGGCGCGGGCGGGAACCTGGTTATCATTGAACGCTTGGCCGTCGCTCAGCCATTCGGTCAGGTAGGGCCCGATCCCGGCGCGCTGACCGCCGGCGATCTCCAGGACTTCGGTCAGGAAGCACTCAAACGACGCCAGATGATCGATGATTTCCTTGACCGACCAGTAGCCGCACACGCCAGGCGTGGTCCAATCGGCCGGGGGAAGCCCTTCGACCGCGTGCAGGGTGGTTCGATTACCATACTTGAGGACATCTACCAGGTTCATGCCGCCTCCAAGGAATAGGGTTGCGCCGACAGAGAAATTGGGCCATCAGCATAGCAACTTCCTGGTCGCGGCGCTAGCCATAGAGAACGCCCATTTCTGGCGCCCGCGGTCGCGCCCGCGAACGCAAACGCCGGCTGTTCAGGGCCGAACAGCCGGCGTTGCCACAATGGAGGATGAGATGAAGCCGTGGTCAGGCGGCGACCGGAACGGGCGAGCGTGTTTCGGCCCGGTCGCGGATGCCGATGAGCATGCGCCGCTCCATGACGAAGAAGATCGGGTCGGTCATGACCCGCCACATGATGAAGTTGCCCGCGCCCGGCCCGAACGATCCCCGATTGCGAACGATGAGCCGCGTGCGCGACGCGTCGACGGGTTCCAGATGGAACGTCCAGCTGGCCGTTGTCACCTTTTCCTCCGGCGGCGAGCCGAGCACCAGCGTCCGGCCCGGGTAGATGGCCCGCACAACTTGGAACGGGTATGGCTCAGGGCCGAAGCCGATCCTGTCCCCCACGGCAAGGGCTTGCCACTCGGGATGGATGCGGTTGGCGTTGTGGATGTCGCAGCGCGCGAGATTCTCGAGCTTCTGGTAGGAGTAGAGACCGCCGCGGCCGTGACCCATCTGCACCAGCCAGGGCCAGATGCCCGCCGGCGTGGCGCGGATGGTGATGGCGCGCGTGGTCACGAGTCGCGGCGCGGAAACGATGTCGTCGCCCGGCAGCGGCCGCTGCTGCTCGTCGCGCGTGCTTCCCCAATGCGCATACCAGGGCCGGGTCAGGGGGCTGAGCAAGATGTTTGCCCCGATTGCCGCCGCGCCAAGAACCTCTTCAACCGTCGAGGGGTTCAGGTTTCGCCCGATTGGTGGCGTGTTCATTCCCGACAGTATAAGGCGAAGGCCGCCGCCGCGCGCCTATCGAAAGGCATGGTTGCGAGCATTCCGCCGTGGCTGTTCGCCTCGGATCGCCACGGCCGCTCGCCATTCCCCAGGCAGCCGCTACAATCACGCCTATGCCGTCAATGACCAAGCGCCGCTCCCTTTTGCTCGGCCCGGCCGTGTTGCTGGCCGCGTTGCTATCCCTGGCCGCCTGCGCGTCGGGGCCGTTTCGCCTGATGCCCATCGAGCCGACCGCCGCGCCCGTCCACGATTCGCCCCTCGGCTTGATGGGGACCTATCGCACCCAATCCGGCCGGTTTGAGATGGACTTCCCGGCCGCCTGGAGTGACGCCGCGGGCGACGACCGCCGCTGCCAGGACGCGCCCAAATGCCTGATCAGCCGCGACAGCGAGTTTATGCTGGTGCGCGAATCGAAGATGGTGAGCCGGGACGGCGCGCCGCCCTCGCTGGCGACGGAACTGGATGCCGTGGTGGCCAATTTCGCCAACACAACGGCCGATGCCGAGTTCCTGGCGCGTACGCCGTTTGCGACCGATTCGGGATTGGAGGGTGAAATCCTGGAATACCGGATCGAGAGCGGGCTGGTGACGGTTAAGGAACTGTGGGCGGCCGACGGGGCGCAGGCCGTATCGGTGGCGTTCATCACCTGGAATGAGGGCTTTCCGGACATGGAGCCGGTAGCGGACTACGTCTTCAGCACCGTCCAGCCGATTTCGCGGTAGAGACGCGCAGTTTCAGGCGTAAAGTCGCGCCGCGGCAAAAGCGTCTGTGGCCGTTGTTGCTCGTCTCTATAACCGCGCTGCCGAGAACAGCGCCACCTTAGCCAGCGCCAGGCTCCGGCAACAGGTCGTCATAGTAGCCCGTATTGAGCCGCCAGATGGCGACGAGACGCCGGCGATCCCACAGCGGGCCGCGCGTCGCGAGACGCAGCGGCTCGTAGAAGGCGGCCAGGCTAGGGTTCTGGATCACGTTTTGCCCGCCGCGCAACGTATCGGCGTAACCGGCCGGTACCTCGCGCCGGTAGTGGCCGGCGCGCCAGTCGGCCGGGTCGCGCACCGGCAGCCGGGCCAGCAGCGGGTCGGTCAGGCCGTTGCGGTCGATGATGTGGACGGCCGGCCCGGCGTAGTAGCCGAGGAAGCCGACGTTGCCGTGTTCAATCACCGCCGGCCCGGCGGCGCGCAGGACGAGGCCCTGCTCGGCCCAGGGGTGGAGGACGCGCGCGGCAAACAGGCCGGTGTTGGGCAGGTAGTAGGCGCGCTCATCGGCGATGTCGCCGTCGCGCCGCGCGGCGTCGCCGGTCGGACTGCCCGCCCGCCAGACCGGGACGTAGCCGGCGAGGGCAAGCCCGATAATGAGCGCCGCCGTTGCTCCCCAACGGGCGCGAGACGTCGTCTCGCCCGCTGCCCCCCCGCGCAGCCGCGCGTCGCCCAGGACAACCAGCAAGGCCACGGCGGCCAGGAGCGGCAGCGCCAGAAAACGGCCGGTCATAAAGTCGCCGCCGATGCGGACGACGTAGACCAGATAGAGCGCGATGCCCGCGGCGATAGCCAGGGCGTCGCGCCGGCGCGACGCGAGAGACAGGGCAACGGCCGCGCCGGCGGCGGTCAGCGTCAGAGGATCCCAGCGCAGCGAATTGACCAGGTAGGCCAACCCCTGCAGGGCCAGGTCCGCGGCGGCAATGCCCGTGTCCAGCTTGGCGTAAGCCGTGTTTGGCGCCGGGAAACCGTAGTAGGCCAGCGAGAAGGCCGTCCAGGCGACCAGCGGCAGAAAGCCGGCGGCCGCCAGCAGCAGCGCGCGCGCGCCGCGCGCGCGCCACAGCGCCAGCAGCAGCGCGGGCAGAACGATCAACAGGCTGTCGGTTCGGCTCAGCGCCAGCAGTCCGGCCAGGAACGACAAAAGCAGGATGCGAGGCTGGCTCGCCGGACGAGTGAACCAAACGACGAGGAATGCCGCCAGCAAAAAGTGGCTGAGCGGGTTTTCCAGTCCCGAGGTGGAATACTCCACGAAGGCCCGCGACCCGCACAGGACGAGAACGCCCAGCGCCGCCGCGGACCCGGCCCGCAGCCGGAAAGCGACTAGCCCCGCCGCGACCAGAGACAGGGCCACGGACAGCCCTAACGAAGTATAGTACAGTTCCCCGCTCAGCAGCCGCCCGGCCAGCAGCGCCAAAAGCCACAGCGGATGGGTGTAGGCCTGGACGCGCTCGGCCGCGTTCCAGCGCAGCCCCAGACCGGCCGTGGCGTTTTCGACCACGCGAAAGGTGATGTAGGCGTCGTCGCTCAGCCAGGCGGCGCGGATGACCAGGACGGCAAAGAGAAGGAGGGCGAGAAGGACGACGAACAACGGACGACGGATCCCGGACGCCGTTCGACCGCCGCGCGCTGGCCGCGGGCCGTCGTTTGCGGTCTGCGGTCTGTCATCTACGGTCGGTTGTCCGTCGTCCGTCTTCGGCTCCACTGTGCCAACTCCGCAAGCGTGCTAGAATGCAAAGGCAATGAGGCCACGCACCGGGCGCATTCCTCCATCTCTCCCCGTCGTCCTGGCGATTATAGCACTGCTGCTGACGGGGCTCTACGTAACCGGCCTTATCATCGATTGGCCCGGCTGGCTGCGCGGCAGCAACTGGGTCTGGGTGCGGCGCGTGCCGGAGATGGGCGACCGTTTCGCATGGCTGCTGGTCGCGTTCGTTCTGGGCCTGGCCGCCGGAGCGCTGGCGCTGCGGGAGGGCGGCTGGACGCGCCGGCGAACCGTCTTGTTTCTTGCGGCCCTGGTTGTTCTGGCCCCGCTGCTGCAACTGGTTCTGGCCGCGCAGCACCGCGACCAGCCGCTCTCCCTGGTTGTGCTGGGCGCGTCGGGCTTCTGGCAAGAGGGCGCGCGCATCGAAGACCCGCTGCTTTTCGCCCGCGAGCACGCGGCGCGGATGCCCACCTATGCCGACGTTCACGTGCGCACCCAGCCGCCGGGCTGGCCGCTGGCCTACTGGGCCCTGGCGCGAGCCTTCGCCCGCGCGCCGGGTGCGGCCGATTTCGTCGGCCGCTGGATCCACCGCTACGACTGCGCCGCGCCGGAGCTGCTGGGACTGGACACAGCCCAACTGGCGGCGGGCAGCCTGCGCGTCATCATCCTCGCCCTGACCGGTCTGGGCGCGCCGCTTCTCTACGCCATCGGCCGCCGTTTCTACCCGGCGACGGCGGCGCGGCTGGCGGCCGTAAGCTATGTCTTTCTCCCGGCCCTGCTTGTCTTCGCCGGGCGCTTCGACGCGGCCTATGCGCTGCTGGCGCTGCTCGCCGTCTGGCTGATACTGGGCGCTTTGCTCGACGGCCGTTGGCTGGCGGGGCTGGCGCTGGCGCTGCTGACGGCGCTTGGCAGCTTCTTCACCTTCACCGTCCTGCCCATTGTGGGGATGGCGTTGCTGGCCGGCGGCGCGTG
>CAZSOD010000174.1:0-5809 GCA_964608255.1 uncultured Ardenticatenaceae bacterium
TGCCCACGGCCGCGCCGGCGACGGCCGCCCTGGCGGCCACCCGCCCCCCGGCCACAGCCGCGCCGCCCACCCTTTCGCCCAACCCGACGCTGGGCGAGAACCTGCTGCCCAACCCGTCCTTTGAAGAGGGCTTTAGCAACCAGAACGGCATCGCCGAACTCCACGCGCCCAACGGCTGGCGCGTCGAATACCAGGAGGGCCCAACCGGTTTCGGCTCTCAAGCGTGGGACGTGTACGTCCGACCGGACACGCGCGTTTTCCCGGCCGCCTTCCTGCCGCCGGAAGAGCATAGCCTCTACATCTTCGATGGCTCGACCACGCTCAAAGTCTTCCGCGAGCAAGGGGCACTGAGCATGCGTCTGCTGACCGACGTGGACTTGCAACCGGGCACCTACGTGCTGGAGGCCAACTTCTTCTCCGACGTGTTTGAAAAGTACGAGAACGACCGGAAGGTCGCCCCCAGCGACCCGAACGCGGGCGAAGCGGCTCTGTTCGCCGGGACAACCGGCACGGGCTGGATTGCCAACAACTACCTGACGAAAAACACTCTGAAACACACCTTCACCGTCAGTGGCGCGCAGAAGATGACCGTGGGCGTTGGCTTTCGCGGCCGCTATGCCCTCGCCAACAATGGCTGGTTTGTTGATAATCTATCGTTGCGCCGCCTTCAATAACGCAACCGGCGAGCGCGGTCCTGCGTATAGATTCCTAGCGTGTTAAGTCATGAATGGATTCAACATGGACGAGCGCGGATTGAACGGATCGGCCGCGAAAGAACGCGCTGGTGTCCGTCAATGACCGCCTTATGCCCGGTGAATCTATTTAGAGGAGCGTCAAGCGATGAGTGACCCGAACATTGACCAGTTGAAGAACGAGGAACGAATCAAGATCGACATCCCTGTCGAAGAGGAACCGGCGGCCAAGACCGGCGAGGCGGCCGATCTGGTGGAAGAGTTCAAGCGACTCGGCCGCCAGTTCGGCGACACGCTTCAGACGGCCTTCAACAGCGAGGAGGCGCGCCGGTTGGAGACGGAACTGCGCACCGGCATGAGGTCCTTCGCCGATGAGGTGGAGCGCGCCTTTCGCGAGGCCAAGGGAAGCCCGACAGCGACGCGCATGAAGGAAGAAGCCACCGCGGCCAAAGAGCGCGTCGAGACGGGCGAAATGTCTCGCAAGGCGCAGGAAGGTCTGGTCGGCGGCTTGCGCTGGTTGAGCAACGAACTGGAGAAGCTGGCGAACCAGTTCACCGCAGGTCAATCGCAGCCGCCGGCCGAAAAGCAGCCGCCGGCGGAGTAAGAAGAGGGACGCTCACGCAAAGACGTAAAGGAGCAAAGAACGCCAAGACCTTTTTCTTTGCGCCCTTTGTTTCCTTAGCGTTCCTTGCGCGAGCTCTTTCAAAGTACGGCCGCGGCCAGAGCTTCCAGGCCGGCGAGGTCATCCAGATCGAGCCACTGGAGCATAATCCCCTGCACACCGGCCGCGGCCCATGCCGCCAATTGCTCGCGAACCGCTGCGCCGTCCCCGACGGCCACTTTCCCTGCGGCGCGTAGCTTCTCAACTGTCGTGCCATGGGCCGCGGCGCGCGCCGCGGCCTCGGCCGCATTCCGGCCGAAGATGCACCCCGCCATGAGCGACCGCCGCACCGCTGCCGGCTCCCGTCCGGCGGCGATCAGCAGCTCGTCCAGCTGCCGGTTCAGACCGGCAAAGGTGTCCGGCGCGATGTAGACCGCGTTCCACTCGGTCGCATAGCGCGCGACCAGCGGCAGCGTCCGCTTCTGCCCGTTCCCCCCGATGAGGATGGGGGGGCCGCCGGGACGCGCCGGGCGCGGCAGCAAGATGGCGTCGCGCAACCGATAGTACGCGCCGGTAAAGTCCACCGGCATGTCGCTCTGGAGCAGCCGGGTGATGACTTCCAGTCCTTCCTCAAAGCGGGCGAAGCGCGCCGCCACGTCGAGCAGCTCCCAGCCATAGTTGGCGTGTTCGCGCTCCTGCCAGCCCGCGCCCAGGCCGAGCGTCAGGCGGCCGCCCGACAGGTCATCGACAGCCGCGGCCATGCGCGCCGTCAGCGTCGGGTGGCGAAAGGAGACGGGCGAGACGAGCGGGCCAAACCGGATGCGCTCGGTGTGGCTCGCCAGCCAGGTCAGCGACACCCACAACTCCAGCGACTCTTTATCGGGCGGGTTGGCGTTAGTGTAGTGGTCGGAGCGATAGAGGCCGGCGAAACCGAGGTCTTCGACGGCGCGGGCGATGCGCTGCCAGCGCGGCCACGTCAGGCCGTTCTGGCCTTCGAGCATGATCGCAACGTCCATGCGCGGCGTTCTCCTGAGACTGGACGACGGACGGCAGACCACCGACCACGGCAAAAGGGCTTTCTGGCTATGATCTGGCGCCGGCGGTCTTGTCGTCCAAACAAAAAAGGGCGTCGTCCGCCGGACAACGCCCTATCTCGCTACGTTTCGCTTAGGCCGCGGCCTTCTCCAAGTGCGGCATCACCTGGGCCAGGATGCGCTCCTTCGGCTGCGCGCCGACGATGCGCTCGACGACCTGGCCGCCCTTGAATAGCATCAGGGTCGGGATGCCGACGATGGCATAGCGGCCAGGCACGGCCGGATTATCGTCCACGTCAACCTTGGCGACCTTCAGCACGCCTTCCTGCTCCGACGCGATCTCCTTCACAAAGGGCGCAATCATGCGGCACGGCCCACACCAGTCGGCCCAAAAATCGACCAGCACGGGAACATCAGACTCCAGCACTTCCTTTTGGAAGGTGGCATCGGTAACTTCAAGAGGCTTCGCCATTATTCTTGTCTCCTTCAGAGTTCTCTGCTCAAGCTTCTAAGGCCGTAGACGCGGCCGAGATATTGATTCTTACCTATTTGTATCAGAACAGCGCCAGTGTAGCAGTCATTATACAAAAGCGACGCGCCAATTGCACCCAACCTTAACCGCCGCCACACGTAGGGGTTAAGACCCGCTCCGACACTCGTCTTGCACGACCTAGCCCCCTGCCTATCCTTCCGCTAGAATTGCCTTCATGACCGACCTCCTCATCCACAACGGCCGCGTGGTCACTTGGACCGATCCCAACGAGATATTGGATAACAGCGCCCTGCTTGCCCGCGATGGGCGCATCCACGACATCGGCCCGTCGGCCGCGTTGCGGGAGCGCTACCCCGACGCCGAGACGCTCGACGCGCGCGGCCAGCTCGTCATGCCCGGCAACATCTGCGCCCACACCCACTTCTACGGCGCGTTCGCTCGCGGCATGGCCATTCCCGGCCCCGCGCCGAAGGATTTCCCCGACATCCTGGAGCGGCTCTGGTGGCGGCTCGACCGGGCGCTGCTCGACGTGGATGTGGTGTACAGCGCCCTGGTCAGCCTGGTGGACGCGATCAAGCACGGTACGACGACGCTCGTCGACCACCACGCCAGTCCCAACGCCATCGACAGTTCGCTCGACCAGATCGCCGATGCCGTGGAGCAGGCGGGCGTCCGTGCGGCGCTGTGCTATGAGGTCACCGACCGCAACGGCCCGGAGGGGGCGCAGGCGGGCATCAGCGAGAACGTGCGGTTTCTCCACGCCGTGCGGGAGCGCGCCAGCGACCATCTCGCGGCGACATTCGGCCTCCACGCCTCGCTCTCGCTCAGCGACCGGACGCTGGAAAAGTGCGTCGCGGCCGCGCAGGGGTTAGATACCGGCTTCCACATCCATGTGGCTGAGCATGAGGCGGACGAGTACGACTCGCGGGAGCAGCACGGCCGCCGCGTCGTTGATCGGTTGGCCGCGTTGGGCATCCTTGGCCCGCGCAGCATCGTCGCTCACTGCGTCCACATCGATGGACGGGAGATGGCCCTATTGCGCGAGACGGGCACGTGGGTGACCCACCAGCCGCGCAGCAACATGAACAACGCCGTCGGCGCGGCCCCGGTGGAGAGCATGCTGCGGCTGGGCATCCCGGTCTGCCTGGGCAACGATGGCATGGGCAACGCCATGTGGGCCGAGTGGAAAGAGGCCTACTTCATGCACAAGCAAGCCCACCGCGACCCGCGACGCATGAACGGCATGGACGTGGCGCAAATGGCCGTTTACAACAACGCCGCGCTGGCGCGCATGTTCTGGCCCGATCTGCCGCTGGGGCAGCTCGTTCCCGGCGCGGCGGCCGACGTCATCTTCGTCGACTACCACCCGATCACCCCGCTGACCGCCGGCAACCTGCCGTGGCACCTCATCTTCGGCTTCGAGAGCAGCATGGTGACGACGACGATCGCCGGCGGCCGCGTGCTGATGCGCGACCGCGAACTGCTGACGCTGGACGAGGAGGCCATCACTGCCCGCAGCCGGGAGCTGGCGGTGAAGGTGTGGCGGCGGTTCAACGAACTAAGTAACTAACAGATACGAAATACGAGATACGAAATACGAGTGAAGAGCCGCCGTGGCGCGCTTTTTGAATTCGCATCTCGTGTTTCGTATCTCGTCTCTTCAAAAGAGGAACGTACTATGAAGATCGCCATTCTGGGAGGAACCGGCAAAGAGGGTTCCGGGCTGGGCTTCCGCTGGGCGGCGGCCGGCCATGAAGTCATCATCGGCTCGCGCGCGGCCGAAAAGGGCGAGCGCGCCGCCGAAGAGTTGCGCGCCCTCCTTCCTGACGCGGCCATCAGCGGCGCGGACAATCGCAGCGCCGCCGCCGCGGCCGACCTCGCCGTCCTCTCCGTCCCCTACGAGGCGCAGGCGGCGACGCTGGCCGACGTGCGCGACGAAGTGCAGGGCAAATTGCTGGTGACTGTCGTCGCCCCGCTGGGCCAGCCCAAGGCGCGCGTCTGGCGGCTGCCGAGCGGCCTGTCGGCGGCCGAGGAAGCGCAGCTTCAACTAGGCGATGGCGCGACCGTCGTCGCCGCGTTCCAGAATATCTCCGCCACGCACCTGCGCGACCTGGACCACGCCCTCGACTGCGACGTGCTCATCTGCGGCGAGAAAGCGGCCGACAAGGACGTGGTCGCCGCGCTGTGCGGCGACGCCGGCATGCGCGGTATCAATGCCGGCGCGCTGGCCAACGCCGTCGTCGCCGAAGGCCTGACGGCCGTCTTGCTGGGCATTAACATCCGGCACAAGATAAGCGGGGCGGGGATACGCATCACTGGCCTGCCGGAAGAGTAGCGGTAGGGCAGTAGGTCAGTAAGCCAGTAGATCAGTTGAACCCATCTACTGGGCGACTGGCCTACTGGCTTACTGACCCACTGACCCACTGAACACTGAACACTTGCTTCTAACCGCCCTCTCGGGCATCCCGAACGTCCACGAAGGGGACGACGTCGCCGCGCTGCTGGTGGACGCGCTCGGCCGCGGCGGATTGACCCTGTGCGACGGCGATGTGGTGGCTGTCGCGCAAAAGATCATCTCCAAGGCCGAGGGGCGGCAAGTGCGGCTGGCCGAGGTGACGCCTACGGCGCGGGCGGCGGAGCTGGCAGCCCAAGCCGGCAAGGACCCGCGGCTGGTAGAGCTCATTTTGCGCGAGAGCGTCGAGGTGTCGCGCGTCCGGCCGGGCGTGATCATCGTCCGGCACCGTCTCGGCTTCACCAGCGCCAACGCCGGCATCGACCGCTCCAACGTCCAGACGGGCGGGGGCAAAGAAGAGGCGGTGCTGCTGCTGCCCATTGACCCGGACGCCTCGGCCGCCCGCCTGCGCGCCGCGCTGTACGCCGCCACCGGCGCGACGGCCGGCGTCGTCATCACCGACAGCCACGGCCGCCCCTTCCGGCTGGGCACGGTCGGCGTCGCCATCGGCGTAGCCGGCCTCCCCGCCCTGTGGGA
>CAZSOD010000175.1:0-5804 GCA_964608255.1 uncultured Ardenticatenaceae bacterium
CCCTCGGCCCTGTGGAACTGGCAATCATCGCCGCATGCGTCATGGTCCCCTTGCTGATTGGAGGATTCGTCCTATGGCTGAGGCGCAACCGTTCGATCTAGACCTGAGTGCCCCGGAAGCCAACGCGCTACCCATCTATCGCCGGCTTGGCTTGCTGAACGGCCTGCTGATCGGACTGGCACTGGGTCTTGGCGCGTGGGGGCTGGAGGCGCTGCACGTTGCCCGCTTGCCCAGCCCTCTCTACCTGCCGACACTGCTCTTGGGACTGGTGATTGTCGTCGCGCTGGGCGGTCTGGTCGGCTGGCTAACGGCGCGCATCGCCAACAACGTCGTCAGCGTCATCTTGTGGCTGGCCATGGCAGTGGCGATGATGCTGATTATGGGCTACTTGCCCTATTACGGCCGCTCCTTCGTCGTCTGGCTGGCCGACACGCGCTTCTGGGGCCGGACCATCTATCCCTACACCCTGGGGGGCGGGCAAAGCGGTCTGATTCTGGGCGGATTGCTGATTATGCTCGCGCTGGGCGTGCTGGGGCTGCTTCAGGGCTACCGGCTGGAAAGGCTAGTCAGCGACTCCGACCAGGGGCGGCGGCTCGGCCGGCGCATCTGGCTCTCGCTGCTGCTGCCGGTGCCGCTCGTCTTTCTAGCCAGCCTGATCACACAGAGCATGCTGTCGAACCCGGCGGCGACAGCCGTTGAGCAGACCTATCAGGCCATTGAGATCGCCCGCAATTACCAGGGCGATCTGATCGCTTTGAAGGACAGCGGCGGGCCGAACGTGACCGCGCTGCGGGGCGTGCGCGACCGGCTGGAAGCGGACTACACGCTCAGCATTGTGGACGTTAATCCGCTCAACTCGACTGTCGTCGTCGGCGCAAACTTCCCCGGCGCGTGGCTCTATTGCCGCGTCATCAACGACCAGTTGTCGCACTGCTACGACGCCGAGCCAAGCTACACCATCGGGCTACGCAGTCTCGTCACGGGGGAGCCGCTGCCGGAAGATTGCCGTGGCTGCGCTTTGCAGGCGACAGACGCGGCGGCGGCGTGGCTGGCCGAGCACCGGGGGCAGTTCGGCGCAAACCCAGCCCTTGCCCGTATAGGGCAATGGGGCAACCATGTCCTGATGCAGGTTCAGGGCGACGCCGGACAGACGGCCGAGTGCTGGATCGAGGGCGTCACCCCGACCATGCTGACATCGTGTACGGAGCCGTAGAGCGAGTGGTCGATGGCCAGCCTGTCACGCCGCGCCACCGACCACCGACCACTGACCACTAAAATGTCTCTCTTCAAACACCTTGCCCTTCGCCTTCTGGCTATCCCGGTCACGCTGCTGATCATCACCGCGGCCCTCTACGGCATCGTTATGCTCGCCCCGGCCGAGGAGCGCGCCCAGCTCTACCTGCCGCCCAAGATGCCAAACCTGAGCGCGGAGGAATTCCAGAACGTGATGGACCGGCTCATCGACGAGCACGGGCTGAACGACCCTTATCCGGTGCAGTACGCGCGCTGGTTGGGCAACCTGTTGCGCGGCGACTGGGGCTACAGCCCGACCTATAACAGCGACGTGCTGCCGCTGCTCAAGAAACGGCTGCCGGTGACGGCGGAACTGACCTTCTACTCGGTTCTGAGCCTCGTGCCGCTGGCCCTGGTGGCCGGCGTCCTGTCGGGCTGGCGGGCCTACAGCCGGTTCGATCGCGGCTACCGGCTGTCGGCCTTTGCCGCTACGGCCGTGCCGCCCTTCATCCTGGGCCTGTTCCTGCTGTCGCTCTTCTACGTCGGCCTGGGCTGGTTTCCGCCCGGGCGCACCGGCATCTACAGCCTGACGCTATCGACCAGCGACTTCAAGACTATCACCGGCTTTCTGACGCTTGACGGGCTGCTCAACGGCCGCCCCGATGTCGTCGTCGACGCGCTGCGCCATCTGGTGCTGCCGGTCTTCACGCTCAGCCTGCTCTACTGGGCGACGGTCAGCCGGGTCACCCGGGTGTCGATGATCGAGGAAAAGTCAAAGGACTACCTCCTGGCGGCCAAGGCCAAGGGGCTGAAGGACCGGCACCTGGAGTGGCGTCATGCGTTCCGCAACACCACCGGGCCGTCGTTTACGACTGTGACCCTGTCGGCGGCAAACCTGGTCACCGGGGTGTACATCGTTGAGTCAGTGTTCAATATGAAGGGGCTGGCCGAACTGATCACGCGCGGTTTTTTCGTCGCTCCGGACGCGCCTCTGGTCATGGGGTTTGCCGTCATCAGCGTCCTGCTGGTGCTGCCCATTATCCTCATCTTCGACCTTCTGCGCGTCCTCTTTGACCCGCGCATCGACAGCGACAGCCTGGAGCTGTAGTTACGAACGACGAACGACAAACTGACCTACTGGCAACTGGCAACTGCTCATGATACGCTGGCGACGCTTCCTCCGCAGACGTTCCAACCTCATCGGCCTGGCGCTGGTGCTGTTGTTCGTGATCGTGGCCGCCCTCGCGCCCCGTCTGGCCCCGCCGCTCAACCCGGACGACCCCTGGCCCTTCCTGAACTACACCCAATCTTTCTCGCGCCAGCCGTCACCGCCGGGACCGGGTATCCCGCTGGGCACGACGCCGCAGATCCAGAACATGCCGCAGTACGGCATCGCCCCCGGACAGGATGCCTCCTACCAGTGGGACGTGTACTACACGCTTATCTGGGGTTCCCGGTCGGCGCTGCGCTTCGGCCTGGTCGTCACGGTGGCAACAGCGCTCATCGGCGTTGTCATCGGCGTCATCAGCGGCTACGTCGGCGGTCTGTCGAACCTGCTGGCCATGCGCGTGACCGACGCCTTCCTGGCCTTCCCGGTCATTGCCGGCGTGTGGGTCATCCAACGCGCCTTCTACGGCAACATCTACGACCCGTTCGGCGACCCAATGGCGCTGGTGGGCTGGGAGGGTTTTCTCTACCGGCAGCGCATCGACCCGATCATGATCACCTTCATCCTGTTCTCGTGGATGCCGTATGCGCGGCTGATGAACGCCCAGATTCGGCGGGCGAAAGAGACGGAGTATGTGAAGGCGGCCAAGTCGATGGGGGCCGGTGGCGGGCGCATTATCTGGCGCCACCTGTTGCCCAACACGCTGGCCCCGGCCGTCGTCCTGGGCGCGCGCGACGTAGGCGGTATGGTCGTCCTGGCCTGCGCCTTCATCTTCATCGGCTTCGGCGGCAACGTCGCCTGGGGGACGATGCTTGTCACCAGCCGCGACTACGTGATTGGCCTGAATGGCAATCCGTTTGCCTACTGGTGGACGTTCATCCCTATCTCGCTGGCGCTGATCCTGTTCAGTGTCGGCTGGAACCTGCTGGGGGATGGGCTGAACGCGGCGCTGAATCCGTATGAGCGGTAGACACAGCAATCACTCGTAGTGTGTCCACATTCGCAGCACTTTGACGGTCTGTTCCTCGTCAACTACCTGGTAGACCAAGCGGTGCTGAACATTGATGCGGCGCGAGTAAGCGCCACTCAGGTCCCCAATAAGCTTCTCATAGGGCGGAGGCGTACGATAGGGGCCCTCACGCCGCAGTTCAAGAATCGCTTCGGCCTTTGACCGAAGGTTGGACGCGCTTAACTTCTTGGCATCTTTCGGGGCTTGCTTGGTGAAAACGACTCGCCACGCAGTCACCACTCGACCTCATCCGCGCACTCCTCTAGCGGCGTGGTCATCCCTTGCACAATCGATTCGCGCATTCCTGGTACGCTGAGCAGGTAAATGGTTTCCTCCATAGCCCGCCAGTCGTCTTCGGAAATCAGCACCGCATTCGTTCGCTTGCCAGTAATCAAAACCGGTTCATGCGACTGTGCAACTTCATCCAGCAGCTTATAGAGGTTCGCTCGCGCTTCCGTAGCGGTTAGCGTGGTCATATTCGGCCCTCCATTTAGTAACGAAGCGCAGGAATAGTACGGTATTCCGTACGGCAAGTTAAGCGCCGGCGAGGTCCGCTTGGCACCCTCCAACCTCGGATTATTCCAGAAACCGCCGCCCCCCCAGGAACCGCTCCCGGAGCGAATCCACCGCCTGCACGTCGTCCACGTACACCCCATTGCGCGAACGGCTGCTGTGGATCATCCCCCAACCGTTGGCGTCGATCTCCGGCCCCAGGCTGACGCCGACGTGGCTGACGGCGCGGTGGTCGCCCGGCGCGCCGAAGTAGAGCAGGTCGCCGGGCCGGAACGGCGGATCGACCGGCCGCCCGGCGGCGAACTGCACGTCGGCGTCGCGCGGGATGACCACGCCGGCCAGCCGGTGGAGCAGCTGCGCGTAGCCGGAACAGTCGATGCCGTGGACGGTCGTCCCGCCCCACAGGTAGGGCACGCCGATGAACTGCATGGCGTCGTGGTGCGCCAGGTGGCGGCGGCGCGCGTCGAGCGGCCGCTCGTCCCCCAATGGCCGCAAGTCCATCGGGTCGACGTAGCCCTTCGCCGCGACCGTTTCCACCATTACCCAGCCGTTTTCCTGGACGCCGGCGGCCAGCGGCGTGGCCGCGAAGAGGCGCGTGACGACCGGAGCCAGGTAGTTGGGCGTGGCGTAGACCAGCGTGAACGGCGCGCCGACCTGGTGGGTCGCTGCCAACTCCGGCGCGTCGCCCAGGTAGCGGCTGTACATCCAGCCCAGATAACCGTCGGACAAACGGACGAAAGACCACATCTCGCCCGCTTCGAGGACTTCCACCGGTGTTCCGGCCAGCACCTGGCTCTGCTGCTCACTGAGCCACGATGGTCCGCGCTGCAAGCCGGTCATGTTGGTGGCCACGACGCGCAGCGCCGGCGGCGACTTGCGCAACACCCGCACGTCATCCCCCATCACACGAGCATCGGGCACGCGCTGTTGCAGGTGAGCGACGACGGCCCGCAGCGTGGCCTGGTCCAGCACGCGTCCTTGCAGGCGGTAGCCACCATCACCGGGGACAATCTCCATTTCGGCGAGTTGAAAGCGGTGGTCAACGAAAGGCTCTTGCGCCTCCGCCACCGCGGCCAGTAGTTGTTCGTCCATGAGTTTCTCCTGTAAGGCAATAAGGAGCCCACGCAAAGGCGCGAAGAAACAAAGGTCGCTGTGTGAGCTCTTTATCCTCGTCGCACAACCCCGATGCCCGGTCGCTCGGGAACGTGGACGCGACCGGCGTCGTCATAGCTCAGCCCGTCGAACGGATCGTCGGCCACCAGCCACGGCGCGTCGAGGTCAAGCCAATCAGCCAGACCCATCAGGTGGGACATCGCCGTCGCGCCAACGGCCGTTTCGACCATGCAGCCAAGCATGACACCCATCCCCAACTCGCGCGCCCGGCGCAGCACGGCCAGCCCGGGGGCCAACCCGCCCAGCTTCATCAGCTTCAGGTTCACGCCGCGGACGCCGGCGGCGGCCAGTCGCTCCACATCGGCCAGCGATTGCAGCGACTCGTCGGCGACGACGGGGACAGCCACGTGTCGTTGCACGTAACCCATGCCGAGGATGTCATCTTTGGCGACGGGCTGCTCGATGAGCGCGACGCCGTAAGCCAGGGCCTCTTCGATCCAGCGAATGGCCTCGGCCGGCTTCCAGCCGGCGTTGGCATCGACGTACAGGGTCACGTCGGGCCGCGCGGCGCGGACGGCGGCCACGCGCGCGGCGTCCAGGCCATCCGCGCCGCCCAGCTTGAGCTTGATCACCGAGCACCCGGACAGCCCGGCTGCCTGCTGGGCCATGACCTCCGGCTCGTCAATGCCCAGCGTGAATGAGGTCGGCAGCGGGCGCGGCGCGGGCAGGCCGAGCAGGGCGTGGAGCGGCAGCCCGGCGCGGCGGCCG
>CAZSOD010000176.1:0-5800 GCA_964608255.1 uncultured Ardenticatenaceae bacterium
GCGCTCGGCACCCGGCGCCTGGCGGCCGACGACCCCCTGGCCCGCCGCTACGCCCGGCTGGCGGCCGACGCCGACGAGGCCCGCCGCCGCCCGGACGCGCTGGCCCAATTCCAGCAGGATGCGGCCGCTTTCGAGGGCATCCTCGCGCCGTGGGTGACCCGCGTCCAGGCCGCGCGGCAGCGGGTCATGGCGTTGCGCGCCCACCTGCCGGAACTCATCGATGCCGCCCTGGCGACGGCCGCACCGTGGGCCTGCCTGGCCGACCACGTCAACTTCATCCAGCAGCGCGCCGCCGACTTCGAGACGACCCAGGCGAAGTTCGCCGCCGCTCGCCGCCGCCGCGAGGCGGAAGCGCTCATGGACGAGCTGGAGGCCATTGAGCGCGAAGTGGATGACCGCTATGCGCTGCTGACGGAGCAAGCCCAGCGGTTGCGCTTCCTGGAGGCGGATGTCGACCAGATCGTGGCCCTGGCCGCGGCGGCCGACGAGTCGCTGCCGCCGGAAGACCCGGCGCGGATCAAACGCGAGCGGGCGCTCAACCTCATCGCCCACCATACGACCCAGGCCCACGGAGCCGCCCGCTATGAGGACGCTTCACTGGCTCTCTCGCGCGCGGCCGACCTGGCGAACCGTCTGGCCCTGTAGCCCGCGGCCCGTTGGCCGACCGGGCCACGCCGCGGCGCGGCTTCCCACCCGGCGCGATGAGCAACCCGACAACCGCCGCATGGCTTGGCCGGCCGAGCTCAAGGTCGCGACGGCTGCTACGGCGCGCCGGTAGCCCCCTTTACCTAGTCACTTCTTCACCCGCGGTTCATGCCATGCAAGTGCCTCTACTTAATTTACTGCGCCTTCTACTCAAATGCGTTGCCGGCAGTGGTCGTGGCGGTTATACATGGGGCTGCTTCCGAGGCCGGTTAGCCTGAGCCACCGTGCGCCCGCCGCTGTGGTTGCCGCCGCAGCGCCGGGATCGAGGCCAGAAAACCGTCGCGAGGATCGACGCAAGGAAACCGACGTCGTAGTCGGCGGCGCAGGACGCTAGTGCCCATCGTGTCGCCTTGGGTCCCGCGCGACTTTCCTCGATTGCGCGGCCCGCTACCGGTCTTGCCTGCAACAACTCTGGCAAGTCCCGACGGGCGCGAGAACGCTCGCCCCGCCGGGTCATTTGCGCTGGTTGGAGGAGACGCCCGCGACTTCAAGAACATCCGCATAACCCTACTTCCACTGGACCGTTTGGCGCTCGCAAGCGGAGCGCGACGCGCGGCCGGAAACGGCGCGCGTCCCGTTGTCGGTGTTTTGAGCACGACAGTCTCGTTAGAAGGTTGACAATGAAGAAGAGGACTCTGCTACTTCTGGTGTTGGTGGTGGCTGTGCTGGCGGCCGCCGTACCCGCCTTTGCCGGCCGCGATCCCGACGTGGCCGCCAAGGGCCGTCCACTCAAGAACAACCTCTACATTGTGCAGATGATCGAGGACCCGGTGGTCGCCTATGACGGTGGTATTGCCGGCTACCCGGCCACGCAACCGGCGGCGGGCAAAAAGATCGACCCGCGCGCCAGCAAGGTGGTCAATTATGCTGGTTTTCTGACGGGCAAACACAGCCAGGCGGCCGCGGCCGTCGGCGGCCGCAAGGTATACGACTACGTCTACACCTTCAATGGGTTCACCGCCGCCCTGACGCCCGAACAGGCCGCGCAGCTCGCCCGCACCCCGGGCGTCCTGGCCGTCACCAAAGATGAGTTCTACACCGTCGACACCTCCTCCACGCCCGCTTTCCTGGGCCTGAGCGCGCCCGGCGGCCTGTGGGACCAATTGGGCGGAGGCGGCAACGGCGGCAAGAAGACCGCCGGCCCCGGCGAAAACATTATCATCGGGATCGTCGATTCCGGCATTTGGGCGGAGCACCCAAGCTTCTCCGACCGCGACGCGCAGGGCAAGCTGGTCTACCAGCAAATCCCCGGCTGGCACGGCAAATGCACCCCCGGCGAGCAGTTTACCGCCGCACTCTGCAACCAGAAGCTCATCGGCGGGCAGTATTTCAACGCCGCCTGGGGCGGCGACGCAGGCATCAACGCGCAGCGGCCGTGGGAGTTTAACTCCGTCCGCGACTACAACGGTCATGGCAGCCACACGGCCTCGACCGCCGGCGGCAACTATGGCGTCGCCGCCACCGGCCCCGCGGCCATCTTTGGCAGCATCAGCGGCATCGCCCCGCGCGCGCGCATCGCCGCCTACAAGGCATTGTGGTCGACCGAAGACGCTTCGACCGCCAGCGGCGCGACCTCCGACCTGGTGGCAGCCATCGACCAGGCCGTGGCCGACGGCGTCGACGTCATCAACTACTCTGTCAGCGGGACGCAGACCAACTTCCTCGACCCGGTGGAAATCGCCTTCCTCTACGCCGCCGACGCGGGCGTGTTCGTCGCCGCTTCGGCCGGCAACAGCGGCCCGACCACCTCGACTGTCGCCCACCCCGGCCCGTGGCTTACTACCGTGGCTGCGGGAACCCACAACCGCGACGGCCAGGGTAGCGTGACGCTGGGCAACAACGCCACCTATAGCGGCGCGTCGGTGGCGACGGCCGTCGGCCCCGCCCCGCTGATCGACTCGACCGCGGCCGGTCTGGCCGGGGCCGACCCGACCCTGGTCGAACTGTGCTATGCAGCGGTTGACAACGGCGGCGTGCCTGTCCTCGACCCGGCCAAGGTCAGCGGCAAGATCGTCGTCTGCAAGCGCGGTGTCACGGCGCGCGTCAACAAGAGCCTGGCCGTGCAAGAGGCGGGCGGCGTCGGCATGATCCTCTACAACAGCCCCGACAGCTCGCTGAACGCCGACTTCCACTTCGTGCCGACCGTCCACGTGAGCCAGGCCGACGGCCTGGCGATCAAGGCTTACGCCGCCACGCCCGGCGCGACGGCCACTATCAACGCCGCGACCATTGTCTACAACGCGCCCGCGCCCTTCACGGCCAGCTTCTCCTCGCGCGGCCCCTTGCGCGCTGGCGGCGGCGACCTGTTGAAGCCTGACCTCATCGCCCCCGGACAGGACATCCTGGCCGCGGTGGCGCCTCCCGGCAACGCGGGCCGGCTGTTCAACCTCTACAGCGGCACGTCCATGTCCAGCCCGCATGTGGCCGGCCTGGCGGCGCTGTTGATGGACAAGTACCCGACGTGGACGCCGATGATGGTCAAGTCGGCGCTCATGACCACCGGCTACGACGTTCTGGATGGCGGCACGCCGGCCCCGAACACGAACCCGGTGCTGATCTTCCGCCAGGGCGCTGGTCATGTGCAACCCAATAGCGCCGCTGACCCCGGCCTGGTCTTCAACTCGAACGCCAACGACTGGCTGGCCTTCCTCTGTGGCGCGACGACGGGCGTAAACCCGGCAACCTGCGCGGCGCTGAGCGGCGCGGGCTACTCGCTGGACCCGAGCGACATGAATACCGCCTCCATCGCCATCGGCGACATGGCCGGCGTCCAGACCGTGCGCCGCACCGTGACCAACGTCGGCAGCGCGGCGGCGAACTACAGCGTCAACGTCACTGGCATGGCCGGATTCACCACAGCCGTCAATCCGACGAGCTTCACCATCAATCCCGGCCAGTCAAAGACCTTCACCGTCACCTTCACCCGCACCACGGCCCCGCTGAACGGCTACACCGGCGGGCAGATGACCTGGTCGGACGGCACGCACAACGTGCGCGTGCCCATCGTCGTCCGCCCGGTGGCGCTGGCGGCGCCGGCCCAGGTGTCGGGCAATGGCGGCGACGTCAACTACAACGTCACCTTTGGCTACACGGGCGCGTTCAGCGCCACGGCGCGCGGACTGGTGGCGGCGACCACCGAAGCCCGCACGGTGGTGGACGACCCCACCGACGGTTCGTGCTCGCTGACGTCGCCGAACGCCCAGTTGCACACGGTGAACGTCCCCGCCGGCACGACTTATGCCCGGTTCTCGCTGTTCGACGACTACACCGACGGCAACGATGACCTGGACCTGTGCGTCTTCCTGGGCTCCACCCAGGTGGGCGGCAGCGGCTCGGGCACGTCGGCCGAAGAGGTCAACCTGGTCAACCCGAGCGCCGGCGCCTACACCGTCGTCGTCCAGGGTTGGGGCACTGACGGCCCGGACGCGCAGTACACGCTGTTCACCTGGTTGCTCGGTAGCGCGGCGACCGGCAATATGACCGTCAACGCGCCCACCTCGGCCACCACCGGCGCGAGCGGGGCGATCAACCTGACGTTCAGCGGCCTGGCCGCAGGGACCAAGTACCTCGGCTCGGTGGCCTACTCCGGCGCGAGCGGCATGCCGAACCCGACCATCGTGCGGGTTGATACCCCGTAGGGGAAATCAGGAATTAGGAATGAAGATGGGCGGCTTACGTTGATCTGAATTCCGAGTTCCGGATTGATAACTCCTAATTGAAAAGGGCGCTTCTCTGGAAGGAGAGGCGCCCTTTTTCTTTGGGTTTGTGGACGGGCGAGCGCCGGCTACGAGCCGGCAAGTTCCGCGTGGCGAAAGCAACTCACCAGATGATCGTTGACCATCCCCACCGCCTGCATGTAGGCGTAAATGATGGTCGGCCCAACGAAGGTGAAACCGCGCCGCTGGAGGTCCTGGCTGAGGGCGCGCGATTCGGCTGTTTCCGCCGGCACGTCGCGTAGCGATTGCCAGTGGTTGACGATTGGCCGCCCGCCGACGAAGCCCCAGACGTACGTGTCGAAGCGGCCGAACTCCTGCTGGACGCGCAAGTAGCTTTGCGCGTTGCGGACGGCGGCGCGCACCTTGAGCCGGTTGCGGACGATGCCGGGGTCGGCCAGCAGGGCGGCGATCCTGGCCTCGTCGTAGGCGGCGACGGCCGCCGGGTCGAAGCCGTCGAACGCGCGGCGGTAGTTGTCGCGTTTCTTCAGGATGGTCGACCAGCTCAGGCCCGCCTGCGCCCCTTCCAGGATGAGGAACTCGAACAGCGTCCGGTCATCATGCGCCGGCACGCCCCACTCCTCGTCGTGGTAGGCCACGTACAACGGGTCCGTCCCCGCCCAGCCACAGCGTGTGAAATCGGACATGACAGCACTCCTACACAAGAAACCTCACGCCAGGAGCGCCAGGAAGAATCAGACCCGGCTTCACTTTGCGTCCTTGGCGATCTTGGCGTGAGGTGCTTATAGCAAAGCCACCACATCGCCGTGCCCGCCCACCTCGGCCAGCGCCCGGGCGGTGCGGCCGCGGTCATCGGGCAGCGCCGGGTCCGCGCCGCGCTCCAGCAACAGGGCGACCATGGCCGCATTGCCGTTCTGCGCCGCCGAATGCAGCGGCCGGAAGCTGTCGGACTGGACGGCGTTGGGGTCGGCCCCGGCGTCCAGCAACAGCCTGACGATGCCCAGGTGATTGCCGGCGGCCGCGGCATGAAGCGGCTGGATAGCCATCCGGTTGCGCGAGACGGCCGTCAGGCTCGCGCCCTTGCCCACCAGCCAGCGAGCGATGTCCTCGCGCCCGAAGAAGCAGGCCAGTTGCAGCGGCGTATAGCCGTCGCGGCTGAACTCGTTGAGGATGAAGTCGCCCCAGTCGGCGACCGTCGCCTCGACCACGGCCATGCGGCCGAGCGCCACGCCGTCCCAAATCTCCAGTTCCACGCCGGCGGTATCGGCCAGCAGGTCGGCGATGGCCGGCTCGCCATAGTAGGCGGCTACCCGCGCCGCCGGCACGCCGCTGGCGTCGGTGGCGTTGGCCAGCGCGGCGTCCTCGGCCAGCAGCGCCTCCACTCGCGCCCGGTCGCCGGCTTGCACGGCGGCGATCAACTC
>CAZSOD010000177.1:0-5765 GCA_964608255.1 uncultured Ardenticatenaceae bacterium
GGCGTCAGCACGGCCGCGCCGTCGGCGGGCAGGCCGGGGAAAAGGCCGGGCAGCGCCCCGCCGATGACCGTGCCCGCGCCAAGGGCCAGCAGCGACACCGTCTCCCCGCCCGCCAGCGCCGGTTGCAGGTCCACGGCGGGGTCGGCCGCCTGCAGCGCGTCAATGAACCACGCGTCGAGCGCGCCCGACGACAGCGCCCGGCTGACGCCATACAGCAGCATGGCCGCCAGCAGGGCGGGGAAGCTGAAGGCGAAGAGGAAAGCCAGGCTATACAGCGCGGCCAGGGTGAAGGCCAGCAGCGCCACGCGCCGGCGGCCGACGGCGTCCGCCAGCCCGCCCGTCGGCACCTCCAGCAGCACGACGCACAGCGAGTAGGCGCCCAGCGCGAAGCCCACCTGGGCCAGCGACAGGCCGCGCGCCTGGGCCAGCAACACCATCAGGGCCAGCGGCAGGGCGGTGGCGAACCAGACCAGGAAGGTGATCAGGTAGTAGCGAGCCTTGATGGCCCGGACGGTCAAGGGCTTAGAGATATGGTCATCATATGACATGAAGACATGATAGCGCGGCGGCGCGCGTTTGTCAAGCGGCTGACTTGGCAACTGCCGTCCGACCCGTTACAACTACGCCATGATCCAACCCCTTGAATTCCGCGCCATGCTCGTCGTCGCCGATCTGGCGGCCAACCTGCGCTTCTATGAAGAGTTGCTCGGCCTGCGCCGGGTGATGGCCTGGGACGGCGGCGCGATCCTGAGTCTGGCGCCGGGGCGGAGCCTGGAGTTGCGGGCGGCGAAGCCGGGCGCTGCGGGCGAAGGGCTCAGCAGCGGCGAGTTGATGCTGGGCATCGCCGTGGCCGACGCGGACGCGGCGCATGACGCCCTGGCGGCCGCCGGCGTGCCCATCGCCCGCAAGCTGAAGGACAACCCCTGGGGCGACCGCTCCTTCGCCGTGGCCGACCCCAACGGCATTCGCGTTTGGGTCTACCAGATCACCGACCCCATCCTGGCCCGCGACCTGGGCATATAGGAAAAGAAACCACCTTCTTCCCGGCAAGCAAAAGGCCCGCCGTTGCCGATCGGCGGGCCTTTGGCCAGGAGGAAGACATGAACCGTCGCGGTAATCGCGCCGGGACGTGCTGGCGTCCCGGCGCGGAACGATCATGAGTTAGGGAATCGTCTGGAACTGCGGCTGCTCCACTTCGACCGGGCGCTCGCCCAGCGTCAGGCTCAGCGTTTGCGGCTGGCCGTCGCGCAGGATGCTGAGTTGCACCGTCTGTCCCGGCGTCGTCTGCTGGACGATGTAGCCGAGCAGGTCATCGAACGCCGTCACGGTGATGCCGTCGATGCCGGTGATAATGTCGCCGCCCAGGAAGGTCTGCGGGTCGCCGCCGCGCAGGCCGGCCGCCGCCGCCGGGCCGCCCGCCGTCACATCGGTGACGATGACGCCCCGCGTCGCGCGGTCGAGGTTCATCTCGTCGGCCATCTCCGGGGTCAGCGTGCCGCCGGCGATGCCCAACCACGCGTAGCGCACTTCGCCGTTCTCGCGCAACTGGGTCACGACGATCTTGACTACGTTCGACGGCACCGAGAAGCCCACGCCGGCGTTGGCGCGCACCGGCGACTCGATGGCCGTATTCACGCCGATGACTTCGCCGTCCAGGTTGATGAGCGGGCCGCCCGAGTTGCCCGGGTTGATGGCCGCGTCGGTCTGGATGACGTTTGGCACCTGGTAGTTGGCCGTCAGCGTCGTCGGGTCGTTGGGCAGCGAGCGGCTGAGGCCGGAGATGATGCCGGTGGTCATGGTGTTGTCGAGGCCGAAGGGGCTGCCGATGGCGACGACAAGCTGCCCGACTTCGAGCGCGTCGGAGTCGCCCAGCGCCAGCGCCGACAGCTCGCCCGCGGTCGCGTCAACCTTCAGCAGGGCGATGTCGGCCTGCGGGTCGGTGCCCACCAGTGTCGCGTCCTTCGTGTCGCCATTGTGGAAGCGGACGACGATGGGGCCGCCCTCGGCGATGACGTGGTTGTTGGTGACGATGTAGCCCTCAGGGTCGATCACGAAACCCGAGCCGCTGCCGGTCTGCATGAACACGCTGACGACGGCCGGGTTCACGCGCTGGTACAGGTCGATGTACAGCCGCTCTTGCGTCGTCTCCGCGACGGGCACGGGCTGGACGACTTGCGCCTCGCCCTGGGCCTGGTCGGCGTCGACAAAGGGCGCTTCGGCCGTGGGCTGCGGGTCGGTCTGGTTCACCGGCTGCACGGTGGCATCATTGGCCGGCTCCACGGCCGTCGCGGCCGCTGTGGGCAGCGCCTGCACCACCTGATCGCGGATCGCCTGGCCGAGGTCGTCGCCCAGCGAGCAGCCGGTCAGCAACAGGCCCATCAGGGCCGCCAGCAGGAACAAAATCGAAAAACGAGTCTTCATCATACCTCCGCACAGAACGGTTCGTGATCGCCGCGAACCGCATTGGTTCAGCCCGCAAGGGCGAAAATGACTTATGGGACGGGAACCGGGAGCCGCGCGGCGCGGCGCGGGGTGGAGGGCATCGCCCCGCGCGTCTCCCGCTTCCCAATGCACTCTACGTGCATGCTGATAGTTTGGTCGTGAATGGTAAAAAATGTGTAATGGCTGGGTGAGGGGTCGATGAGTGCGGGGCGCGGGCCGAAGGGTCGGGCAGGCGCTTGACAGCGAATAGGGCGTGCCCTATTCTATATTGAAGATGGCCTTAGCCAGGGCCGTCGCTCCCGGCAACTTCCCAACCGACGCTTAAGGACACGGTGTACCATCCCGTAGCCAGTCGTGCTTGCGCTCCAAGGAGGGGATCCAATGAACACGCGCCGCCCGTTCTCCGTCCTGGCTTTGGCCGCCTTGGCCATAGCCTTCACGCTCATCACGTCCAGTCACCTCGCGCTGGCGGGGCCTGTCAAGCCGGAGCCGCGCTCGGCCGAGGCGGAAGCCTACTTGAGCAACAACCTCTTGCGCGTCTATATCAGCGAGCGCGACTCCCGCAAGTGGGAGTACCAGTACCAGCCCGGTTCCTGGGGCGAAAGCAACTTCCACGAGCTTTTTGCCGTTTACACTCCGGTCCAGGGCACTGTCGAGTCCCCGTCGCTGGCCATTGAGCAGCCATTCAACAACCCCGGCGGTGGCCCCGGCAGCGTGAGCGCCGTGCTTTCCAACGCCAACTTTCGCATTCGCCGGACGGTCACGATGCCGCCCGCCAACGCCCGCTACTTTTTGATCGAGTACGAGATCGTCAACAAGACCAACGCGACCCTCGCCGGGGCGCGCTTCTTCCAGGCGATTGACTTCGACATCCCCTATACCGGCGACCATACGGACGACTACGGTTGGTACGACCCGGCAACGGACTACATCGGCGTCAGGGATGATGCCTACTTCCGCAACATCGTCGCCAGCGTACCCAGGTCCGACGATCATAGTGTGGACTACTGGCGAACGCAGATTTACGACGACTGGGACGATGGCGACCTGGCGGGCCGGGATGTCTATGGCCCCGGCGATCCGGCCGTGGCCAAGCAGTTCAATCTGGGCAACCTCGCGCCGGGCGAGACAGCGCGGGTGACGTTCTACGTCTGGTTCGGCGACCCGGCCCCGACCAGCGCGACGTGCATTCAGGGGACAGTCTTCCAGCCATCGGGCGCGACCCTGCCCGGAGCCATCGTCAGGGCCATTCACCAGACTTCCCTGGCGGAGGTTTCCACAACCACCGACGCTTCCGGCCATTATCTGCTCGATAATCTGACGCCTGGCCAGTACAGCCTCAACATCAGCGCGCCCGAATACACGCCTTACGCCGCCATCCCGACGCTCGGGCAGAACTGCCTGACCGTGAGCCCGACGCTGGCTCGGGTCGAGTCAAGTGAACTGATCGCCCTGGCGGCGCAGATGGCGCCGGATATCTATCAAGACACCGATAGCCGTTCAAGCCGCGGCGACTTCATTACCCGGGCTAACTACGATGGCAACTGGAGCGGCCGCGACAACTGGCAGAACCTGTTCTCGGCGTCGCCCGACGCCTACGTGTACTGGGACGCCGCTTCCACCCAAACCCATCACTTCCTCAAGTACTATCTCTTCTACCCGCGCGACTGGGGCGAAATCTTCCCGCTCTTGCCCGATTTTGCCTGCACCACGGATGGGCCAGGGCAGACAGAAGACCGCTGTCACGAGAACGACCTGGAAGGGTTCGCCATTGCCGTGAACCGCCAGACGCTCCAGGTGGAGTATATGGTCACGCGGCAGCATGGGTTTCCACCCCACGCCTGCGCCTCGACTTCCTCGGGCCGCCCCACAAACGTGCACGTCGACCGGATGGCTCATGCCACGTGGTGCTTGCGCGAACAGGAGAGCTACACCTTCCCCGGCGGTGATGGCGTGATCTATCGCTATGGTGACGAGGCAGGCCTACCGGAATCCATCAACGACCGCGACGTCGCCTATGACCTCATTCACGTGAACGATTTGCACGCCATCAGGGGCACGGCCGAAGGCGCGCAGGCCTATACACGCAATCAGCGCAATTTCCTGGGCGACGATTGGGGCGAGAACAAGGCCAGCACGCCCTGGGGATTGGGCTTCTGGTGGCTCGTGCCCAACCGGGCGGCCGCGGCCGCGACGTACGAGGGCGATCTCTACGCCGACCCCGCCCGGCTGTTCGCCTCGCTCTTTCCAGACGCCGGGATCTCCACCGACTACACCTTCAACCCGAACCTGACGGCCGCCGCTGCCTATGATCCCCAAACCGGCAACAGCGCCGCGACGCCGGCGGGCGACGCCGCGGTCTATTTGCCATTCGGCGCGGTCGACGGTACGGCGACGGTGACGCTGAGCTACGACGTGCCCGACGATCTGCCGTCGTCGAGCGGCCGCGGCCGCGCCAATGAGCCGGCGCTCATGCTGGGCCGCCCGTTTTCCCTGCGCGTGCTTCGGGCAAACGGCAGCGCAGTGGCCTCGTTCAACGCCCCCGTGCAGATCGAAGCCAGCTTCAGCCTCGCCGATCTGGCGGCGATGGAAGTACCGGCCGCGAACGTGCGCGTGGCGCGCTGGAATGGGACCCGTTGGGAGTCGTTGCCGACCGAAGTGGATGGCGTTGTCGCCATCGCCCAAGCCTACACCGCCGTGCCGGGCGTCTATGCCTTGTTTAGCGGCGAGGCGACGCTGATCACGAACGCGCCGGCCTACATGCCACTGATCGTCTTCCAGCAGCCCGCGCCGCAGGCGCGGCTCCTCAATGGCGACTTCGAGCAAGGCGCGGCTGCCTGGGCGGAGGAGTCCACTCACGGCTGGCCGATCATCGTCCCGGCCGACCAGTTGCCCGGCGACCTGCCGCCCCACAGCGGCAATTGGGCGGCCTGGCTGGGCGGCGACAACAACGAGACGTCGCGCCTGCGGCAAACGGTGACCGTTCCACCGGCGCAGCCCTACCTGACCTACTACCACTGGATCGCCTCGCAGGATGACTGCAACTATGACTTCGCCCGCGTCCTCGTCAACGGCGCGGTGGTGGACCAGTACACCCTCTGCCAGAGCAACAACACGGGCGCGTGGGTCGGCCGCTCCGTCAACCTGGCGGCCTACGCCGGGCAAACGGTCGCGCTGGAGATTCAGGTGCAGACTGACGGCAGCGGCAACAGCAACCTGTTCGTCGACGATGTGGCTTTTGGCGGGGCGGGGCGGGTGGCCGGGCCGCCGCCCGATGCCGGCGCGCCGCCGCCCGAAGCCGCCGCGCTGCGGCCGGGCAGCCG
>CAZSOD010000178.1:0-5699 GCA_964608255.1 uncultured Ardenticatenaceae bacterium
CGATCGTCCCCACGTTCACATGCGGTTTCCCGCGCACAAACTTCTCTTTGCCCATGGTTACGGTTTCCCCTGTGTTCTAACTCGTCGGCGCTGGGCCGCGAAAAACGTTAAGGTCAGAACCCTATGATTGCTCTTGATCACGTCGCCGCGCCGCTTATTTGCGGCCGCGCAGGATTTCCTGCGCCACCGCTTCGCTCACGGGCGCGTAGTGATGAAACTCCATCGTAAAAGTGCCCCGGCCCTGAGTCATGGAGCGCAGGCGCGTGGCGTAGCCGAACATTGTCGCCAGCGGAACCAGCGCGCGGACAGCTTGTAGGCCGTCGGATCGCAACTCCATGCCCTCGATCATGCCGCGATTGGCCGAGAGGTTGCCGATGACGTCGCCGGTATAGTCTTCCGGCGCAACGACCTCGATAGCCATCATCGGCTCCAGCAAAACGGGCGCGCCACGCTGGACGGCATCCTTGATCGCCATCGATCCGGCGATCTTAAACGCCATTTCCGATGAGTCCACTTCGTGGAACGAGCCATCGATCAGCCTGGCCTTGATATCCACCACTGGATAGCCGGCCAAGACGCCGCTCTGCAAGGCTTCCCTGATGCCCGCTTCGGTCGGTGGGATGAACTCCCGGGGAATGACGCCGCCGACGATGCCGTTCTCGAAGACGAAGCCGGAGCCTGGCTCCAGCGGCTCAACGTCCAGGACGACGTGGCCGAACTGGCCGCGGCCGCCCGACTGGCGGACAAAGCGGCCCTCGACCTTGTTAACTGGCCGGGTGATCGTCTCGCGATAGGCGACGCGGGGCTGCCCCACGTTCGCCGCGACCTTAAACTCGCGCATCAACCGATCGACCAGCACTTCCAAATGCAACTCACCCATGCCGTAGAGCACGGTTTGGCCGGTCTGATCATCTACCTGAACCTGAAATGTCGGGTCTTCCTCGGCCAGCGCGCGCAATGCATTGCCCATTTTGTCCTGGTCGATGTTGCTCTTTGGCTCAATCGCCAGCTGGATGACCGGCTCCGGGAAGTCGATGGCTTCCAGAATGACAGGCCCCTTGGGGTCACAGAGCGTATCGCCGGTGAAGGTGGTCTTCAGGCCGAGCGTTGCGGCAATATCACCGGCGCGAACCTCTTTGAGGTCCTCGCGATGGTCGGCGTGCATGCGCAGGATGCGGCCGATGCGCTCCCGCTTGTCCTTGGTGCTGTTCATCACCGAATCGCCGACGCGGATGACGCCGGAGTAGACGCGGAAGTAGGCCAGGCGGCCGACGTAGGGGTCGGTGACGATCTTGAAAACCAGCGCCGATAGCGGTTCGTTGATGTCGGCGGAGCGCTCTTCTTCCTTGCCCGTGTAGGGGTTCTCGCCGCGAATGGCGGGGATGTCGAGGGGCGACGGCAGGTAGAAGACAACGCCGTCGAGAATGCGCTGGATGCCCCGGTTGCGCAGGGCGCTGCCGCAGAATACGGGCGTGGCCGCGTTGCGAATGGTCGCCCGCCGCAACGCCGCCCGCAGGTCCTCGACGTCAAGCTCCTCGCCCTCGAGGTAACGCATCGTTAGCTCGTCGTCAGTCTCAGCGATGGCTTCCACCATCGCGTGGCGGGCCTCGTCAACTTCCGCCGCCAATTCGGCCGGCACGGCGACGACCTTCGGCTCGCTGCCCAGGTCTTCGTCCATCCAGATGTAGGCTTCCATCGTCAACAGGTCGACGATGCCGCGGAAGGACGACTCCTCGCCAATCGGATACTGAATGACGATAGGGTTGGCCCCCAGCCGGTTCTTAATCATCCCCACCGTGCGCTTGAAGTCCGCGCCGATGCGGTCCATCTTGTTAACGAAGCAAATCCGGGGGACGTTATAGCCATTAGCCTGACGCCAGACCGTCTCGGACTGCGGCTCGACACCGGCCACGGCGTCGAACACGACGACGCCGCCGTCCAGGACGCGCAAACTACGCTGCACCTCGGCCGTGAAGTCGATGTGCCCTGGGGTGTCGATCAGATTGATCTGGTGGCCGAGCCAGGAAGTCGTCGTCGCCGCCGACGTGATCGTAATCCCGCGCTCGCGCTCCTGTTCCATATGGTCCATCGTGGCGGTTCCTTCGTGAACCTCACCCATGCGATGGATCATGCCGGTGTAATAGAGCACGCGCTCGGACGTCGTCGTCTTGCCCGCGTCAATGTGGGCAATGATGCCGATGTTCCGGACTCGCTCCAGCGAAAACTCAGCCATTCGAACGTACTAATCCTTATATGCGGAAGTGGGAGAACGCGCGGTTGGCTTCGGCCATGCGGTGCGTATCGTCCCGCTTCTTGACAGCCGCGCCCTGGTTGTTGGCGGCGTCAATAAATTCGTTGGCCAGCTTATCGGCCATCGTCTGGCCGCCGCGATTGCGGGCGGCGCTCAGCAGCCAGCGCATCGCCAATGATGTCTGACGATAGGGATCGACGGGTACGGGCACCTGGTAAGTAGCGCCACCAACACGTCGCGGCCGCACTTCGATCTGCGGCATGACGTTTTGCAGCGCCTGCTCGAATACTTCCACACCTGGCCGCCCCATACGCTCTTCGATCATATCGAAGCTGTCGTACATCAGGGTCTGGGCCACGCTCTTTTTGCCGTCGTACATAAGGCGATTGACAAACATCGCCACATGCACGTTGTCGTACTTCAGATCGGGCGCGATCTCGCGCTTCTCAGGACGGTCTCGTCTGGACATAGCTCACTAATCCCGGCTGCTGCCTTGCGGCTCAGCCTATCTCTTCCCCGAGGTCTTGCCCACCGGGCCCTTGCCAACCTTCGTGCCGTACTTCGAGCGGCCCTTCTTGCGATTGACCACACCACCAGCGTCCAGCGTGCCGCGGACAATGTGATAGCGGACGCCGGGCAAATCCTTGACTCGGCCGCCGCGCACCAGCACAACCGAGTGGTCCTGCAGGCTGTGACCTTCGCCCGGAATATAGGCCGTGACTTCAATTCCGTTGGTCAGGCGGACACGGGCCACCTTGCGCAGCGCCGAGTTCGGCTTCTTCGGCGTCATCGTCTTCACCTGGGTGCAGACGCCGCGCTTCTGCGGCGCGCCCATCGGCTGGCGAGTACGCCGCTGTTTGAAGGAATTCAGGGTGTACTGCAATGCCGGAGACTTGCTCTTCTTCGATTTAACACTCCGTCCTTTACGGACAAGTTGATTAATTGTAGGCACCGCTATCGTTTCTCCTTACTGAGAGTCTCTTCGCCCGGCCGACAATCGTCGGCGCCGCAGTTGCCGGCCCCAACACAAGGTCGGGGATTGCCGGCAGACAGAAAGCACTGTTTACCGCTGCCTCGGAAGGGGACGAATACTCGTTCCTTATCACCAGCAGTAGCAGACGCGCCTTCTATTCGGTTGTGAAATGCGATTGAAATCGACCGATTAGAGTGGGGAGGGGACAGAAACACCCTGCCTCAACCCGACAATATGAAAGCCATCGTTGGAACTTGGTTCGCGATGGCCTCCATCGTTTTCGACCTATTCGATTCGTAACGACGATGTAAGTCGCTACCTCGTTCGGCTAGACATACGAATTAGTATCTTACCAGAATCGGCAAGCTTGTCAAGGCTTACGAGAGCCTCTTTACATGCCTCCGCGCGAAGCCGGTGGGGGAGCCCCCCACCGGCCGAAATACCGTTTCTTCGCTAGCGATTGGCTCGCGCCAGGGCCATGAAGTCGTCGCCGGCCCACTTGCGGCTGGTGCGCTTGTCGTCTTCCTTGCCAAAGCGGACGACTTCCCCACCCTCGGTTACAGCCTCCACAGCCAGGCCAAGGCTTTGGAGTTCCTTGACCAGCACCCGGAACGAGGCCGGCACGCCCGGCTCCTCGATTGGCTCGTTCTTGACGATGGACTCATACGTCTTGACGCGCCCCTGGGTGTCGTCGGATTTGACGGTCAACATCTCCTGCAAGGTGTGGGCCGCGCCATAAGCCTCCAGCGCCCACACTTCCATCTCACCGAAGCGCTGGCCGCCGAACTGGGCCTTGCCACCCAACGGCTGCTGCGTCACGAGGGAGTATGGGCCCGTCGAGCGCGCGTGCGCCTTGTCTTCGACAAGGTGAGCCAGCTTCATCATGTGGATGACGCCGACGGTCACCGGCTGGTCGAACGGCCGCCCGGACTTGCCGTCGTAGAGCCGCTCCTTGCCGACAGTGGGCAGCGGCACGTGGGTACTAACCGTGATGGCGTTGGCCAGCCGCTGCAACTCGGCCAGATCGGCCGTCGTCGGGTCGACCTTGGTCTCCTCGGGCAGCATATGGTCATACTTCTCCAGCATCAGCGCATACCATTCGCGCACGCAAATCTCAATGGCCTTCGGATCAATGGCTTGCCACAGTCCCTTTGGCTGAGACTCCGGGTTGTCCGGGAAAACTTCGTCCGGCTCCCAATCACGGCTGCGCAACCATTCGCGCGCCGCCGCGCGGCGCGCGTAAGCCGTGTCAGTCTCCAGTTGCGCCGCGTCATAGCCCAGCTCGCTTAGCCAGGCGACCACAAACAACTGTCGCGCGTGCTCCTCGTTCTCCAACTGCGACGTATCGTAGTCGATTTCGGCCAACCAGTCCCAGGCCCATTCGCTGGCAATCTTCCAGGCGCGGTCGACCAGCCAGGCGCGGGCGAGTTCCGCGGCGATCTCCTGCTCCGTCGCCCCATCGAACACCGGCGTGACGGCGCGGAAGCCGACGCGACTGGCCGCCCAGCCCAGATGCGTTTCCAGCACCTGGCCGATGTTCATACGGCCGGGCACGCCGAGCGGGCTGAGAATAATGTCCACCGGGCGGCCATTATCCAGAAACGGCATGTCTTCGATGGGCACGATCTTGGAGATGACGCCCTTGTTGCCGTGGCGGCCGGCCATTTTGTCGCCTTCGGAGATCTTGCGCCGCTGGGCAACGCTGACCCGCACCATCGTCTCGACGCCCGCCGGCAAGTCGCGGTCGTGCTGCCGGTCGAAGACCTGCACATCGACCACCTTGCCGCGCGCGCCGTTGGGCAGGCGCAGGCTGCTGTCCTTTACCTCGCGCGCCTTATCGCCGAAGATAGCCCGCAGCAGCTTCTCCTCCGGGCTCAGCTCCTTCTCGCCCTTGGGCGTGATCTTGCCGACCAGAATGTCATTCTCGTTCACATCCGCGCCGACGCGGATAATGCCGCGTTCGTCCAGGTCCTTCAGCGCGTCCTCGCTCACGTTGGGAATGTCGTAGGTGATCTCTTCCGGACCGAGCTTCGTGTCGCGCGCTTCCACTTCGTGCTTTTCGATGTGAACCGAGGTGAAACGGTCCTGGCGCACCATCGCTTCGCTGACGAGGATGGCGTCCTCAAAGTTGCCGCCCTCCCAGGACAGGAAAGCCACGACGACGTCCTGGCCCAGCGCCAACTCCCCGTAGCGAGTGGAGGAGCTGTCGGCCAGCACGTCGCCCACTTGCACTCGCTGGCCGCGATAGACGACCGGGTGCTGGTCGATGCAGGTGCTCTGGTTGGAACGGTTGTACTTGCGCAGGTTATAGGTGCGCGGGCCGGCCTCGCCCATCACCACGATCTTGTCGCCGGACACACTGACAACTTCGCCCGGCTGGTCGGCCAGGACGACCTGGCCAGAGTTAAGCGCGGCTTGCTCCTCCATACCGGTGCTGACGACCGGCACGTCTGGCTGCAAGAGCGGCACGGCCTG
>CAZSOD010000179.1:0-3449 GCA_964608255.1 uncultured Ardenticatenaceae bacterium
GGCTCGTTGGCGCAGCTTCATGATCGTGGCCGGGCGGGGACGGCGGCCGTGGGCAAGGGTGGCGCGGTCTCGGCCTGATTGCAGCCGGCCAGAAGAAGCGCCACACACAGGAACAAAGCGATGCGGCTCATGATGATCCCCCAGGCCGGCGTGGTTGGAGGTTGCCGACCTTAGGAGCATTGTACCAGTATTTGCGCCACAGATCACTGACCGGGCAGCAGCGCCCACTCCCGCGGCCGTCGCCCCTACGGCGCGCCGACAGGGATGGCCCCGACGCAGCCGAAGCCGACGGGGGCAAAGAGCGTCTCGTAGCTGTTGGGGTCGAAGTAGAGCGCCGCCGGCTGGCCCGCGGGCGCGCCCACGAGGGTGAACACATCCAGCGTCCGGTCGCCAAACGCCTGGCTGCCCGCCGGCTGGAAGGGCAGTGGTTGGCCGGTGGCGCTGACCAGCGCGCCGAGGTAGGCCGCCTCGCGTTGCGGCGCGGCCGGCCCGCCGCCGATGCGGACGGGGTTGTCGGGCGAGAAGCCATAGGTTGGGTCGAGCGAGCGCGGGCAGCCAAACTGCGATCCCAGCGGGAAGAAGACCACGCCATTGACCAATCGCTGGAAGCGGGCTGCGTCGCGCCCCGTCCATAGCTGGGCCGGGCTGAGGCCAAAGGCATAGAAGAGTTGCCCCGGCGCGGGTTGGACGCTGACCAGGCGGCCGAGCATGGCTCCCTGTGGCGTCGATCCGCTCAGGTCGGCGGCCACCCCCGGCGCGCCGCCCACGGTCACCGGCGACGGCGGGCCGGCCTGCAACGATGCGCCCATCGAGGTGTTGATCGTCGCCAGCGCCTCGCCCAACGCCTGTTCGGGCGGGGCGCTGCTGGCCTGTTGCGGCCCGCCGGCCAGCGACATGATGCCTTCGGGGCTGGTGAAGAGCGTCTGCCCGCCGTTGGTCTGCGTCTCGTAGCCGGGCGGCGGCCAGAAGGAGTAGCCGCCTGACCAGGAGAATTGCTGGGCCTGCGCCGGATCGGCTGTCGCGGTGCCCGCCGGCGTTTCCGTGGCCACCGGCGTGGTCGTCGTCGCGGCCGCGGCGGCGCTCGTACCTACCTCGATCTTGACCGGGGGCTTAGTTGGCGCGTTGGCGGGAGCGCTTACCGTCGTCGGGGTGGGCGTGGCGGACGGCGCCGCGGTGGGCGTGGGCAACAGGTCGGCGGTCGTCGGCTGCAAGGCCACGATCGTCGCGCCGGCCGTGGCGTTGTCGCCTCCGTCGCAGGCGACCAGCAGCAGGGCCAACAGGAACATGAGCAACAGGGTAGCGCGGGACATTGTCCTATTCTACCACCGGCGGGCGGGGGTGGGGCAGTTTCGTTGGACGAAGCGCCGGCGCTTGCTGAAGCGCGGGGGCAGGGGAGCGGGGAGATCACCCCTGCTCCCGCGCTTCCCTGCTCCCCGCCCAAATGGACATTCGCCCAATTCCCGCTATAGTACCCGCCGTTCACGGAGTAACTGCATGGTACTAGACTTCGGCCGCGAGGTGTGCGGCGATTTTTCGGTGGCTTCCCGGCGGGAGTGGCTGGTCACCAACGGTATCGGCGGCTTTGCCAGCGGCACCATCGCCGGCGTGCTGACGCGGCGTTACCACGGTCTGCTCATGGCCGCGCTCCAGCCGCCGCTCGGCCGCACGCTGCTCCTGGCCAAGCTCGACGAGACGGTCGAGTACGACGGCGTCTACCCCGATAGCGGCCGTCTCTACCCGCTCTACACCAACCGCTGGGAAGACGGCACGCTCGAGGGCCACGGTCATCATCTGCTCAACCGCTTCCACCTGGAGGGCACGACGCCCGTCTGGACCTACGCCATCGCCAACGCCCTGCTGGAAAAGCGCGTCTGGATGCAGCCCGGCGCGAACACCACCTACGTCCAGTACCGCCTGACGCGCGCCACCGGGCCGATGGGCCTGACGATCAAGGCCCTGGGCAACTACCGTGACTATCACAGCACGACCATCGTCAACGACTGGGCCCCCGAGGTCGAGGACGTTGACAACGGCCTGCGAATCACGATGTTCGACGGCGCGCGGCCGTTCTACCTGTTGAGCGATCGGGCGAAGATGACGCCGCAGTTCGACTGGTACGAGGACTTCTTCCTGAGCGTCGAGGAGTTTCGCGGCCAGCGCGATGTGACCGAAGACCACCTCTACCTGGCCCAGTTGCAAGTAACGCTGCGGCCAGGCGAATCCTTCGTCGTCGCCGCCAGCACGGAACCCGCGCCCATCCTTGACGCTGACGCCGCCCTGGCCGAGCGCCGCGCCTACGAGCAGGACTTGCTCGACCGGGCGACAGGTCTTGCCGGCGCGCCCCATGCCGTGCGACAGCTCGTTCTGGCCGCCGATCAATTTGTCGTCGCTCGCCCGACGGCCGCCGACGTATCCGGCAAATCGATCATCGCTGGCTATCCCTGGTTCAGCGACTGGGGACGCGACACGATGATCGCCCTGCCGGGGCTGACGCTGGCGACGGGACGGCCGGAAGTGGCAGGCAGCATCCTGCGCACGTATGCCCAGTTCGTCGACCGGGGGATGCTGCCCAACCGCTTTCCCGACGCGGGCGAGACGCCCGAGTACAACACCATCGACGCCACGCTATGGTACTTCGTCGCCGTCCACGCCTACTTTCAGGCGACCGGGTACGAAACGCTGCTGCGCGATCTGTACCCGGTGCTGGCCGAAATCGTCGACTGGCACGTTCGGGGCACGCGCTACAACATCCACCTGGACGCGGCCGATGGGCTTCTCCACGGCGGCGAAGCGGGCGTGCAACTGACGTGGATGGACGCCAAGGTCGATGACTGGGTGGTGACGCCGCGCATTGGCAAGCCGGTGGAGATCAATGCCCTGTGGTACAACGCGCTCCGCATCATGCAGGCGTTCGCCGCGGTGCTGGGCGCGGACGGGACGCGCTACGCCGAACTGGCGGCGCGAGCGACGGCTGGCTTCAACCGCTTCTGGAACGACTCGCTCGGCTACTGCTACGACGTGCTCGACACGCCCGATGGCAGTCCCGATGGCAGCTTGCGGCCGAACCAGTTGCTCGCCGTCGCCCTGCCCTATACCCCGCTGGCAGCCGAGCGGCAACGCTCGGTCGTTGACGCTTGCGCCCGCCACCTGCTGACCGCCCACGGGCTGCGCTCCCTCTCGCCCGACGATGCGGCCTACATCGGCCAGTATGGCGGCGACCGGCGCAAGCGCGACGGCGCCTACCACCAGGGCACGGTCTGGGGCTGGCTCATCGGCCCGTTCGTCGCCGCCCACCTGCGCGTCTACGGGGACGCACAGGCGGCGCGCGGCTACCTGGCCCCTCTGCTGCAACACCTGACCGACCACGGCGTGGGCAGCCTCAGCGAGATCTTCGAGGGCGACGCCCCTTTCGCCCCCCGCGGCTGCTTTGCCCAGGCCTGGAGCGTGGG
>CAZSOD010000179.1:3549-5647 GCA_964608255.1 uncultured Ardenticatenaceae bacterium
AAGCGGCAAGCAGCCGAGCGCGCGGTAGAGTACGTCGCGTCCGGCATGGTCGTCGGGCTGGGCACGGGCAGCACGGCTGTCCATGCCGTGCGGCGCATCGGCGCGCTGCTGGCCGAGGGGCGCTTGCAGCGCATTGTCGGCATCCCCACGGCCGAGGTCACCGCCCGCGAGGCGGAGCGCTGCGGCGTCCCGCTGGGAACGTTGGATGAGCACCCCATCGTAGACGTAACCATCGACGGCGCGGACGAGATCGACCCTCGCCTGAACGCGATCAAGGGGCTGGGGGGCGCGCTCTTGCGCGAAAAGATCGTTGCCGCCGCCTCGCGCCGCTTCGTCCTGGTGGCCGACGAAAGCAAGCGCGTGGCGCAACTGGGCACGCGCGCACCAGTCCCGGTCGAAGTCGTCCCCTTCGCCCGGCGGCCGGTGGCGGACTATCTGGCCTCGCTCGGCGCGCGCGTAGTGGAACGGCAACGCGACGGTCGCGCATTTGTCACTGACGAGGGCAACCACATTCTGGACTGCTACTTTCCAGGGCTGGCGAACCCGCCGGAGATGGCCCAATTCATCCGCGCCCAGCCGGGCGTGGTGGAACACGGCCTCTTCCTGGGGATGGCAACAGAGGCCGTGGTGGCCGGAGAGCGCGGTGTGATTGTTTTGGAGGCGTAGGGGCGCACCTGCGTGTGCGCCCCTTTGCATGGCGTGTGCGCCCCAGTTTGCCTGCGCGGGTCTCTTGTCAGGTCAAAGAGGGCAGACACGCAGGTCTGCGCCTACGGCAGACAGTAAACCGCCGTCTGATTATCGAAGTAGTTGTAGCTAAAGAACGGCCCGCCGACTTCGTCGGCGCGGATGGCAATCTGATCCCGGCCGCGCATGGTGGACGGAATAGGATAGGTGCTGATTACGTAGCTGCCCGCCGGGCCGGAGTTGAAGCCGCCGACCACCGTGCCGTTCGTCCCCAGCGTGCCCATGCCGTTCATCATCACCGCGAAGTCCCGGTTGGCCGGGAAGTTGCCGTCGGTGCGAATGACCACGAACTCGTCCCGAATGACGCCGCAGACGGTAAAGGTCGGCGTCGGCAGCGGCTCCGTCTGGTTGTCGAACCAGTTGTAGGAGTAGAACGGCTTGGCCTCGGTGCGGATGGCGATGCGTTCCAGACCCTTCAGGAGCACGGGGATGGGGAAGGTCGCCGTCATCGTGCCGCCGATGCCGGAGTAGAGCGTGCCGACCGGGGTGCCGTTGATGCCCAGCGTGCCCATGTGACCCATCATGACCAGGAACGTGCGGTCGGGCGGAAAATTATGGGTGCGGATGGTCACCGACTCGTTAACGACCACTGACTCGATGGAGATGGTCGGGATGGGCGTTGGGGCTGGCTCAGCCAGGTTGTTCCAGAACCAGTTGTAGCTATAGAAGCCCTGCGGGCTTTGCAGCCGGATGGCGATCTGCCGCTGGCCGACGAGGTTGGGCGGAATGGGGTACGTGGCCGAGAACGCGCCGAGCAAGCCGGAATTGGTGATGCCCACGGGCGTGCCGTTGATGCCCAGCGTGCCGATCGGCCCCATCGTCACGACGAAGTCCTGGTAGGCGGGGAAGTTCTGGGCCAGGATGGTGACGCTGCCGTCCACAACCACGTTCTCGATGGTGAACGTGGGGATGACGACGGCGTCCTGGGCCGAGGCATTGCCTAACAAGGCCAGGAAGACTGCCAGCGCCAGCAGGGGAAGCACGACCTTCAGGGGCGCCAGCCGGCGGCCGTTCAATCGCTCTACAATGGTTCTCATGATACCCCTCCAGTGGGTTCGCCGGGTCGTCCCGGCCTCGGTTGTGGGCGCCGCCCAAGCGACGCGGCGCGGAAGTCGCGCGGGCGCGCCTCAAGCGGGTAAAGGCCGCCGGCAGCGCCCGGACGACCCTCTATGAGTATTTTGCCACAGGCGAATCGGGGATTGCGTCAACGAGGCGTGAAAATAGGGTAAGGTTGCAGCGCGGGCGTGGCTTCGCGAGCTGCCAGCCCGCGCTACAACAGGCGGCGCGATCCGGGAGGATCGCGCACCGGCGGCCGCCGGTCAGTTGGGCTACTTTCGCCGGCGCAGCAGGGCAA
>CAZSOD010000180.1:0-4347 GCA_964608255.1 uncultured Ardenticatenaceae bacterium
TCGTCGGTGGAGGGGAACATAGTGGGTCAGTAGGTCAGTAGGTCAGTAGGTCAGTAGGTCAGTTCAGGTTGCTGTTGACGTCTTCGGTCTGGGAGTCATAGAAGTACTGCGCTGTGGGCTCGCGCAGGGTCTTGCTTGTGCAAAACGAGGCGGCATGCGCAATCATGCTGCCGACCAGACGGCCGACCTCCTCAGATTGGGTGAGGAGCGCCTTCGCCACTTGTTGGTCCATGTAGCCGCAGTCGTGAGCTACTTCGATCCAATGCTGTGTTTCAAGTTGTTCGGCGTCCGCGTCCGTCAGCTTGCTGACAAAGTGTTTCTCGTAGTCGCGTTTGGCCCACGCTTCGGCAATGTTGGCGCCGATTGCTCTTGATGAGCGTCGAACTTGATCGGTAAGAGAGTACATTTCCTCGCGCGGGAACTGCTTTGAGGCGTTGAAAACGGCTGCAGCCAGAGCACGTGACTTCTGATAGGCGACCAGCTTCTTGAAACTGTAGACGTATGGTAGTTGCGACATGCTCTACGCCTCCGGACGCGATTCTGACTGACCTACTGACCTACTGACCTACTGATCTACTGACCTACTGGATACCATACCGGCTCAGTATCCGCCGGGCGACCGACCACTTATGCACCTCATCCGGCCCGTCGTAGATGCGCGCGGCGCGCTCGTGGCGATACCAGAAAGCCAGCGGCGTTTCGTCGGTCATGCCCATCGCACCGTGGACCTGGATCGCCCGGTCGAGGACGGCTTGCAGCACCCCGGCGACGTGGAACTTGATCAGCGAAATGCTGTCTCGCGCCGCGTGCGCCCCTTCGCGGTCGATCTGGGCCGCCGTTTGCAGGACGAGTAGCCGCGCGGCGTCGATTTCCGCCCGGCTCTCGGCCACCCAGGCCTGGATTTGCCCCAGTTCCGATAACGGCTTGCCCGGCGCGATCTCGCGCAACGCCGCGTGGCGGCACATCAGGTCAAATGCGCGCTGGCAGATGCCGATCCAGCGCATGCAGTGGTGGATGCGCCCCGGCCCGAGGCGCTGCTGGGCGATGACGAAGCCCATGCCCTCCGCGCCGAGCCGGTTGCTCTGCGGCACGCGGCAGCCGTCGTAGCGGATTTCGGCGTGGCTGGCCCAGCCCCGGCCGCGTTCGCCCATGACCGACGTATTCTCCACGATGGCGAAGCCGGGCGTGTCGGTCGGGACGAGGATCATGCTGGCGCGCTGGTACTTGGGCGCGGCGGGGTCGGTCACGGCCATGACGATGGCGAAGGCGGCGCCGTCGGCGGCCGTGGTGAACCACTTGTGGCCATCGATCACGTAGTCGTCACCGTCCTTGACGGCCGTGGTGCTGAGCCACGTCGGGTTCGAGCCGGCGTTCTCCGGCTCGGTCATGGAGAAGCAGCTGCGGACGTCGCCGGCCAGCAGGGGCCGCAGGAACCGCTCCTGCTGCTCCGCGGTGCCGTACTCGATCAGGATTTCCATGTTGCCCGCGTCGGGCGCCTGGCAGTTGAGGGCGTAGTGGCCGAGCGGTGTGCGTCCCAGGACTTCGCTGACCAGGCCATGGTCGAAGAGGGATAAGCCCATCCCGCCATGTTCCTGGGGAATCTGCGGCAGCCAGAAGCCTAGCGACCGCGCCTTTTGGCGCTTCTCTTCGACGGCCGGGAGCAGGGCGCCGAAGTCGTGGTCGAGGAAGGGGCGCTCTAGAGGCATAAGCTCCTCGCGCACGAACTCCTCCAGCGCGCGCAGGAGCATCCGCATCTCGCCCGTCTGCGGCTCAAACAGCATGGCTCACCTCCAAACGACGGCAGCGCCCGCAAGCGCCACCTCGACCGTGGCCGCGCCGCGGTCGAGGGCAGGGAGCGGTATCGCGCCTGTCAGCGCTGCTCCCTGCCAGGCAACGTGCCAGCAGACTTAGCCCGAGAACGACTGGATAGCCGCGTCCCGGTCGTCGTACATGTGCAGGAAGTTGCTGAAACCGGTCATCTCCAGTGTCTTGCGCACGCGCCCCTGCGGGTTGGCCAGCGTGCAGCAGCGCTCGAAACCCTCCTGCTCCACGTCCGAGGCGATAGCGTGGAAGGCGCTCCAGCCCAGCTCCGGGCTGGGCGGCTCGTCGCCGCGCATGACGAGGGCCGCGCTGTGGAGCGCGACCAAGCCGGAACTGGAAAGAAAGGACACGTCTGAAAGGTCAATGACCAGCTGGCGCGCGCCGGCCTGGTAAAGCTGGCGCACGCGGTCGATAACGTCCAGGTAGTTGGAGGCATCCAATTCGCCGTTGAGTTCGAGGATGGCGATGTTGGAAGAACCGGGCACAGTGGAGGTTTTGATTTCCATGCGTCTATGTCCTGGGTTACGGTCGCACCCTGCGACCGCACGCTGTTGTGGTCAAACGAAAAGGCCCACTCGATTAGGAATTGTAACGGATTGTGTGTGGCGGGGCACAATTCCAGCACGTTCTTCGTTCGTAGTCCCCCGCTTTAGCGCGGTCTTCGATTCTGTACCTCAAGAGCGCGCTAAAGCTCGCCACTACGAACCCTCAAGTTGGGCCAGCAGCCGGTCAATGAAAGCCTCCTGACCGCCCAGGATTTTGCGCCGCGCCGCCTCCACGTCGAACCAGCCGGCGCGGTCGACTTCCGGGTAGCGTCGCCACGTCCCTTTGGGCCACTGCACGGCGTAGGTGTTGCTGTGGATGTCGCCGGCGTCGATGTCGCCGACGACATCGACACCAACGGCCCAGGCGTGAACGATCTTACCGCCCTTCTGCTTCGCCTCGCCCAACGGGACGAAGGCGTCGTCGGGCGCGTCGAGGAGAACGCCCGTCTCTTCGTGGAACTCGCGTCGCGCCGCCGCCAGCGGTTCTTCGCCGGCGTCATAAAGGCCCTTGGGGATCGACCAGACGCCGTCGTCCTTCTTGGCCCAGAAGGGCCCGCCCGGGTGGGCGAGGAAGAGCTCAAGGCGGCCGTCCTGGCGTCGATAGAGCAAGATTCCGGCGCTATGGAGGGGCATTATCCACCTTCCTCAATGAACAAATGTCGCGCTTCACGCTTCTAGGTTGCCTCATATGGAGAAGATGATACCCTAAGCCTCCCCGAAAGCGACGGCGACCACACACTACGTTGCGCCGATCCTTCGCGCCGATAGTTCGTTTTGCGGGCCGGGGACCCGTGATTAAATCAAGGAGTTCAACATGTCTAAGTCCAAACTGACGCCAGCCGAATGGGAACTGGTAAAAGACGCACCCTATTGGGTGCAGGCAGCGTTGGCTGCGGCCGACAAAAAGGGGACCCAGCGCGTCGTCGAGCGGGAAACGAAGGCGCTGCAAGATACGCTCAAGGGTTACCACGGCTCCAACGCCCTCATCCGCGACATTGTTGCCGAGCAGGGCAAGCCCGCCGCTGAAGTCACGAAGGCGTCCAAATCGGAGGCCGATGTGGCCCTCGGCCGCATCGCCTCCATCGTTGAGAGCAAACTGGGGGGCGACGATCTGGACGCGCTTAACGATCTGCTGCTGCTGGTCGGCCGCCAGGTGGCCGGCGCGGCGAAGGAGAGTGCCCTTGGGTTAGGCGATGCAGTCAGCAAGCACGAGGCCGAGGCGCTGAAGCAGCTGGAGGTCGTGTTGCGGGCGACGGACGAGCAGAAGCAAATGCGCCGCAAGCAGAATCAGGCCGCCCAGGCAACCGCCGCAGCTGAAGCGCGCCAGGAAGCCGACGCCCGCGCTGAGGCCGCCCGCAAGGAAGCCGAAGCGAAGGCCAAGGCGGAACGGGAGAAGCAGGCGGCCGACGCCAAGGCGAAGGCTGAGCAGGAAAAGGCCCACGCGGAAGCGGAAGCGAAAAAGAAGCAGGAGCAGGCCGCCAATCTGGCCAAGGCGCGCGAAGAGGCGGAAGCCCGCCAGCGCGAGGCGCTGGCGCAGCGCGAAACCCGGGAGCGCGAAGAACAGGCCCGCGCCGAAGCGAAGGCGCGCGAAGAGCAAGCCCGCGCCGAGGCGGAGGCCAAGGCCGCGGCCGAGCGCGAGGCCGCCAAGCAGGCCGCGCCGCGCTTCACGGAGTTCATCGCCGAGCACACGGTGGTGGCCGGTGACAACCTGAGCCGCATCTCCGAGAAGTACTACGGCCACCAGGGCAACTTCCGCCTGATCTACGAGGCCAACCGCGACGTGATCGGCGACAACATGAACCTGATCCGGCCGGGGCAGAAGTTGCGGATTCCGAAGTTGTAAGATGGGGGTCGTCTGTAGATTAGGCAGATTCGGCCGGCGTAGACCGCCGGAGCTTTAGCCGAGGAATAGAGGAGCGCCGCTATCGAAGTGGATAGCGGCGCTTTTGCCTTTTGGCTTCTTTCGCCGGAGCCGCTCGCC
>CAZSOD010000180.1:4447-5593 GCA_964608255.1 uncultured Ardenticatenaceae bacterium
CAGTTTGTGCGATCCCAGTTGGGGGCAAATGGGTCTATCTGCATCTGTTCGATTGCATCGTCGATACGCTTTCTGGTGGCAAGGTCGCCCTTGGTAAACTTGCGATACACGCGCTTGAACTTGGGCGTAATGACGAGGCGAGTCATTCCTCCTCTTCAAGCGCTGCATGAAGCTCATCAAGAACGCTTTCACCTGGCGTGGCCTTGAGCTGCCCCGAGCGGTAGAGATTGAGTGATTCTCCTGCGTCCCGCGCCATTTCGCTACGCCTGGCGTCAATATGGCGGGCGCGAACGATGGCCAGCAGCATCTCCTGCTCCTCAAGCGTCAACTGCATGGCGGCATCAATAGCCTGATCAAGTGTCACCGCTTCACCTCCACCAGAACTAACTAAGTGCATGGTGCAGAGGCTTGCCCTACCTCTGCGTGCCAGACGTCCGCGGCAGTAGAGATAACAAAAGCGCCACCGTCGTCGACGGTGGCGCGTAACTGCGCTATTCGGGCAGGGCGCTTACCCGACCCGGCCGATTCGCTCGCCCGCCTTGCCGTTAACCGCCGGCGGCACGACCATCGGCTCGGCCGCGTCATCGCCCACCTTCAGCGGCGGGGCGACCGGCTCCAGCAAGGCCACGGCGATGACCTCGTCCAGGTGGCTGACCGGGATGAGTTCCAGGTCTTGCCGCACGCGCTCCGGCAGCTCGGGAATGTCCTTGGCGTTGTCCTTCGGCAGCAGCACCGTCTTGATGCCGGCGCGGTGGGCGGCGATGGTCTTCGACTTCAGCCCGCCGATGGGCAGCACCTTGCCGCGCAGCGTCACCTCGCCGGTCATCGCCACGTCGCGGCGCACCGGGCGGTGGGTGAAGGCCGAGATGATGGCCGTCGCCATGGCGATGCCCGCGCTCGGGCCGTCCTTCGGCGTCGCGCCGTCGGGCACGTGGACGTGGACGTTGACCTTGTCGAACAGCCCCGGCTCCAGGCCCAGCGCGCGGGCGTTGGCGCGGGCGTAGGTGAGGGCGGCCTGGGCCGACTCCTGCATCACCTCGCCCAGCGAGCCGGTCAGCGTGACGCGGCCGCTGCCTTCGCTCAGGCTGACTTCGATGGGCAGCGTGTTGCCGCCGTAGCTGTTCACGGCCAGGCCCGTCACCAGGC
>CAZSOD010000181.1:0-5540 GCA_964608255.1 uncultured Ardenticatenaceae bacterium
CCCGCTGCGCCGCGCCGGCCCGGAACCGGCCGCGCCGCCCGCCTATGCGTCCCGGGCCGCCGGACGCATCCGCCGCCGGATGGAACCGCGCACGATGCTGGCGCTCATCGCCGGCGCGGTCGTCCTTCTGGCCCTGGCCGGGTTCCTGCTGCTCGCCAATCTGCCCCGGGAAAATGAGGTCGAGGGGCCGGGCGCTACGGCGACGCTGCAATCGGCGGTCATCGCCGCCCTGACCCAACTGGCCCCCACGCCCTCGGCCACGCCCGAACCGACCATCCCGCCGACTCCGCAGCCCGAGCCGTTCATCACCAGCACCGGCTCGCGGATGATCTACATCCCGGGCGGCACGTTCCAGATCGGCAACGATGCCAGCGAGGAGAACGACGAGAAGCCGGCGCGCGTGGTGCAAATCGACGCCTACTACATCGACGAAACCGAGGTCACCAACGCCGCCTATGCCCAATGCGTCGCCGCCGAGGCCTGCCCACGCCCCGACCGCGCCGGCGCCACCTACCACCCCGCCTACTATGGCGACCCGGCCTATGACGACTACCCGGTCATTAACGTGAGCTGGTACGACGCCGCCGCCTTCTGCGAGTGGCGTGGCGCGCGGCTGCCATCCGAGGCGGAGTGGGAATTCGCCGCGTCGTTTGATCCGGTCGAGGGCGTCAAGTATTTATATCCGTGGGGCGACTCGTTCGACGGCCGCCGTCTCAACTTCTGCGACGTCAATTGCAGCCGCCAGGGCGACGGCGCGGAGTGGGACGACGGCTTCAACGACACCGCGCCCGTCGGCAGCTACCCCGACGGCCGCTCCCCTTCCGGCGTCTATGACTTGCTAGGCAACGTCATGGAGTGGGTGGGCGACTGGTACGCCTTCCGCGCCTACCAGGAGATCGCCGATGTGAATCCGCGCGGGCCGGTGGACGGAGAATTCAAGTCGCTGCGCGGCGGGTCGTGGCTCTCGCCGCCCGATGAGTTGTCGGTCAGCGCGCGGGGCAACTTCGAGCCGACGGTGTCGCAAGCCAACCTGGGCTTCCGCTGCGCCATGCCCCCGCCGTAAAAGGCAGAAGCTCACGCCAAGGCGCAAAGAGGCCAGGAACGCAAAGATGATTCGGTTTCTTCCTTGGCGTCCTTTGCTCCTGAGCGCCCTGGCGTGAGGTCGCTTTCAGACTGAGAGGAACGTATGCCCCTAGACGAGTACCTGGACGAACTGGCGGCGCTGGTGGGGCGGCGGGAGCCGGAAGTGCTGGCGCTGTTGCCGGAGGACGGCCGCTTTGACCGGTTGCGCCGCGAGGCGGCTGACCTGCTGCGCCGCTACCCCGAGCCCGCGACCCGCCCACCCCTCTTCGGCGCGCTCCTTGGCGTCAAGGACATCTTCCGCGCCGGCGATTTCCCGACCCGCGCCGGGACTGACCTGCCGCCCGAACTCTTCGCCGGGCCTGAGGCGAGCAGCGTCACGGCGCTGCTGGCCGCCGGGGCGCTCCTGCTGGGCAAGACCGTCACGACCGAGTTCGCCTACTTCGCCCCCGGCCCGACGCGCCACCCGTTGAGCGCCGCGCTGGGGGCCGACTACACGCCCGGCGGCAGCAGCAGCGGCTCGGCCGCCGCCGTCGCCGCCGGCTTCTGCGATCTGGCCCTGGGCACGCAGACCATCGGCTCGGTCATCCGCCCCGCGGCCTACTGCGGTGTGGTCGGCTTCAAGCCCACCTTCGGCCGCGTCCCCATCGACGGCGTCATCCCCCTGTCACCCTCGGCCGATACGGTCGGTCTGTTCGCGCGGACGGTGGGGGAGATTGCGCGGGCGGTGGCCGTATTGTTGGATGACGGACGACAGACCACAGACCACAGCCAGAACCGGCCGGTCGCCGTCCGTGGTCCGTGGTCCGTCGTCCTCGCGGTCCCCACCGGCCCCTATCTCGCCCGCGCCTCGGCCGAGGCTCTGGCCCACTTCGAGGCGGTCTGCGACCGGCTGCGGGCCGCCGGCCACGAGGTGCGACCCGTCCCGGCCATGCCCGATTTTGACGCCATTTACCAGCGCCACAACGACCTCGTCGCCGCCGAAGCCGCCCGCACCCACGCCGCATGGTTCCCTGTCTACCGCGACCGCTACCACCCGAAGACGGCCGATCTCATCCGGCGCGGGCAGGGGGTGAGCGACGACGACTACCGCCGCGCCGTCGCCGGACGGGAACAACTACGCGAAGCGCTCCACGACCTCATGGCCCGCCACGGCCTCGACGCCTGGATCGCCCCGGCCGCCACCGGCCCCGCTCCGCGCGGCCTGGCAAGCACTGGCGACCCGGTCATGGCGCTGCCGTGGACCCACGCCGGGCTGCCGGCCATTGCCCTGCCCGCCGGAGCCAACGCCTTCGGCCTGCCGCTGGGCGTGCAACTCATCGGCCGCTTTGGGGAGGACGAGGCCCTGTTGGCCGCGGCCCTCAGCGTAGAGGCAGAACTCAACGCTAGGACGCGAAGACGCCAGGATGCAAATTAGACCCTTTGCGTCTCTGCGCCTTTGCGTTGTCCTCTTTCCCCGTAACGCTTTTCGTAACGATCAGGAGACGATCGCCTGCTACGCTGGCCTCGTTCGTAACGATCAGGAGAGTGATTATGCAGTGGGCGAATGAGTTATCCCGTTCAGTCGCGAGCCATCGCCAGGAACGTCGCTTCGATGGCGGCGCTTGGCTAACGATGGTCGCCGGATTTGGACTCATGGCGATCAATCTGGTGCTGGTCCTGTGGGCCTTCACCGTTCCGACCGACGGCTGGTGGACTCAACAGGGGAGTGGCGGCTGGTGGGCGCAACAGGAGAGCGGCAGCCCCGATGCCTCGATCCGGCTGCTTATCAATCAGAGTGGACGACCGTCTCCGCTACAGGAAGATGACCGCGTGCTGGCGATAAATAACCAGCGGCCGGAGGAGTTCGTACCCGGTGTCGGGCCGCTGCTGGAGCCTGGCCAGCCCTTCGATTATCGCATACAACGTAACGACGAAGACATGGATGTGGTCGCGCTGCCGGTGACGCGCCAGCCCGCCAGCATTCTCAAGGTGATCGCCTACAATTGGAATGAGGGGCCACTCAGCGTTCTCGCGCCAATCTTTTTCTTCCTCATCGGCGCGTTTGTCTTCCTGATGCGACCGGAGAACACCGGCGGACGCTACCTGTTTCTCGTCAGCTCTTACTACGTCTGTACTCTCTGGACTTCTGCCGACAGCTATCTGATGCTAAGTCTGTACCCGCCGCTCCTCCAATGGCTGATCGCCTGGTTTGGTAATTCTTCCTGGGCGTGGCTGTTCTTCCCGCTTCTGATCCAGTTGGTCCTCGTCTTTCCGCGGCGCATCGGCCCCATGCGCCGCTGGCCGCGCCTGTTCCCGGCGCTGCTCCACGGCGCTCCGGCGATCGCTCTGCTGGCAACAAGTATCCCCTTTTTTCGCAGCGCCGACCCGGCCGATCTGCGAATCAATAGCGACCAGAGCGCGGCCTACTTCCTGGTGCCCATGATCGCCATGTTCCTGTTCGCGCTTGTCGGGTCGATGACCTACAACTTCCGCACCGTACGCGACCCGGTTGGCCGCGCCCAATTACGCTGGTTTGCCCTGGGCATAGGCCTCGGCCTCGGCGGCATGATGGCCATCTATCTCGCCGGCGGCTTACTGGATGAAGCCGGATTGTTGTCGGAGGTGATGGCTTCGGTGGCCCGCGGGTTGATGAATAGCTTGTTGCTTCTGCTGCCGCTTGGTCTGGGCGTGGCTATTCTGCGCTATCGTCTCTTCGACATCGACGTCATCATCCGCAAGACGCTCCAGTACACGGTTGTAACGGCCTTACTGCTGTTGGTCTACTTCGGCGTGGTCGTGGCCCTGCAACAACTTTTCGTCCGGCTCACCGGGCAGGGTTCCACGGCCGCCGTCGTCCTCTCCACGCTGGCCATTGCCGCCCTGTTCAACCCCGTCCGCCGCCGCGTGCAAGAGGCCGTCGACCGGCGCTTCTTCCGCCAGAAGTACGACGCCGAGCAAGTGCTGGCCCGCTTCGCCGCCACGGCGCGGGACGAGACCGACCTCGACGCGCTGACGGCCGAACTGCTGCGCGTCATCCAGGAGACGATGCAGCCGGCCAGCGTGTCGGTGTGGCTTAAACCGACCACGGACGACAGACCACAGACCACAGCCGGAAAGTAGCCTCTTGCCGTGGTCTGTCGTCTGTGGTCTCTTCCTCCGTAACGCTTTTCGTAACGATCAGGAGACGATCGCCGGCTATACTGCCCTCATTCGTAACGATATGAGGACGTTATGCAGGTTCACGCGACGACCCTAGCGACTTTTTCCGATCGTTCCCGCCGCTTTGACCGTGGAGCGTGGCTAACGCTGCTCGCGGGCCTCGGCTTGATGGCGCTGAACCTTGCGCTGGTGCTCTGGGCCTTCGCGGTTCCAACCGACGGCTGGTGGGCGCAACAGGAAAGAGGCGGCCCCGACAGGCCCATTCGCCTGCTCATCAATCAGAGCGGACAACCTTCGCCGCTACGAGTGGACGACCTTGTCCTGACAATAAACGGCCAGCGGCCGGAGGCGTTCATTCCCGGCGTCGGCCCGCGACTGGAGCGCGGGCAGCCCCTCACCTACCTGATCCGCCGCGACGGGGCGGAGATGGAGATCGTCGTGCCACCGGTGACACGACAGCCGGCCGGCATCGGGCAGGTGTTGGCCTACAACTGGAACGACGGGCCGCTGAACGTCCTCGCGCCGCTATTCTTCTTCCTCATCGGCCTGTTCGTCTTCCTGATGCGTCCGCAGAACAGCGGCGGCCGCTACCTGTTTCTCGTCGGCTGCTACTACGTCTGCATCCTCTGGGGATTCGCCGACAGCGTCATCCTGCGGAGCCTTTACCCGCCGCTCCTGCAATGGCTGACCAGCGCGTTCGGCGGCGCTTCCTGGGGCTGGCTCTTCTTCCCCCTCCTGATTCAGTTGGTTCTCGTTTTCCCCCGTCGTATCGGTCCGATGCGGCGCTGGCCGCGCCTGTCTGCGGCGTTGCTCCACGGCATCCCGGCGATGCTTCTGTTAGCTGCCAGCATCCCGTTCTTCCGCAGCGGCGATGCGGCTGATCTCGGACTCTACACCGACCAGTTGGGCGTCTACGCCCTGCTGCCGATGATCGTCCTGTTCCTGTTCACGCTGGTCGCCTCGCTGGTTTACAACTTCCGCACCGTTCGTGATCCGGTCGAGCGCGCCCAGTTGCGCTGGTTCGCCCTGGGCATGGGGCTGGGTTTGGGCGGGATGGTCGCCGTCTACCTGGTCGGCGGGCTTCTCGACAGGAGCGGGATGCTGACCGAAGCGTCTGGGCAGGTCATCATCAGCCTGATGAACCTGCTGCTGCTTCTCCTGCCGCTTGGCCTGGGCGTCGCCATTCTGCGCTACCGCCTCTTCGACATTGACGTCATCATCCGCAAGACGCTCCAGTACGCCATCGTGACGGGTCTTCTCCTGCTGGTCTACTTCGGCGTGGTCGTGGCCCTGCAACAACTTTTCGTCCGGCTCACCGG
>CAZSOD010000182.1:0-5467 GCA_964608255.1 uncultured Ardenticatenaceae bacterium
GGCGCGTCGCGGCGGCCCGCGGCAACGGGCAGGCCGGCGTCCAGCCACGCGGGCCAGCCGCCATCAAGCACGGCCACGGCGTCGTGACTCAGGTAGCGCAACATCCACCACAGCCGCGCGGCGTAGTGGCCGCTCTGATCGTCGTAGGCGATCACCTGGCAGCGGTTATCAATGCCCAACCGGCTGAAGACGCGCGCCATGTCGATGGGCGCGGGCATGGGGTGGCGGCCGCCGCGCCCCGTTGGGTCGATTGCCGCGGAGAGATCGCGGTCCAAATGGGCGTAGAGCGCGCCTGGGATATGGGCTTCGCGGTAGCGGCGCTCGCCCGCGCCCGGGTCAAACAGATCAAACCGGCAATCGACGATCACCCAATCGGGATCGTCAAGATGGGCGGCCAGCGTCGGCACGTCAATGACGGTTGAATAGAGGACCGATGGAGCGGAGGAGGCAGTGCTCATGAGCAAATAATACCATGTCTGTGAAAGTTCGCCTGTATCCCCGGCACATGACGGCGACGGGGTCGGCCAGTTATGATTTCTCTCATCTAAATCACGAGCGCCGGCCCATCTTGCGCGGCCGACAGGACAGGTCACTGACATGAGCAAGTTAACCGCCTATTTTCTGCGCTTTGCCCGGTGGGCCGCTCGCACGAGCGGACGCCCCGCGGCCTTCATCCTGGCGATAACGTTGATCCTGGTATGGGCCGTCACCGGCCCGCTGTTCGACTTCAGCGACACGTGGCAGCTTGTCATCAATACCGGCACGACAATCATTACCTTCCTGATGGTCTTCCTCATCCAGAACACGCAAAATCGCGATACCGAAGCGCTGCATCTCAAGATGGATGAGCTGATTCGCGCGACCAGCGGGGCTTACAATCTGTTGATCAACCTCGAAGAAGTGGACGACGAGGAGATGGAGCGCTTTCGCCAGATCTATCAGGCGCTGGCGATCAAGGCCAAGGAAGACCTGGAGGCGGGCACGCCACCCGTCGATACGCCCGATATGGTTTTGGCGGACGAGGCGCGCCCGACGGCCACGATCAGCGCGAAGGCGGCCGCCGAAGACGCCCCGCCCAACGGGCAATGACGGCGCCGGGCTACCGGCGTCGGCGGTTCGGCGCGGCCCGCCGCAGCGCCGGATCGGCTTGTCAGGCGACCAGCTCATCCAGCGGCGGCCGGATGATCAGCATCGACCGTTCCGCGCCGCGCATGACCTTGTCCGTAACGCTGCCGTAGAGCCAGCGCCGCAGGCCGGTGCGGCCGTGGGTGCTCATGGCGATCAGGTCGATGCCGTGAAGCTGCGCAAACTCCTGGATGCGGTCGACAGGCGAACCGTCGAGGACGATGGCCTGCACCTCGGCGGGCGACAGGTGGTGGCGCAGCGCCACCTCGCGCAAGTACGCCTCGGCCGCCTGGCGCATCTCACCCGCCAGCCGCCGCTCCGAGTCCTGCACGTTCCAATCCCACGAAGCGGCCGCATCCAGCGAATTGAGCGGCCTGAGTTCGTTTACCCGCAGCAAGATAATGCGCGCGTCGAGCGCCTGGGCGATCGCCAGCGCCGGCGCCAGCGCCCGCTCGCCCAACTCTGAGCCGTCGAGCGTGACAAGGATGCGGCGAATCGGCTCCTTGCCATAGGTGACGAGGACCGGGCAGGCGACGCTATGAAGCACGCGCTCGGTGACGCTGCCGAAGATCGCGCGGCGCACGCCTGTTTGCCCGTGGGTGGTCATGATGAGCAGATCGACACCCTCGCCAGCGACCGTATCGACAATGGCCCCGGCCGCGTCCCCCTCGTGGGCGACGGCGCGCATCACGCAGTCGGGGCGCTGGTAGAGATGCTCGATCTTCTTCAGGTAGGTTTCGGCCTCGCGCCGGTTGTCGTCCGGGGCATACTCCGGCCAGATCCACTCGTATTCTCCGGCGACCACCGGCATAACGTTGTAGACCGGCTGGATGCTGCGCAGCAGCAACACCTCGGCCGCCATCGCTCGCGCCAGTTGGATGGCGGGGATCATCGCCTGCTCGGCCAGCGTTGAACCGTCCAGGGGAACCAGAATCTTCTTGAACATGTCGCCTCCCGCCCGGCAGGGTCTGCGCGGCGCGCCTGTTGAAACCGGTTGTCCTGTTTTCGCTCGACGCTCCGCGCTTCAAAGACCGCCCTGAAGCGGCCGATCGCCAACGCGCGTGAACCGGGAATCTCCCGGAACGCTCCTGGCCCGCGCCGGACCCACGCGCTTCCCCATCGGCCCGCGGGCGCGGGCTACTCAATTGGGCCCGCCGGTCGCGTCAAACGCCGCGCTTCGTCCGGCAGGCAGACGGCCCCATGTCAGCATCATAGCGCAAGGACCCGTCGCGGCGATAGTGACAGAAAGCACTGGGAAACGATGACATTTGTCACCATCCGCGAAGTCGTGGAGCAGATCAGCGATCTCTCACGGGGGCCGGTGGTCTAGCGCAAGCTGAGTACACTCGACGGCGCGGAGCGACGCCCGGCAATGCGCTCATCCCCGGCGCGTCGGGCTGTCGCCCGTTTCCCGCTCTAACAAACGGCGCACGAGGGCCAGCGTCGCCTCATGGTCGCCTGCGTCCCGCTCCAATTGCGCAAGCAGGGACTGGATTTCAGCCACGTGGCCGGCAGGGGTCGGGAGCGCCGCAGGAACCGCCCGCGCCAGCGGCCGCTGGCGATCCGCCAGGAACCACTGGGCCATGAAGCTCGTCAGCGTCGTAAACATGATGACGCCCATGACGATGACGAACGCGCCCACGACCCGCCCGGCGGCCGTGACGGGAAACATGTCGCCATAGCCGACGGTGGCCATCGTCACCAGGGCCCACCACAGCGCGTCGCCGCCGGTCACGATCAGCGGCGCGGGCGCGCGGCTTTCCACGCCCAGGATAATCACCGCGCCGAGTTCCACGACGATCACCGCCATAGCGATGACCCCGATAATAGTCGACCGGCCGCGCCGTCCGGCGATCTGCGCGCTGATCTCGCGGTACTCACCGCGCCGCAACCGCCGCGCCAGCAGGGCAATCTGGAGCAGGCGCAGAAGGCCGAAAAAAGGCAAGGGCAGGCTGCCCGGCAAAGCCAGCCAGCCGTAGAACTCAAGCAGGTAGCGCCGCCGGCGCGACGAGACGGCGAGCCGGACGAAGAAATCGGCCAGGAGCAGCGCGCTGAATGCCCACTGGAAAAAGCGAATCACCTGCTGCTGCGCGGCCGACAGGTTCATGAGCAGCAACACGGAGTTGGCAATCATCAGCAGCGTCACCGTCGCCATCAGCAGGTAGAGGTCGACGTTGACGACCAACTCGCTATTCCCGGTCTCAGATTGCCTCGAAGGGTCGCTTCTTCGTAACATGAACTCTAGTATAGTGACGGGACGGGCGAATGTCGCGCCCGCAAACGGGATACCTGGCGGCCGGACAGCGACCGCAATGGGAGAAACCACCATGCCACAGCTTACCTGGCAGGAGCAGACCAACGACGCAGCCGGCGGGCAGCCTCGCGACGCCGCGGCCGCGCGCCGCGTCCTTGTCGCCGGCAACCGCGCCTTCACTCGTTTCCTGGACGAGCATCCCCTGGCGGCTGGCGGGCCGCGTCCGGTCATGCAGATTGCCCTGGAGGACCTGGGCCTGAACCAGCCGGGGACCGCGCCGCTCCAGCAGCCCTTCGCCGCCTTCATCGGCTGCGCCGACGCCCGGGTGCCGGTGGAGATCATCTTCGGCCAGGCGGCTAATGACCTCTTTGTCGTGCGCGTCGCCGGCAACGTGCTCGGCGCGGAGTGCCTGGGCAGCCTCGACTTCGCCGTCGAGCAGTTGCGCACCGTGCGCCTGGTGGGCGTGCTGGGCCACACCGGCTGCGGCGCGGTGACGGCCGCCGTCGATGCCTTCCTTGTCCCGTCGTCCTACCTCGGCGTGGCCGCCAGCTTGCCCCTGCAATCCATCGTCGCCGGGCTGCTGGCCCCCGTGCGCGCCGCCGTCTACGCCTTGCACGAGGCCCACGGCGACGACGTTGCGGCCGCGCCGGGTTATCGCGCGGCGATCATCGACCTGGCCGTGACGCTCAATGCGGCGCTGGTGGCCGCCGTTTTGCGCCGCAACTTCGCCACCCGGCTGGGCGACGCGTTGGGCGTGGTATACGGCGTCTACAACCTGACTTCGCGCAGCGTGGGCGCGCCGAACGCCGCCGGCGCGGGTGAAGACTGGCTTCCCGGCCTGTTTGACCCGCCGGACGACGAGGCGGGCTTTGCCACACTGGCCGAGCAACTGGCTCGCAGCCGCTTCATGCTTAATCTGCTTGCCGGTTAGCTCGCGCCAGCCCCCGGACGGACAGGAGTTGCCGGAGCGGCGTCCGGCCGCCGCCGGCCGCCTTTTCACGCGGCACGTAACCTGCTATCCTCCCGGTCGCCCACCGTTACGAGAGCGGCCGCTATCTCCGGCGGCCCGTCGCCAGTCATTGCGCTATGGATCCGACTGAGTACCGCACCATTCATCAGGTTCAGCACCGCCACTGGTGGTACGTGGGCATGGGCCAGATCACGGCCGCGCTACTCGACGAACGCTACGCCGGACGCACCAACCTGCGCATTCTCGACGCGGGCTGCGGCACGGGCGCGGCCGCGCCCTATCTGGCTCCCTTCGGCCAGGTGACGGGCTGCGACATCTCGGCCCTCGCCCTCGAACTCTGCGCCGCCCGCGGGCTCGAACGGCTGGGCCAGGCCTCAGTCACCGCCCTGCCCTACGCCCCCGGGACGTTCGATCTCGTGGCGTCATTCGACGTGCTCTATCACCGCGGCGTGGGGGACTATCGCGACGCTCTGGATGAGTTCCGGCGCGTGCTGCGGCCCGGCGGGCGGGTGCTGCTGCGCTTGCCGGCCTATGACTGGCTGCGCGGCCGTCATGACGCCGTCATCCACACCGCCCGGCGCTTCACCGCCGGCCAGCTCGGCCGCGACCTGCGGGCTGCGGGCTTCACCGTGGAGCGCCTGACCTACGCCAACGCGCTGCTCTTTCCCGTCGCTCTGGCCAAGCGGCTGCTGGAGGGAGGCGCGGCAGGAGCGAACGAGGGCGAGTCCGACGTCGGCCCGAACCCGGCGTGGGTCGATGCGGCGCTGACGCGCGTTCTGGGCGCCGAAGCGCGCTGGTTGCGCCGCCGCGCGCTGCCGTTCGGCCTTACGGTCATCGCCATCGGCCGGGCATAAGGGGCGGAGCGAGCGCCGCCGCCACCGGCTTCGGGCAAAGGTCGCCGGGTCGCTCCCCCTTACGACGCGATAAGCGCCACGGCCGCCAGAGCTAACCCAACCCCCGCGCCCTGGCGCGGCGAGAGGCGCTCGCCCAGCGCCACCCGCGCCAGCAGCACCGTGGCCGCCGGGTAGAGCGAGCCGAGCACGGCCGCCGCGTCCAGCCGCCCCGTCTGCGCCGCCAGGGCGAAGAAAGCGTTGCCCGCCACGTCGCCCAACCCGGCG
>CAZSOD010000183.1:0-5297 GCA_964608255.1 uncultured Ardenticatenaceae bacterium
GGCAGCATCGGCCGGACGCGTGGCTTCATCAAAGTCCAGGACGGCTGCGACAACCGCTGCACCTTCTGCGTGACGACCATCGCCCGCGGCGAAGGGCGCAGCCGGCCGCTGCCGGAGGTGGTGGCCGAGGTGCAGGAGCTCGCCGCGGCCGGCTATCAGGAAGTGGTATTGAGCGGCGTCCACCTGGGCAGCTACGGCCGCGACTTGGGGCAGGCCGGCGGCCTGCGCGACCTCGTCGCCGCGCTGCTGGCCGACACCGGCGTGCCGCGTATCCGGCTATCGTCGCTGGAGCCGTGGGACGTCGCGCCCGGATTCTTCGACTTGTGGGCCAACCCGCGCCTGCTGCCCCACTTGCACCTGCCGCTGCAATCGGGCAGCGACCGGGTGTTGCGGCGCATGGCTCGCCGCACAACCCGCGCCGCCTTCCGCGCCCTGGCCGAAGACTCCCGCGCCGCCATCCCCGATCTAAATCTTAGCACCGACCTCATCGCCGGCTTCCCCGGCGAGACGGAGGCGGAGTTTGCCGAGACGCTAGAATACGTCGAGTCGCTGGCGTTCGGCCGCCTCCACGTCTTCAGCTACAGCCCGCGCCCGGGCACGGCGGCGGCCAGGATGCCTGACCAGGTTCCCGGCCCGGTCAAGAAGGAGCGCGCGGCGCGGCTGATAGCCCTGGGTGAACGCCTCAGCGCCGACTTCCACGGCCGCTATGACGGGGCGACGCGCCCCGTCCTGTGGGAGATGGCGACCGGCGCGGAGCCGGAGGGGCTGCGTTGGATGGGCTACACCGATAACTACATCCGCGTGACGGCCGTGGGCCCGGTCGATCTGATGAACCGCGTCACACCCGTCCGCCTGGCCGCGCCGCGGGCCGACGGGATGGTGGGGCAGCTGTGTTGAGTCCGCATCCTCAGATGCGGACGGTGTGAGCGCGTATCTGAGGATGCGCGGTCTGCAATCTGCTGAATCTGCCTAATCTGCGGCTGATACTCGCTTGAGGTCCAGCACCTCATCCACCCCAGGCAGCGGCATTCGCAGCAGCCGCTCGGCCAGGCGCACGTCCATCGCGCAGTCCAGCGGCCAGCGGCGGCCGTCGTCCTCGGCCAGCGCCAATGTCGCCCGTTCGCCTACGCCCCACCAGTCCAGCAGCCGCAGCGCAAACTCCGCCCGTGTCGTCACCTGCCGCCCGGCAACGTTAAGCACACCGGTGTAGGGATTGTCAACGAGTTCAAGGCAGGCCGCGGCCAACGTCTCGACCCAGATCGGGTTGCGGCGCTGGTTGGTGAAGAGCGTCACCGGCTGCCCGGCCCGCAGCGCCTCAACCATCCACGCCGTGCCGTTGTCGATCTCGTCCAGGCCGTAGATGAGCGAGGTGCGAACGGCGACGGCGTTGGGGTGGGCCAGGGCCAGCGCCTCGGCCGCGGCCTTGGCCCGCCCGTAGTCGTTAAGCGGCGCGGGCGGCGCGCTTTCGTCGTAGGGCGCGCGGTCGCCGCCGAAGACGGAGTCGGTGGACAGGTGGACGAGGCGCGCCCCGGCCCGCGCCGCTGCCCCGGCTACGTAGCGCGTGCCGTCGACGATGACCGCGGCCATGTCGGGCGTGCGGTTGGAGCCGGCGGTGTGGATGACGGCGTCGGGGGCGAACTCGGCGACGAAGCGGGCCACGGCCGCGCCGTCACGCAGATCGAGGCGGACGCCCTGTGGCAGGCCAAGCGGGTCGGTCGAGAAGGTCGTGTAGCGCCACTCCCCCGGCCAGCCGGCCGCCACACGCCGCACGAGATGCCGCCCCAGATAGCCGCTCCCGCCGGTGATCAACAGTCGCATCATAACAAGAGGAAAAAGCTCACGCAATGGCGCAAAGATGCAAAGGACGCTAAGAAGAATTCCTCTTTGCGCGCTTAGCTCCTTTGCGCCTTTGCGTGAGCCTCTTAATCCAAGGTCTTTTCGGCGCGGGACATGGCTTCGGCGGCTGCGGCCTGTGCCGCGATCTGCTTGCTCCGGCCGCGCCCCTCACCCCACACGTCCTGACCGACCAGCACCTGAACGGCGAACGTCCGGTTATGGTCCGGGCCCTCCGCGCCACTGACGCGATAGTGGGGCGTGATATTGAACCGCGCCTGCGCCCACACCTGAAACTCGCTCTTGGCGTCCTTGTGCAGATCGCCGGCGCGAATCTCCTCCAGCGCGGGCCGGACGAACGGCTCGATGAACGCCCGCGCCGCCTCCAGGCCGTGGTCGAGGTAGATGGCCCCGGCAACGGCTTCGAAGGTGGCGCAGAGGAGCGGGATGCGCTCGCGGCCGCCGTTCTCCTCTTCGCCCAGGCCCAGGCGCAGGTGGCGACCCAGGTCGATCTGCCGGGCAAAGCCCGAGAGCGACTCTGCCCGCACCAGCGCCGCGCGCAGGGCGGTCAGCTCCCCTTCATCCATCTCCGGGAAGCGGTGGTAGAGGTAGCCGGCGACGACGAAGTCGATCACCGCGTCGCCCAGGAATTCCAGCCGTTCATTGTCCTCCAGCGCCGCGCCGGGGTTTTCGTTGAGGTAGGAGCGGTGGGTCAGCGCCCGCGACAGTAGCGACATGTCGCGGAACTCGACGCCCAGTTGGTCTGCAAACTCCAGTAGCTCTTCCATAACCAGGTCTGTCTATGAGGAGCGGGGAGCAAGAGGAATGTAATCCCCCTGCTCCCCTGCCCGCCTGTTCCCCTGCTAAAGCTCAAACTCCCGAATCACCAGCACCGCGTTGTGGCCCCCGAAGCCAAAGGCGTTGTTGAGACAGACGCGGACGCGACGGGGCCGCGGCGCGTTGGGCACGTAGTCCAGGTCGCAGGTCGGATCGGGCGTGGCGTAGTTGATCGTCGGCGGCACGATCTGGTCACGGATGGCCAGCGTGCAGAAGACCGACTCAATGGCCCCCGTGGCGCCCATGATGTGGCCGGTCATCGACTTGGTGGAACTCATGGCAACGGTATAGGCATGCTCGCCCAGCGCCGCCTTGACCGCCGTCGTCTCGGCCGTATCGTTCAGCGGCGTCGCCGTGCCGTGGGCGCTGACGTAGTCTACGTCTTCCGGCCGCAGTCCGGCGTCGGCCAGCGCCTTGCGAATGGCCCGCGTCGCGCCGGCGCCGCTCTCCGGCGGCGCCGTGATGTGGTAGGCGTCGGTCGTCTGCCCGTAGCCGGCGATCTCGCCCAGAATGGTCGCGCCGCGGGCCTGGGCGTGCTCCAGGCTCTCCAGCACCAGCATCCCCGCCCCTTCGCCGATAACCAGCCCGTCGCGGTCGGCATCGAACGGTCGCGGCGTGCCGTCGGCCCGAGTCGAGGTCGCCCCGGCGCGCTCGAAGCCGCCGATGGCGACCGAAGTGATGATGCACTCCGTCCCTCCGGTCAGCACCGCGTCCAGCTCGCCGTAGCGGATGCTGCGGTAGGCGTGGCCGACGGCGTCGTTGCCCGCCGCGCAGGCAGTGGTGATTGTCGTCGATGGCCCCTGGATGCCATAGTCGATTGCCAGCATCCCGGCCGCGCCGTTGGGCATGATCATGGTGATGCCGAACGGGTTGAGCCGGCGCAGCCCGCCGCTGTGGACAACGGCCTCCTGCTCGATGATCGTCCGCATCCCGCCGATACCTGTGCCGATGGTAATGCCGATCCGCTCGCGGTTGTCGTCGGTGATGGGCAGGTTGGCCTGGCGCATGGCCTCGGCCGCGGCGACGGTCGCCAATTGTTGATAGCGGTCGCGGCGGCGGGCGTCCTTGCGATCCATGTACTGGTCGGGCTCGAACGCCTTGACCTCGCACAGGCCCTGGATGATATGGTTGGGATTGTCAACGAGGGTAATCGGGCCGAAGCCTGACTGGCCGGCGAGGATGGCCGCCCACGTGTCGGGCACGTTGTGGCCCACCGGCGTGATCGCCCCGACACCGGTCACCACGACCCGCCGCCGCGCTCCGTTTCCATTGTCCATGTATACCCCATAAGAAGGAATCGCAGATGACCCGCTTGACACAGGTTAAGGAACGGAAACCGGTGTCATTCGTGAATCTGCGGACTGGTTTATAGATTGTCCTCGGTCGTGGGGCGGTAGTGGCCCTCGACCCAGACGCTGCGATCAGCGCCAACTTCTTTCTTCCAGACCGGCACGATCTCCTTGAGCCGGTCGATACCGTAGCGGGCGGCGTCGAACGCGCCCTCGTCGCGGTGGCGGCCGGCGCAGGCGACGAACGTCGTCACCTCGCCCACTTCCAGCCGGCCCAGCCGCTGCACCAGGGCCACGCCGCGCACCAGCGGCCAGCGCGCCCATATCTCGCGGGCGATCTGCGCCATCTTCGCCTCGGCCATGCCCTCGTAGGCTTCGTAGTCCAGGTGCAGCGTCTCCGGCGGCAGGCCGTCGCGCTGCGTCTGGCCGCGGACGAAGCCGGTGAAGCTGACAATAGCCCCGATCTCCGGCCCGCCGAGCCGGTCATGGATGGCCGCGATGTCGAGCGGATCGGGCGTGACGGCGAAGTAGGTGGGATGTACGTCTCCCCCCTGCTCGTCCGCTCCCCCGCTCCCCCCGCTGACCGGTGGGAACAACGCCACCTCATCCCCGGCGTTGACCACCGTCTCCGGCGCGGCAAAGGCGCGGTTGACAGCGATGAGCGCCGAGCGCAGGGCCGGAGCCAGCGCCGGGTACGTCTCGCCCACGGCCGCCAGCACCGCCGCCGCCGTCGCCGGCTCCTCGGCCAGCGTGACGCGAATCCGGTCGCTGCCGGCCCGATCCTTGAGCGTGGCGAAGAGGCGGATGTCCAGTTGCATTGTCATAGGTGTAACCCTTTAGGCCGCCGTCCGATGCGCGGGGGAGCAGGGGAGCGGGGGTGCAGGGGTGAGGCGCTTTTCACTCGTCGCTCATCGCTCGTCGCTCGTCGCTACTCCACTCTCCGCTCCGCCCGCCCGACTTGCGGACGAGGCGCACGTCGGTGACGCGCATCCCCCGGTCCACGGCCTTGGCCATGTCGTAGATGGTCAGCGCGGCGACGCTGACGGCCGTCAGCGCCTCCATCTCCACGCCGGTCTTGCCCGACACGCGGGCGGTTGCTTCGATGTCGACGCAACTCTCGTCCGCGTTCGGGACGCACTCGACAACGACCTGATTGAGCGGCAGGGGATGGCAGAGCGGGATGAGTTCGCTGGTGCGCTTGGCGGCCATCACCCCGGCGACGCGGGCCACGGCCAGCACGTCGCCTTTGGGCAGGTTGCCGGCGACGATCAGGCGCAGCGTCTCTGGCTGCATTGTCACCCGGCCGCGGGCCACGGCCACGCGCTCGGTGACGTCCTT
>CAZSOD010000184.1:0-5255 GCA_964608255.1 uncultured Ardenticatenaceae bacterium
TATTGATCAGGGAGATGGCATTGGCACCACCTTCGACGGCAGCCATAGCAGGCCTGCCTGCCACGCCGGCTCGTGGGGCCAGGCGCGGTGGACGCGCGCTCGTAACTCGGGCCGGGCCAGCAGGCGGGGGAAGGCGTCCCACGGCTCGGTCGCCGCGCAGACCACGTGCGCGTCCCAGCCGGCATCGACCAGCGCGATGAACTTGCTGACGATAAACGTCTCCGAGAGGCGCGGGAAGCGCGGCACGACGAGGACCAGGCGCATGACTAGGCCACCCTCCGGAACAGCGCGGCGAAGGCGTCGGCCTGATCGTCGAGGGCAAAATCGGCCACAACGCGGCGGCGCGCGGCGGCGCCCATCTCGCGGCGCAGCGCCGGACGGGCAGCGAGCGTCGCCAGCGCCCCGGCCAGCGCCGCCGGGTCCCGCGGCGGCACGAGAAAGCCCTCCACGCCGTCGCTCACCGCCTCGGGCATCCCGCCGACGGCCGTCGTCACCACCGGCAGGCCGCAGGACATCCCCTCGAGCACGGCGTTGGACAGCCCCTCGCTCAGGCTGGCCAGCAGGAACACGTCGGCCGCCTGCAAGCGCTCCAGCACCCCCTCCGGCGGCAGCGGGCCGCGCCAGATGACGTGGTTCTCCAACTCGAGGTCGTGGATGGTATAGAGCAGCCGCTGCCGCTCCTCGCCGCCGCCGATGATCTCCAGGCGGGCGTCCACGCCGCGGTCGAGCAGCCGGCGCAGGGCCGACAGGGCGTACTCGTACCCCTTGCCCCACAGGAGGCCGCCGGTGGTGACGATGCGCAGCGGGCCGCCGGGCGGCGCGGGCCGGTCGGCGGGGTGGAAGCGCTCCGGGTCTACGGCAGGATGGATGACGACCGCCTTAGCCGGGTCGAGGCCATACTGGGCGGCTTCGTCGCGGATGGCGGCCGAGACGCAGTGAACGGCGGACGCAAGCCGGAACGTGTCCGGCAGCCCGGCGCGGATCTCGGCGCGTTCGGGGTTGTGGGGCGTGACGTTGATCTGCGTGCCGCGGCAGCTGATGACCGCCGGCCCGCGCTCCAGCAGCGGGCGATACGTGATCGCCATCGTATTCCAGGGAAAGTAGACCACATCCCAGCGGCGGCCGGCGAACGGCAGGTAGCGATGGAGCATGGCCGCGGTCCCGGCGGCCGATCCGGCTGGCGGGGGCTCGGCCAGCAACTGGCGGGTGGCCCCCGGCGAACGGCGCAGGGCCGCGCCAAGCGCCCGACTGGTCTGCCACAGGCCGCGCGCGCCGGAGTCACCCCAGGGAGGCGTCCAGAGGTAGTCAACGTTCGGCGCGGCCGGCCATTCGGAACCGGGGCGCTCATGAACGGCCAGCGTCACCTGGATGCCGCGGCGGGCCAGCCCATCGACCAGGCGCAGCATAAAGGTTTCCGGCGGCCATTTGAGGCGCACGAAGAGGACGCGTATCGGTGCGCTCATTCGTCCAGATCGCCGGCCATGTAATCCAGCCAGGCCGACAGGGTCAGCAGCAGCGACACGGCATAGCTGCGCTTGTCGGCCCAGGGGTCGCGGTAGAACTGATTGAGCAGCCGGCGAACGGCTTCGATGTCCACATGCTCGTGCAGGCGGCGGCCGGGCTGGAGCAACCAGCGATTGAGGGACGCGCGCCCGCCGTCCGACAGGAATTGCACTTCCCAGTTGCGCTCGATGATCGGCGCCCCCGTCAGCCGGACGCGGCCCTTGCGAGCCACCCGACGCGCCAGCGGCCGCGGGTCGAGGCCGCGGCTGAAGAGGTTGCGGCCCGTCACCTGCCACGGGATACGCGCCAGATCGGGCGCGTAACGCTTCAGGTAGGCGATCTGCAACGCGCGCCCGGCCACGACGCGGGTGGGTACGGTGCAGAAGAAGTCAGCCAGGCGCGTATCGTAGAACGGCAGGCGCGGGAAAGCGGCCGACTGGAACATGCGCAGCGAGGCCGTTGTCCAGCGCGCGCTCCACTGGTCGGTCTTCAGCGCCTTGATGACGAAGTCGGGGTCGTCCAGCGGACCGACGCGGCGCAATTCGGCGGCCACGTGCTCGCGCAATACCTCCTCCGGGTCAGTCGCCAGCCGGGGCCGGCAGAGATTGTCCAGCAGCCAGGCGCTGCCCGACTTGCGAAACTTGTACATGGCCACGGCGACGGGATCGTCCGGCCGCGGGGCATGGGCCACGCCCATATCGTCGTGGTAAACGTCGCCCCAGTGGGCGGCGATCAGAAAGTCGCTCTGCGCGCTGATGGAGTCCGTGACGGCCGCCTGCCGCGACTGGGTGACTTCCTGAAAGCCCTCGATGCTGCCCAGCACGCGCGGAAGCTTGTCGAACAAGTAGGGGTGAATGGCGAAGGCGTCGAAAGCGAGGCCGCGCGCCGCGGCCACCCGGCCGGCGATGCGCGTCTCGGGTGAGTCGTCGCCATAGCCGTAAGAATAGGCCCACAGGTGCGCCGTCGAGCTGCCCGGCCGAGCGGCGGCGACGGTCGAGCGCGAGTCGAGGCCGCCGGAGATGGGCACGGCGATGCGCCCGCCGGACATCATCTCGGCCATAACCTCGTGAAAGCGCTCGGCAAACGCCTCCAGCGTGCCGTCGAAGGAACGGCGGTCGTCAGGCGCGTGCCACCATTGCCAGTAGCGGCTCTCTTCCAACAGCCGGCCGCGACTGTCGAAGCGATAGTGCGTGGCCGGCCGCAAGATGCGGGCATCGTTGAGGTACGTGCGGTCGGCGGCGAAGTAGCCGAAGGCGAAAAAACTGGTCAGGCCTTCCCAGTCCAGATCGGGGCGCGCCGCCGCTCCGGCCACGCCGCGGAAGCACGTCCCCAGCGCGGCGCGGCGGCCGTCGCTGGCGTAATAGGCGTGGAGCGTCGCGTGGCGGTTGGTCCAGACGTGCCACTCGTCGGCCTGCGCGTCATGGGCGAACAGGACAAAGTGGCCGTTTAACTCATTGGGGTCGGCCGCGCCGCGAAGCACCGCCAGCACGGCCGCGGCCGGCCGCGGTGTGGCGTAGAGTTCGCCGAGCAGCCATGCCGACCAGTTCCCGGCGGCAACGCGAGTGACCGGCAGGCCGTTCCAGTCGACCGCCGGGAGCGACTCCCAGACGCGCCAGGATGCCCCTGTGCCAGCGACGGCGAAGGGGGCGTCTGGCCGGCGCGGTGGGGGTGGGGCGTCAACGCCAAACGTCACCAGCACGTCGCCAAGCCATGTCTGGCCGATGGCAGCTTGGCGCGCCGTGGCGGTCGCTCCGGCCGGTTCATCACGCAACAGTACGGTCATGGTCTTCCTTACAACAAACAGCAGGTAAGACGCGCCCTGCCCGCGCCGCGCCTCAGCGGAGGCGCGTGCAATAGGCGCAAACTTCCACCGTAAACAGCTCGTTTAGCACGGGCACGGCGGTCAGGGGCTGGATACCGTAGAGTCCCTTCAAGTGAAACTCGTCGATGCGCAGGCCCGGCTGCGACCGCAGGAGGCGGCGGAAGCGGCCCAAGGTCATCTTGTTCAGGCCGCCGGATAGATCGGCATAGCGCTCGTATAGCACGGGGTCGTCGTGATAGACAGAATGGACGCGCATGACCGAGCGCTCCGGGAAGAGCAGATGAACCCAGGGACGATCGCGGCGCAACGTGCCGCTCATATGGCGGCCATAGGGGCTGCGCCACGGCTTGCCAAACTTAATCAGGATGCGGCCGCCGGGCCGGACAAGCCGCACCATGTCGGCCAGCATGGTCGCCGCGTCCTCAAAATGCTCAAACGAGTCATGCGAGACGACGACGTCAAAAGCCGCGTCTGGCAGCGCCCTGCTATCGGCCAGTAAGAAGCTCACGCGGTCGTCGCCGCGCCGCCGGCAGTCTTCTTCGGCCAGGGCAAAGAAGTGCTCTACGTCGACGCCGGTCACGTGCGCCGCGCCGCGCTCGGCCATCGCCAGCACGTGCCCGCCCTCGCCGCAACCCAGGTCGAGGACGCGCTGCCCGGCAATGATCGACCACAGCCCGGGGCCAAAGCCGCGGTCATATTCGGCCACGTACCTGGCAGTGTCCACAACGGTTTCCAGCGTGCGCGTGCGGTGCGGCCGGGGCGGATAGTAGCAACAGGTGCGCAGGAAGAGCCGCTCGGCGCGTGAAAGCCGAGCGTATTGCGGGAAGGCCCGCGGGTCAAAACGGTCGCCCCGGGGGGCGCTCTCTGCGGTGACAGTCGTCATGGCAAGGTCATCCTTCGTGAACGAACATTCCCAGCGTAACCAGATCGCGCCGCCGGGTCAGTGCAGGAGGCGTGAAATCTGCGTCAGACGGGGATGAATTCGGCTCCGTTCAGGGCGCGGACGCGCCCGCCAGTTGAGCCAGAGCCGCGGCGGCCTCGCCGTTGTCGGGGTGGAGCGCCAGCACGTGCTCATAGACAGCGCGCGCCCGCTCTGACTGGCCGGTCTGCATCAGAAAGCGACCCGCCAGTAGCCAGGTGGCAGCGTCGTCGGGCCACAGGGCCAGCGCCGTCTCATAGGCCGTTGTCGCCTGGGCCTGGTTGCCCGCGTCGGCCGCCGCTCGGGCCAGGTTCAGCCAGAAGCCGGCAGTCTGCGGCTCCAGGACGGTCGCCTGCTGGAAGTAGCTAACCGCCGCAGCGGCGCGGCCGCGCTGCATGGCGAGTTCGCCGCGCTGCGCCCAGGCATAGGTGTCTTCGGGCCAGCGCTCGAGCCACTGGCGATACCAGTCGTCGGCCGCCTCCAGTTCGCCCTGCCGGCGCAAGCTCTCGCCGACGATCAGGTACAACTCACGGTGGTTGGGATAGATCAGCAGGCCGCGCGCGGCGGTAGCCTGAGCCTTTTCCGGGTCGCCCGCGGCCAGATAGGCTGTGCCCAGGGAGTTGAAGACATCGAACGGCTGCCCCGGGTCAAGGGCCAGCACGCGCTCGAAGGCGGGAATCGCCTCGTCGAAGCGGTGGGCGGCAAAGGTGGCGCGGCCGAGCTGGTGCCAGGCCACCGGGTCATCGGGACTGGCCGAAACGGCCACGCGAAACAATTCCACGGCCTCTTCAGCACGGCCGCCGTCAACGGCGCGCACGCCCATGAGCAGCCAGTAGCCGAGGGATTCGGGATGTTTAGCGCACGTCTGGCGCGCCTCCGTCCACCGGCCGCCGTCGGCATAGAAACGACACAGTACGAAGCGAGTCAGCCCGTCGGCCGGCCGGGCGGCAACGGCCGCGGCCAGCGTCTGCTCGGCCGCCGCCGGCTGGCCGGCGGCCTCTGCCAGACGGG
>CAZSOD010000185.1:0-4860 GCA_964608255.1 uncultured Ardenticatenaceae bacterium
TGGGTCGGGCGACCTGCTGCTGGAGCGCGCCCTGCCGCGCCCACGCCACATCGAAGTGCAGGTCTTCGGCGATGCCCACGGCGCAATCGTCCACCTGGGCGAGCGCGAGTGCACCGTCCAGCGCCGCCACCAGAAGGTGATCGAGGAGTCGCCCTCGCCCGTCGTCGGGCCGGCGTTGCGGGCGAAGATGGGCGCGGCGGCCGTCGCCGTCGCCGCGGCCATCGGCTACAGCGGCGCGGGCACGGTCGAGTTCCTGCTCGACGAGGACGGCCGCTTCTACTTCCTGGAGATGAACACCCGCCTCCAGGTCGAACATCCGGTGACGGAACTCGTCACCGGTCTTGACCTCGTGGAGTGGCAGATCCGCGTCGCGCGGGGAGAGGCGCTGCCGTGGGCGCAGGATGAGATTTATTTCAACGGCCACGCCATCGAAGCCCGCCTCTACGCCGAAGACCCGGCCAACGAGTTCCTGCCGGTCACAGGCCACGTTCTACTGTGGCGTCCCGCCGTGGGTGAGGGGGTGCGCGTGGACGACGGCATCCGCACTGGTAGCGCCATCGCCAGCCACTATGACCCGCTGCTGGCCAAGATCATCGCCCGTGGGGCGACGCGGGCCGAGGCGCTGCGCCGCTTATCGGCCGCGCTGGCGGATACCGTGCTGCTCGGCCTGACCACCAACCTGCCCTACCTGCGGTCCATCATCGATCATCCCGGCTTCGTTGACCCGCAGGGGCTCAGCACCCGCTTTCTGGAAGAGGCGCTGCCCGGCTGGCGGCCGTCCCTCCCGCAAGAGGAACAGGACACGGCCCTGATCGCCGCGGCGCTGGCCGGCTGGCAGCGCGGCGAAGTCGCCGGCCCCGGCTACTGGCGCAACAATCCTGGCGACCCGGCTCCCCGCCGCTTTCGCGCCCATGAGGCAACAGCCGAGGTGTTCCTTCGTCCCGTCGCCCACGTTCCCGGTCAGTACACCGCGCGACTGGCCACCGCCGCCGCGCCGCGCGCCGTTACCCTGGACGCCTACGACCCGCCCGACATGACACTGACCCTCGACGGCGCGCGCCGGATTGTAACGCTGGTTAGCGAAAACACGGCCGCGCCGCCCGGCGGCTTGCACGAAAGCCCGATGTGGTGGGTGCAAACTCCATCCGGGGCGCTGCGCCTGGCCGGACTCCCGCTGCTGCCGGAGCCGCGCCGTCAGACCCCCGGCGGGGGCTCGCTGCGCGCCCCGCTGCACGGCATGGTTCTGGCCGTGCTGGTCGCCGAGGGTCAATCCGTGGTCGAGGGACAACCGCTGGTGAAGATCGAGGCGATGAAGATGGAGCACACCATCCGCGCCGCCGCGCCAGGCCTGGTGGAGGCTATCTATTACGGCCCAGGCGACACGGTAGAGGCGGAGGCGGAGTTGGTCAGAATCAGCGGAGAGTAGATACGAGATACGAGTCCAGAGCGCCGCTAGCTCGTGGGCTCTTCACTCGTGTTTCGTATCTCGTATTTCGTATCTGGCGTCTCTCGCTTCACTTCCCTTAACCACACACTGACGTGCTCCGGCTGCATCGTCTCCTGGATGACGCGGACGAGTTCGGCCGTCAGGCGATCGAGATCGGTTTCGTCGCGGGCGGTGGCGGCAAAGCGAGTCAGCACCTGCTCGGCGTCATACTTGCGCCGGTAGAAGCGGCGGTCGATGACGCCCTGAACGGCCCGGCGCAAGGGCGTGAAGAGCGCGGCAATCGCCAGCGTTGAAAGCACCACCGCGGCGGTCGAGGTCTGGCCGGTGGCGCGGCTGAAGATCCCCTGTAAAACCACCACCAGCACGAAGTACACCGCCGCCAGCAGCGCCGTCAGCACCGCGTATTGCGCCGTCTTGCGGATGATGACGTCGATGTCCCACAGGCGGTAGCGCAGAACGGCAATGCCGACCGCCAGCGGCACGCCGGCAAAGGCCGCCGCCTCGAGTAGCGCGTCGAACACTCCCGGCAGCAACGGCACGAGTTCGGTATTGAAGAAGATGGCCAGCACGACAAGGATCGACGCCAACCCCAGCCACTTGTACTGCTGCCGCTCCTGCCCTTTGGCCCGCACGGCGCGGATGATGACCGATAGCGCGCTGACGGCGATGGCCACGATCAGCACAAAGATGGCCGTGCTGGTCAGGTTATCGGCCCAACGGCCGAGCGTGTCCGCCTTGTGGAACGGGCTGGCGACGGGAATCAGCACGGCCGAGGGCGACCGCCAGAGGAGCGTGACGAGCGTCGTGCCCGCCAGGACAATGAGCGCCGCAACGGACCACCAGCGGCGCGAGGGCAGGCGGCCGGTCGGGAACAGCAGGAAGAGTAGCGGGATGGTCGTGAACCACAGCGCGAAACCGAGCGCGGCCAGAATGAAGCCGGCGCGAGCCAGCGGCAGCGGTTGCGGGGCCACCAGGTAGCTGTAGGCAGTGTAGTTCTCGCCGAAGCCCTGCAGCGCGCCGTTGCTCAGGCCAAAGAGGAGCAGCAGCCAGCCATAGGCATTGCGCGGCAGCCGCCAGGCAACGAAGCCGCCGACGAGGATGCCCACGGACAGCGCGGCGGTCACAATGAGGTCGTTGTACCAGAGGGGTTCGTTCGGCAGGGGCCCCGCCGGGGCGCGCAGGACGGTGAAGACCATGCCCAGGACGAGCAGACCCAGTGCGCCTCCGGTGACGAACAGCGCCAGCCGCGACAGAGTGCGGTCGCTCATGCCGCCTACTATAACGAACTCAACGCGGACTGGCACGGATACGCGGGCCGGCCGTGGAAAGTGGGGGCCTGTATGTGCCGCGTGAATCTTTGTCCGGCCCGGGAATCCGTGTTGAATTTATTCCCGCTGGCTTACTTGACCTCCGCCAGGACCTGATTGCCCAATACAGTCTGCCCCACAGAAACGGACAGGGCGCTAACAACGCCGTCGAACGGCGCCCGAATCTCGTTTTCCATCTTCATGGCCTCGAGAACGACGAGCGGCTGTCCGGCGCTGACCGTGGCGCCCGGCTCGACCAGGACGCGGCTGATGAGCCCGGGAATGGGCGCTTTCACGCGGCCGTCGCCGCTGCGCGGGCGGGCCACGCGCTGACTCCGGTCGTGGACCTCGATCGTGTGCAGCCCGTCATAGGCCCGGATCCATTGCAGGTTGGGATCGAAGATGATTTCGTAGGGCCAGCCGTTGACAATCAGCCACTCGACCTCGGTCACCACCGCGCCATGCTGGGGCACGTTCACGCTTAGCTTCTCGCCATTGACAATTGCTTCGCCGATGCCGCCGGTCAGCGGCCCCAGATCAATCTCGTAGGGTACACCGTCAATCGTTACGGTCAGGTTAATCATGGGTTTTTTCCTTGGCGGCTAGCGGAGTTCGCGACTGGCGCGGTGCCAGCCGCTGGCCCAAGGCTCCGGCTGGTGGGTGAAGGACTCGCGGCGACTGGCGTAGAGAACAGCCGCCGCCACGGCCAGGTCGCGCCGCACGCGGTCGTATTCGGGCGACGGGTCCGCGGGCAGGCGGTTGAGCAAGTCACTGGCGTAGCGCCCGGCCACAAAGCCGGGGGCGGCCAGCACGCGCAACAGGAGGGGGATATTCGTGTGCGTGCCCACCACGTTGAAGTCTTCCAGGGCGCGGCGCATCCGGTTGATGCACGTCGTCCGGTCGGCATCCCAGACGGTAACCTTGGCAATCAGGGGGTCATAGTGCGGCGGCACGTCGACGCCCGCCGCGACATAGGTGTCGACGCGCACCTCCAGACCGCCCGGGAGGCGCGCCTGGCGGACGTGCCCGGGGCTGGGCAGGAAGCGGTGAAACGGGTCCTCAGCCTGCACCCGGCACATGATGGCGTGGCCCTGAGTGCGAACGTCTTCCTGCCGGAAGGCTAACGGCTCGCCGGCGGCAATTCGCAACTGCTCGCGCACCAGGTCTATCCGCGTTAGGGCTTCGGTAATCGTGTGGTCAACCTGGAGCCGGGCTTTGATCTCGCTGAAGTAGAACTGCCCGCTGCGGTCAGCGATGAACTCAACCGTACCCAGGCCACGGTAATTGAACAACTGCGCCAGCCGGCCAGCCGTCGCCAGCAATTCGGCGCGCCGCTCGGCCGAGAGGCACACCGACGGCCCCTCTTGAACGATCTTCTGGTTGCTATGAATGACCGAACCTTCGCGGTCGCCGAGGTGAATTAGATTGCCGTGGTGATCGGCCAGGATTTGCACGCCCACCTGATGGGCCGGCAGGATGGCGCGCTCGATGTAGAGCTGCTTGTTGCCATAAACGGCCTGCGTTTCCACTTGCGCCCGGCGCGTCACCTCGGCCAGCTGCTCCGGGCGACCGACGACGCGCTCGCCGCGGCCGCGGCCGCCGCGGCATGACTTGAGCACAATGGGGTAGCCAATATCCTGCGCCGCCGCGGCCAATTCGGAATACTCGTCCTCCGCAAAGGAGCGCGGCGAGTGAACGACGGTCGGCACGCCGGCGGCGCGGGCTATTTCCAGCGCGCCGATCTTGTTGCGCAGTGCGGCGACCACGCTGGCTGGCGGCCCGACAAAGACGATGCCAGCCTCGACGCAGGCGCGGATAAAGTCGGCGTCCTCGGCCAGGTAGCCGTAGCCGGGATGCACCGCGTCTACGCCGCGGTCGAGGGCGATTTGCAGCATCGCCGCCGCATCCATGAAGCTTTGGGGGCGCGGCAGGGCGACACACTCGTCCGACAGGCGAACGTGCAGCGAGCCGCGGTCGCTGGGGTCATAGACGGCGACGGTCAGAATGCCCATCTCGCGGCAGGTGCGGATGATGCGGACGGCGATCTCGCCGCGATTGGCGATGAGGATTTTCTTGAACATCGTTTCTTCTCAGAAAGGGGCCAGG
>CAZSOD010000186.1:0-4813 GCA_964608255.1 uncultured Ardenticatenaceae bacterium
TTCCTGGATCAGGAAGCTGGTATAGGGCGTAATGATGCCGTAGCGCGTGCTCAGGGCGACGACGCTCTGCACCAGCTCCGGGTCTTCGCCGCGCAGGCGAATCTGCTGCATCAGATGGCCGATGGCCCGCGTGGCCCACAGGCGGGGGATGAACTCGTCGCCCCCCTCGACGCGGAAGGTCTGGTCGGGATAGCTGAAGGTCTGGGCGCGGCCGTTGGTCGTCCCGCTCAGGGTGATCGTCGCCGGCCCCCCGTCGCGGTAGCGCCCGGCCACCACCAGTTGCGACCCGGCGAACAGGTCGGGCAACTCCACCGGGTAGACCTGCTCCACGGCCGCCCCGCCGTAGTCGAGGGCAATGTCGGTCAGCACCGGCGCGCCGACGCGGGCGTAGAAGGCGCTAACGGATTCGTCGATGGACTGGCCGGGGCGGACGTAGGTCGTTGCGCCGCGGTGGTTCTGGGCCAGCGTGTCCAGCAGGACGGTATCGACGTCGTCGCCGACGCCGAAAGCGAACAGGCGGGCGTTGGCCGGCATGGCCGCGGCCACGTTGTCGAGCAGCATCGGCGTGTCGGTGATGCCCTCGGTCGCCAGCCCGTCGGTCAGGAAGATGATCGTCGTCGGCCGCTCCGGCCCCACCAGCGCCGCCGCCTCCAGCAGCGCGCCGCTGATGTTCGTGCCGCCCGCCGCGAACAGGTTGGCCACGTAGGCGCGCGCGTCGCCGGCCTGGGCCGCGGTCAGCAGCTCCGGCGCGTAGCGGCTGACGGTGGTGTTGAAGGGCACGACGGCGAAGCGGTCGTCGGGATTAAGGTGGTCGAGGACGTAGGCCGCCGCCGCCTGGGCCTGGGCCATCTTCTCGCCCTCCATGCTGCCCGACGTGTCGAGGACGAGGATGACGTCCTTGGCCACGACCTCGCCGGGGTCGATGCCCGGCGCGACGAGCAGCAGGAAGAAGCCGTCCTCGCCGGGAGCCTTGTAGCTAAGCAGGTTCAGGCCGATCTCCTCCGGCGAGACGGTGTAGTACAACTCGAAGTCGCCGTCGGGCGACACGCCGGCCGCTTCGTAGCCGACCGTGGCGCGGAACTCGTCCGGCCGGTCGATGGCGACGCGGTGGCTGGGGGAGTAGACGGTGCGAATGGCCTCGTTGGAGGCGATCTCGACGCGGATGCTCTGCTGGTCGAGCGGCGTCCGGGTGTAGAGGCCGGCCGACTGCGGGTAGACGTAGCGCAGCGCGCCGTTGTCGGCCGTCAGCAGCGTCGTGTACTCGATCTCGATCCGCCGCTCGCCGCCCGGCGGGATGGGGAAGACGTTGGCCTGGATGGCGTCCTGGCCGACATATTCCAGCAGGGCCGGGTCGCGCAACTGGCGGACGATAGCATCGTAGATGGCGCGGGCCTCGTCGTGGGCCAGCAGCTTGGCCTCGATGGCCTGGCCATCGACCCACATGGTGAGCTGGCTGACGGCCGCGCCGGGGGGCAGGGGGAAGAAGTACGTCCCTTCCAGCGGCCAATCGTTGGGGTTGCGGAAGAGCTGGTCGACGCGGGTGACGGCGACCTGGTCGGTGATGGTCACGTCCACGCGCTGGTAGGGGATTTCCAGCCCTTCCATGCGCCACACCGGCGGCGGGCAGCCGTCGATGCAGATGGGCGGATCGATGGGTGGCGGGATGACCGGTTCTTCGGTGATGCGGGACGGCGGGACCTGATCCTGGGCCAGCGCCGGCCCGGCCAGCGCGGCCAGCAAGACGATCAGGACGAGTGACAGCAGGGTTCGCTTCTTCATGGCGTTCCTCCTCTGGATATGCCTCTACTGAGAGAGACGCGAGAGGAGAGAAGAAGGTTCCCCTGAGGCGCGAACCTGGAGGTTCGCGCTACACGAACGCGGCGGGCGGCAGGCCAAATCGCGTCGCCAGCGCCCGAATCTGGCGCACGTTCAACTCCCGCTTGCCGGCCAGGATTTCCGACACGACGCCCTGCGAACCTATCTCGGGCAGGTCCGACTGGCGCAGCCCGTGTTCCTCCAGCAGGAAGGCCAGCAACTGCGCGCCGGTGGCTGCCGGAAGGGGCATGTGTTCGGCTTCATACGCGGCGATGAGCGTCCCCAGCGTGTCCAGCAGTTCGTACAAGGGATGTTCCTCGTCGGCGCCGACTTCGTCCAGCAGTTCGTTGAGATGCTCCACGGCCCGGTCGTATTCGTCATCCGTGCGAATGGTCAGGAGCGGCTCCAGCGCCGACCAATGTTCGCGCAACTCAGCGGTTAGCAGGGTCATCGCTTCCACGCTCCTTTGTCGTATGCCTGATAGGTCAGGGCATGACGGACATACACACGGCCCCGGTTGAAGTGAATGACGGCGATCAAACGGTACTTGTTGCCGGCGATGTTAAAGACAACGTAATCGCCTGCATGATCGGCCGACGGAAAGGTTGTGCGTAGTTCGGCAAAACTTGCGAAGTCCGCGCGCTCCATTAACTGAAACCAGCGCACGAGCGCAGTTTCCGCATCGGGATAGCGCTCCCAAAACTCCCGCAAGGCCTTGCGCGAAATGACGTGCATCACCTATCTATATCTCAATCTGAGATATAGATCAAGTGCGATGGGCCGCCAATTGCCGGAAGCGCTAGAAAAGTGAAGTTCGTTTATAATCGTTGCATGTCACCCTCTCCATCCCCGGAGCAAACCGATAGCCCCGCGGTCAAGGGTCTGATCGTGACGACGGTTCTGGCGCACTACCCGGACGCCCAGGGCATCTACCTGTTCGGCTCCTACGGGACGGACGATGAATGGCCCGATAGCGATATCGATATCGCCGTCCTGCTGCCGCCGGTTGAGGCCAAGCGTGTCGGCGCGCTGGCCCTGGGCGACCTCCATCTGGCGCTGACCGCCGCGCTCGGCCGGGACGTGGACTTGCTCAACGCCCGCCTCGTCTCCACCGTCTTCCAGAAGGCCATCATCTTCGGCGAACTGCTCTACTGCGGCGACCGCTACGCCGTCGATGAGTTCGAGATGCTGACCCTCTCGTACTACCAGAAGCTCAACGAGGAGCGCGCGGGAATCCTGGCCGCCTTCAGGGAGACAGGCCGCGCCTACGACGTATGAACGACATTGTGATCAACAAGGTCCAGAGCATCCAGCGCGGCGTTCGCCGGGCGCGAGAGGAATATGCCGCCGATCCGAAGGGCTTCGACACGAACTTCACGCGGCAGGACGCGGCCATCCTCAACGTACTGCGGGCCTGTGAACAAGCTATTGACTTGGCCAACTACGTGATCAAGTCCCGCAAGCTCGGCATTCCCGTTTCCAGCGCCGAGAGTTTTGACCTGTTGCTGGCCCATCAAGTGATCACGCCCCAACTGGCCGAGCGCCTGCACGGCATGGTGGGCTTTCGCAACGCCGTCGTTCATCATTACCAGCGCATGGATCTCGCCATCGTTCGCGCCGTTATCACCTCGCGCCTGGACGATCTGACCGCCTTCGGCGACCAGGTGCTAGTGTTCCTGGGCTATTCCAGTGGAGACAACTCTTAATGCGCAAGCTCCTCGTCCTCCTGCTGCTCCCCACCCTCTTCCTCCTCGCCCACGCCCTCCCCGCCCGCACCCAAACGGCCGCCCCGTCCATCTCCGGCTTCCTGCCCCTCTATGAAACAGGTCAGGGCTGGGGGGAGATGGAGTACGTCACCGGCGTGGCCTTTGGCGACGTGGACGGCGACGGCCGCGACGAGTTCGCCATCACCCGCAACGCCCTCAGCGGCCCGCGCCTGCTGCTGGTCGATGACGCCGCCGCCGGCTACGCCCTGCTGTGGACGTTCGGCCAGAACTGGGGCGCGGGGGCCTACGCGACGAGCGTGGCGCTGGGCGATGTGGACGGCGACGGCCGGGACGAGATCGGCCTGACCCGCGCCACGTCGGTCAATGAGCGGGCCTTCGTGTTCGACGACGCCACGGCCGGCTTCGCCATCTTGACCCAGATCGGCCGGCTTTACGACCCCGCCGTTCATGCCATCCGCATCGCCTTTGGCGACGCCGACGGCGACGGCAAGGCCGAGTTCGCCGTGGCGACCAACGCCAGCAGCGGCCCGCGCGTCTTTGTCTTCGGCAGCGCGGCAGCGAGCTACGCGCCGCTATGGGACGCCGGTGGCGACTGGGGCGCGGCGGCCATCGCGACAAGCGTGGCCTTCGGCGACAGCGACGGCGACGGCGCGGCCGAGGTCGGCATCACCCGCCGCCACGACAGCAACGCCCGCGTCTTCCTCCACAACGGCGCGGACGGCGCGCTGCTGTGGTCGACGGGGCAGACGTGGGGCGCGGGCGCGTGGGCGACCGACATTGCCTTCGGCAACGTCGACGGCGACCCGGCCGACGAGATGGGCGTGGCCCGCAAGAGCGGGATCAACGAGCGCGCCCTTGTTCTGGACGATGCCGCCGCCGGCTACGCCACGCTGGCCCGCTTTGGCGAGACGTGGAACGAGAACGCCTACGCCACGGCCATCGCCTTCGGCGACGCCGACGGCGACGGGGTGGACGAGGTTGGGCTGGCCCGCGAGGTGACGGTTAACCCGCGCTTCTACGTCTATGACGACGCCACAGCCGCGGCTCCTTTCCGCGAGCTGTGGGGCGGCGGCGAGCGCTGGCCCGGCGGCGACTACGCCACGGCCATCGCCTTCGGCCAGATCGACGGCGCGCCGGGCGAGGAGCTGGGCGTCGGCCGGCGCGCCGAAGCGGGACCGCGCGTCTGGCTCTACGGCCGCGCCTGGACGGCCCGCATTCCCTTCATTAGTGGCGAGCCCACACCACAACCTACGCCAGCAGCGCGATAAGAA
>CAZSOD010000187.1:0-4750 GCA_964608255.1 uncultured Ardenticatenaceae bacterium
CCTGGAGCGCAGCGTCTTCGCCCGCGGCATCTTCCCGGCCGTCGACCCGCTGGCCTCGACCAGCCGCGCCCTCCAGGCCGACGTCGTCGGCGAATTGCACTACCGCACCGCCCGCGAGGTGAAGCAGGTGCTCCAGACCTATAAGGACTTGCAGGACATCATCGCCATCCTGGGCATCGACGAACTGAGCGAGGACCAGAAGCTTCTCGTGGCTCGCGCGCGCAAGATTGAGCGCTTCCTGGGCCAGCCGATGTACGTCGCCGAGAAGTTCCACGGCCTCCAGGGCCAGTACGTACCCACGGCCGAGACCGTCCGCGGCTTCCGCGAGATCCTCGACGGCCAGCACGACGACCTGCCGGAACAGGCCTTCTACATGGTCGGCGGCATCGATCAGGCCATCGAGAAGGCGGAGCAGTTGCGGGCGATGGCGTAATCAAAATACGAGATGCGAAGTACGAGATACGAGTTCAGAGGCGCGTTCTTCACTCGTATCTCGTATCTCGTATCTCGTATCTGAGGGTTTCATATGCCAATCCAATGTGACATCGTAACCCAGGAGCGGATCGTCTTCAGCGACCAGGTCGATGCCGTGAACCTGCCGGGCACGGAGGGGCGCATGGGCATCCTGCCCAACCACAGCCCGCTGCTGTCGGCGCTGGACTTCGGCGAGGTGGTGGTGCGCAAGGACGGCCGCGAGGAGTACTTCGCCATCGGCGGCGGCTTCGTCGAGGTGCAGCCCGACCACGTGACCATCCTGGCCGACTCGGCCGAGCAGGCCGACGAGATCGACGTGGAGCGCGCCGAGCGGGCGCGCGTGCAGGCCGAAGAGGTCATGCGCACCGGCGTCAAGGACGACCCGGAGCGCATCGCCGCCGTCCGCGCCTCGCTGCTGCGGGCCGAGGCGCGCGTCAACGTCGGCCGTCGTCGCCGCCGCGCCACCGCCAGCGGCCTCCGCGGCGAGTCGGGCGAGCAGAGATAGGAACATAGCTTGTCACTTTTCACACCGCAGATTGCCATTGACCTGGGGACGGTGAACGTCCTTGTCCACGTGCAGGGGCGGGGCGTCGTGCTTCAGGAGCCATCGGTTGTCGCCATTCGTGAGGATGGCAACCGGACGATCATCGTCGAGGTCGGCCGCGCCGCGAAGGAAATGTACGGCCGCACCCCCACCGAGATTGAGGTCATGCGCCCGCTGCGCGACGGCGTGATTGCCGACTACTTCGTGACGCAGGGCATGCTCGAATACTTCATCACCAAGGTCGCCGGGCGCTTGCCGCTGCGCAAGCCGTCGGTGATGATCAGCGTCCCTTATGGTGTCACCAGCGTCGAACGGCGCGCCGTGCGCGAGGCGGCGCTGGCGGCCGGCGCGCGCGAGGTCAACCTGATCCCGGAGCCGCTGGCCGCGGCCATCGGCGCGGGCTTGCCCGTGGGCACGCCGACCGGTAACCTCGTCGTCGATATTGGCGGCGGCTCGACCGAGGCGGCCGTCGTCGCCATGAACGGCATCGTCGCCGCCGAGTCGGTGCGCGTCGGCGGTGTCCACCTGGATGAGGCCATCATCGGCTACGTGCGCAAGAAGTACAATCTTGTCATCGGCGAGCCGACGGCCGAGGCGATCAAGATCAAGATCGGCGCGGCCGTGGAACTGGACGAGCGGCTGGAGATGCAGGTGCAGGGGCGCGACCAGGTGGCCGGGCTGCCGCGCACCATCACCATCACCTCCGGCGAAGTGACCGAGGCGATGAGCGAGCAGTTGCAGGCCATCATCAACGTCACCCGCGCCGTGCTGGCGAAAACCCCGCCGGAGCTGTCATCCGACATCATCGACCGGGGCATCACCCTGACCGGCGGCGGGGCGCTGCTGCGCGAGATCGACACGCTGCTGACGCGCGAGACGGGCGTGCCCGCCTACGTGGCCGACAACCCCATCGCCTGTACCGCCCTTGGCGCGGGCAAGGCCCTGGCCGAACTGCCCGTCCTCCAGCGCAGCATCCCCGATATTTAAGAAGAAGAGTTTCACGCAAAGAACGCAAAGCCCGGAGAGATTCCGGGCTTTGCGTCTTTGCGTGAGATTTTCTTCAGTAATTCAGGGCCAGCACCTCGGCCACCTTGCCGCGGCCGTTGGCCTTGGAGTTGACGGCGCGGGCGGCTAAGACCTGTTCCACCCGAAAGCCCGCGTAGAGTTCGCGCACCAGCGGTGTGTCGGAATTCGACAGCATGGCGCGCACGCCGCGCGCCGCCAGCGCCGCAAACACGTCGCGCAGCCGCCGCTGGTCATCCGGGCCGAAGCCGTGGCGGTGGTAGGCGGTGAAGTTGGCCGTGGCCGAGGCCGGGACGTAGGGCGGGTCGAAGTAGACGAAGTCGCCGGGTTGGGCCGCGTCGAGCACGGTCGAGAAGGGGCGGCAGGCGATGTCCACCCCTTGCAACACGGCCGAGGCGGCGCGCAGGTTCGGCTCATCGCAGATGGTCGGATTCTTGTAGCGGCCGAACGGCACGTTGAACTGCCCGGCGCGGTTCTCGCGGTACAGGCCGTTGTAGCACGTCTTGTTGAGGTAGATGACCCGCGCCGCCCGCTCCGGCAGCGAGAGCTCCTCCGGCCTCTGCGCGCGCACGCGGTAGAAGTGATCAGGGTCGTAGCGGTGGCCTTGCAGCACGGCGATGACACCATCCGCGTCGTCGCGCAGCGCCCGGTAGACGTCAATCAGCGCCGGGTTGGCGTCGGAGAGGTAGACTGGGTGCGACACGACACGCCCGGCCAGGGCGAAGAACAGCGCCCCGCCGCCGATAAACGGTTCGTGGTAGCCCGCGAAACCCTCCGGCAGCCGCGCCAGCAACTCCGGCAGCAGCCGCCCCTTGCCCCCGGCCCACTTCAGCACGGGCCGAGGACGGGCGGTAGGGGCCAGGTTCCAGGTTCCAGGTTCCAGGGAAGAGTGTTCTTCCCCTAGCCCCTGGCCCCTGGAACCTGGCCCCTCGCGTTGTCGGCGGTCGGCGGTCATCCGACTGTCCGCGCTACCCCTCGACGGGCGCGAGGTAATACGTCATCTGCTGGAGTTGCACCACCGGGTCGCTGTAGCTGACGTAGACGCCGGGCGGCACGGTCAACGACACAGGGGCGTAGCTGAGGATAGCTCTGACTCCGGTCTCTACCAGCCGCTCGGCCGTCGCCTGAGCCTCGTCGGCCGGCACGGCCAGGATGGCGATCTGGATGCCTTGGGCGCGCAGCGTGCTCTCCAGGTCGTCGAGCGGTCGCACAGTCAGGTCGCCGATGACCTCGCCCACCTTCTGCGGGTCGCTGTCGAAGACGCAAGTAATGACGAAGCCGCGCCGCTGGAAGCCGCGATAACTGGCCAGGGCGTGGCCCAGGAAGCCCGCGCCCAGTAGCGCCACCGGCCACTCGTGCGTCAGGCGCAGGATTTCGGTCAGCCGGTCGATGAGATAGCGAATGTGGTAGCCGGTGCCCTGCTTACCGAACTCGCCGAAGTGGGACAGGTCCTTGCGGATTTGGGCGGAACTGATACCCAGCCGCTCGGCCAGCTCGTGGGATGAGGTCGTGACCTTGCCACCCTCGTGCTCCATGCGGTCAAGCTCCCGCAGGTAAACGGGTAGCCGGCCGATGACAATGTCGGGGATTTCGTGCTCCACGCGCTGGCTTCCTAAGTGCTGAATCGTGCAACTTTTCACGAACATTGTAACAGAGGCCGGATTTATGGCAAACGGGGTACCCATCTGGCGGCCATCGCGCGGCCGCCGCAGGCCGCGGGCAAGCTTACCAGACGGATAATTCCTCTATAAGTTTCCTGCCTTCCCCGCGGTTTCTTCCTATAATCGCTGGGGGGTCAGGGCAACGCGCTTGACCGCCACGGTGTAGTACAGACGACCCAGCCCCCTGATTTGCCGGGAGCCCGGTTCAACACATTCGGAACAATCTATGTCACGCAATCTCAGGAACATCCTCATCGTCCTCCTGGTGGTCGTCCTCGTCGGCGCGGGGGCCTTCTTCCTCATGCAGCGCCGGCAGGCGGCGGCCGAGCCGCAATTCGAGGTGCTGCGCGAGGCCACTGTCGCCCGCGACCGCATCACGTCCACCGTCAACGCCACCGGCGCGCTGGAGCCGGAAACGCTGGTCACGCTCACCTTCGGCCTTGGCGGGACTGTCACCGACGTGGCCGCCGTGCGCGGCCAGCAGGTCGCCGCGGGCGACGTGCTGGCCCAACTGGACACCAGCGAACTGGCGCTGAGCGTGCAGCAGGCCGAAGACGCGCTGCGCATCCAGGAACTGACGCTGGCCCAGCGCGTCGAGGCCGAGCCGAGCGCGGCGCAACTGGCGTCGTCGCAGGCCGACATTCAGGCCGCCGAGGCCAACGTGCAGGTGGCCCAGGCCAACCTGACCGGGGCGCGCGCCGGGCTCCAGCAGGCTCAGGCGCAGCGGGCGCAGTTGCTCGAAGGGGCCACGCCCGGCCAGATCGCCGCCGCTGAGTCGCAGGTGGCTGCCGCGCGCCAGCAGCAGAAACAGGCCCAGGAGGCGTATAACAAGACCATCGAGTGCGTGACCTTCACGCCGCCGGGTAGCAATCAGGAAGACAAGATTTGCCCCGGCCTGGGCGCGCCGGAGGAGCAGGCGCGCGCTGCGCTGGAAGCCGCGACGCTGAACCTCCAGGCGGCCGAGGCGCAGTTGGCCGATCTGCAAAATCCGGCCAGCGCGGCCAACATCCAGGGGGCCGACGCGGCCATTGCCAGCGCCGCCGCCCAG
>CAZSOD010000188.1:0-4687 GCA_964608255.1 uncultured Ardenticatenaceae bacterium
CACCCACGCCTCGCCGCCCGGCCCGACCACCGGCGCGACGTAGTTGTAGGACAGCGCAGGAAAGGGCGGCAAGACGGTCAGCGACCAGCGCTCGGCGGCCGCGGCCACAAGCGCCGGCAGCCGCGCCAGCCACGCCGCGCCGGTCTGGCCGTGGATATCGAGAACCTTCGCCGCGCAGCCACCAGGGTCAATCGGATGGGACACGTAATGCAACTAGTCCTGGGTTAACGACGTCCGATAGTCCCATGGGGCACGAGCCGGCGACAGTTTCAGGAAAGTTCTCCACAGCCAGCCACTTGTCGGTTAAGATTTTCTCGATCAAATTAGGCCGCATAGATCCTAACCTCTTTGTCCACCGGTCCGCCAACTGCATCCTGGCCGTTTTGACCTCGTAATGGGTCTGAATGCCCGTCCAGAATTCGACCGGCGTATTGAAGGATCGGGCAAGGCGCAAGGCGGTATCCGCACTGATGCCCCGCTCGCCGCGCAGAATCTTACTGATCCGCTAACCGATAAACCCCTCCGGCTCCCCCACCGGTAATGCCTCCGGCCGGGCACAAGTGCTGGCGACGGCCACTGTCTGCCCCGCGGCCGATGAATCATAAAAGCTGTGCATCACATCCAGCACGTGGTAGGCCATCTCGCCCGACGCGCGATGGGGGCGGCCGTCGCGAATGGCCGCGGCCATGTCGGCCACGCCCACGCCGCGCCGCACGGTGTCGCTGTGGGTCAGGGTCACGTCCGTCCATTCCCTTTCCCCCGCCCGCAACAGCCGCACCGGCCCGCCAAACGTGTTGGGGTCGGGCACACTTAGGGAGCCTTCGGAGCCGTAGACCTCGATGCGCGGCAGCGTGTGGCCCCACACGTCGAAACTGGTGATCATCGTCGCCACCGGCCCGGAGACCATGGCCAGCGTTCCGGCGACGTGGGTGGGCACCTCGACCGGCAACTTCTCGCCGTAGCGCGCCGCGCTGGTCGCCGTGCGCTCGGCAAAGGAAATGCGGGCCATTGCCGCCACACGCGCGACCGGCCCCAGCAGGTGGACGAGGGCGGTGACGTAGTATGGGCCCATATCGAACAGCGGCCCCGCGCCGCGCCGGTAGAAGAATCCAGGATTCGGGTGCCAGCCCTCCGGCCCATGGCCGAGCATGAAGGCCACGGCTGCCACCGGCTCGCCGATGGCCCCGTCGTCGATGAGCTTGCGACATGTCTGCAGGCCGCCGCCCAGGAAGGTGTCGGGCGCGCAGCCGACGCGCAAGCCCCGCGCCGCGGCCGCTTCCAGCACCGCCCGCCCGTCGGCTCGCTCCACTGCCAGCGGCTTCTCGCTGTAGAGGTGCTTGCCCGCCGCCAGCACGGCCCGGCTGACCGCGGCGTGGGCATGGGGCACGGTCAGGTTGATAACAAGGTCGATATCAGGGTCGGCCAGCAACGCCTCCACCGAGCCGGCGCAGCCGAGTTCGTGCTCGGCCGCCTTGGCTTGCGCCGCTTCCGGCCGGATATCGGCCACGCTAACGACGCGCAGGTGCGCAAAAGCGCGGCAGCCGGTGACGTAGGCGCTGCTGATGTTGCCGCAGCCAATGATGCCGATGCGGGTGACGTCAGGCGCGACCATGACCCAACCCCCTCGCCGCGAGGTAGCGGTGGCTCTCCGCGACGGCGGCCAGCATGTCGGTCGCGCAGCGGTCGAGCTCGACGATGAGCCACTCGGCGCTCGCCGCGGCGGGGATGATAGCCGCGTAGTCGAGCGTTCCCTGGCCGACGGCGGTCATGTCGGGCGGTATGGCGTCGGCCGGGCCATCCTTGACGTGCAGCAGTTCGGCGCGCGGTCCGAGCCGCCGCAGCGCCTCCAGTGGCTCCACGCCGCCGACCTTCGCCCAGTAGGTGTCGAGCTCGATAAAGACGACCGGATCGAGCCGCTCCAGCCAGACCTCGTAGGGCCGGACGGCCGTGCCGGGAATCGGCTCGAACTCGAACCAGTGGTTATGGACGCCCAGCCGCAGCCCGTGGGTGGCGCAGACAGCCGCCGCTTCGTTCAGCCGGTCACAGACGCGGTATGTTCCATCTAGCGTGGCGTACTCCTCCGGCGGCAGCCACGCGCAGACCAGTCGGTCCGCGCCCAGCGCGGTCATGAGTTCGAGCGAAGCCCCCGCTTGCTCGCCAAGCGGCAGCGGCGCGTGCGCGGCGCAAATGGTCAAGCCCAGCTCGTCAAATAGAGACTTCGCCTGAGCGGCCGTCACGCCGTCCGGGAGGCGCGCCACCTCCACGCCGGCGTAGCCGATGTCGGCCACGCGACGAATCGTCGCCTCAAAGTCGCGCGCCATCTGCTCGCGCACGGTGTAGAGTTGCAGGGCAATCGGTCTGCTCATGGGTGTTACCTCGTTGTCGGCGGGCGTGGATAATGGGTCGGGACTCTCGCGATGCGGCCCGCAGTATAGGGCAACTCTAAACGCAGGCCAATGAATAGGTAGCCGCGCTTGCATCCGCGCCGTCCATGCTATAATGCGCCCATGATGCGCCGCGCCGCCCGCCTAACGCTCGTCTTCGCCGTCCTGTTCGCTGTCTTCCTCATCACACCCGCCTTTCTAAGCCGCCCGTTCGGTCCCTATCCCCTGCTGCGCAACGGCGACATCCTCGACCTGTTGACGCCGCTTGTCCTCATCCCGATCTACTGGCTGCTCTTCCAGGTCGCGCCCGACCGGCCTATCGGGCCGCGCGAGACTATCGTTTTTCTGGTTCTGGCGGCGCTGTGGGTGGAAGGGCACTCATCGCACCTGGCCGGCAACGCCATCGGCCACCTGACGGCCGCCCTGCCCGGCACGGATGCCGCCGAACTGACTCATTTCATCGACGAGGAGTTGAGCCACTATATCTGGCTGCTGGGTATCATTGGGCTGGCCGCGCTGGTCATGTACCGTCAGTGGCGCTATCCGTTCGCCGGGCCGGTCGAGGGACTTGGCCTGGCCGTCGCCGCCGGCGTCATCCACGGCGCCAACTACTTCGCCAGCATCATTGAGGCCGGAACCAACGGGCTGGGCATTGGCTTTGCGGTGGCCGTAACCGTTTTCGCCGTGCTGAACCGGCGCGGTCTGCGCGCGCGGCCGATCCTGCTCTTCTTCGCCGTCGCCTACGGCCTGTCGCTCATCCTGTTCCTGGCCTGGGGCCTGTACTGGGGCGGGCTGCCCCAGTTCAGCGAGGTCGGCCTGCTGGACTGAAAGTACCGAGCGTTCACTTAAGACGGGGCCATAATCCGGGTTGCCGTCCTTCCGGCAAGGAGGCGCTACGATGGCTAATCAACTTGCTTCGCACCTGAAACGGGAGCTCTATGGCGCTGCCTGATCTGGACTGGCCGCTGTTCCTCAGTTACCTGGTGAAGATCGCCGCCGCGTTCCTGCTGGCGCTGCCCATTGCCTGGGAACGAGAGCGGGCGACGCGCATCATGGGCCTGCGCACCTTCCCGCTGGTAGCCGTGGCCAGTTGCGCCTACGTTCTCGTAGCCGTTGCCGTCGTTGGGCCGGCCGAGGACGCCCAGTCGCGGATCATCCAGGGGTTGCTAAGCGGTATCGGCTTTATCGGTGGCGGAGCTATCCTGAAAGAAGGGGCCAGCGTGCGCGGTACAGCCACGGCCGCCAGCGTGTGGGCCATCGGCGCGCTGGGCGCGTCCGTCGGCTATGGTCGCTGGGAGATCGGTCTCCTCCTGAGTATCGTGACCTACCTGATCCTCCGAATCTTGACCCCCATCGTCGAGCGCAACCGCGGCGAGGACGACGACGCCGATGCGGGATGGTGAAAAAGTTGAACGGCGACGAAGTGACGGCCCTTTTCGTGCCCGCTTTGTCCTGTTGAGGCCACACGCTCGGCCGGCGGGCTGGAGCCGGGCGGTATGGAGCGCCGCAGTCTGGCGCTGAAGGGCAAGGGCGAAGCGGTGGAGGCCCGGGTGGATTCGACCGCCGCGCCGCAATGGGGTCAAGGGCGTCCCAGGGCATAATCGTATGAATATCCTCAGCGTCAACACCGGCCGGGCGACGGCCATCGAAAACGCCAAATCGTCCGGCCTGACCGGCATCTTCAAAACCCCGGCCGCCGGCCCGGTGGCGGTCACAGCCCTGGGCCTCGACGGCGACGCGATCTGCGACACGGAGAACCACGGCGGCGTTGACCAGGCGGTCTACGTCTACGGGCAGCCGGATTACGACTGGTGGGCGGCCGAACTGGGCCGGCCGCTGCCGCCGGGAACGTTCGGCGAGAACCTGACCATCAGCGACCTGGAGAGCGCGGGGCTGGCCGTGGGCGACCGGCTTCATCTGCGCGCGGTCGTGCTGGAGGTGACGTCGCCGCGCATCCCCTGCGTCACCCTGGCGGCGCGCATGGGCGACCCGGCATTCGCCAAGCGCTTCCGCCACGCCGAGCGGCCGGGCGTCTACTGCCGGGTCATTCGCGAAGGGGTGGTGGCGGCGGGCGAAGAGGCGCGGTTGGAGCCCTTCACCGGGCCGCGCCTGGGCGTGCTGGAGATGGTCCGCGCCTTCTACGCCAACGAATGGGACGAGGCCAAGATTCGCCGCCACCTAGCCGCGCCCGTGGCCGTCCGCGACCGGGTGGAGCTGGAGGCGCGGCTGGCGCACCTGCTAACCAGTTGAACCGGGCCCAGCCGGTACCGGCTGATGCCCAGCGGCTCAAGGAACTTCTCGAA
>CAZSOD010000189.1:0-4653 GCA_964608255.1 uncultured Ardenticatenaceae bacterium
TTCGGCGCGCGACGCGGTGCGGTCGCGCGGCGGCGGGCCGTAAATGACGTTGTCTTCGCGCTCTACGCCGCGCAAGGGCGGCACGGTCAGATATTGGCGCACGGCCGGCCGGTCCTCCGACCACATATCCCTGCGCAACTCCTCCTGGGCGACCTGAAGGAAGGGGCGCATCCTCTCGCTCAACAGGCTGTGGCGCTGCCCCTCCGGCCCGATGACCGGCCGGTTCAGCACGCGCTCGGCGCGACTGAATTGGAGCATGGCCGCCTCGTTGTGATAGCCATGATAGAGAGCCAGACCCTGGGCAAAGTGCGCCAGGCCCACGGCCGACGCGTCGCCGGCCAGCCCCCAGGCCTGGCGGGCCAGCGCGAACTGGGCGGCGGCGGCGCGCGGGTCGTCCCAATTAAGGTAGATCAGTCCAATGTGGAACTCGCACAAGCCGGACTGGTCATACTCGCCGCGGGCGCGCACAATGCGCTGCGACTGCTCAATGGCCCGCAGCGCCGGCGCTCCCAGCCCGGTCAGCGGGTAACGCCGCAGAATGTCGTCCACGGTAACGCAGTCGAGCGCGGGCGGCTCGGGAAACAGCAACCGGAGCAGCGTTTCCAGAATGATCACCGCGTCGGGTCGGGAGCGCAATTCAGCGTCGCCGTCGGGCGGCTCGATGTCGGCGGCGAAGGGTGCGTGCGTGTCGGCCATTGAAGATTCGCGAACGGGTTGCGGCTCAGCCGTTGCGGGATGGGTTGAAGCGGGGCTGGGCCTCCGGCAACTTTAGCCGTTCTTCGAGGCCCGACAATTTGTTGGCAATGGCGTTGATCTCTGCCTCCAGCTGGCCGGTGTCGCCGCCGGCGCTGCGCAGGCCTGTGGACGTGTAACGGAACATCTGCTGCAAGGCCTCTAGCAGGCGCACGGCCAGCAGATAACCCGACACGCGGCCGTCGGCCTCCTGCTGCGCCCGGCGCACACCCTCCATGATGGCCTGGATCATCATGATCTCCCCGTTGGCGCGAGCCCGTTCGCGCTGCTCGATCAGCGAGGCGGTTCCCGCGGCGCGAGCGACCGCGTCCTCCTTGAGCTGGTTCGCCAGCCAGAACTCGGTGAACTGCTGACTCACCTCGCCCGGCGGCGTCAGGCGGCCGATGTGGAGCCGCAGGGGCTTGATGCCGTCCTTGGGCAGCTTGGCCCACACGTCGTCGGTCACCTTTTGCACCAGGAGATGGTGGGCGTCCTGCGATCTTTCGGCGGCCAGCAACTCGTCGAGCGAGGAAGCGGCAACCTCGGCCGCCAGCGCGCCGCGCACTTTGCCCAACGCGCCGCCGTCCCACGAGCTGGGCCGGCCGCTGCCGTCGACGACCGTGGCATAGGCGGCGCGCTTGACGGCGTCGGGTAGAAAGGGGTAGGGGCGGGCCGGCGTCACCGCCGTCTCACCCGGGTCGATGCTAAAGACGATGCTGACATCGGTCGTAACCGGAATGCCGTCGCGGGTCAACAGGGACACGTTGTCCGCTTTCCGGCGCTGGGGCTGGAGATCCACAACGCCCAGCAAGTATTCGAAGCGGCCGAGGTCATGGACGCCCGGCGGCACGACGCGCAGGAACCGGGCGTTGATTTCCGTTACCGCGGCGTGGCCGTCCGGGACGAGCACGCGCACGGGCCCGCCCACCCGCAGCAGGATGGACGCTTCGCGCACCTCCTCCAGCGTGTGCGGCAGCACGGAGTAGGGCAAATCCATCGGGTTGACCCCATTGCGCCGCTGCCGCCGCAGGAATTCGGCCGCCGTGTCGCGGTCAGGGCAGTTGTAGAGGACCTGCATCAGGCTGACGGCGGCCTGTACGGCCAGCCACCAGCCGGCGATGATCGGAACCAGATGGCGCAGCACGCGCGGGTGGAAGAACTCCACCGCCAGGCGCAGCGGCGACGAAAAAGGGACCTCTTGCGCCTGGGCCGCGGTCAGATGGGGCAGAAACACGCTCGCCAGGACGACGTTGCCGTCAACGCGTTCCAGCAGGGCGGCAAACACCCAGTAGCCGACGAACATCAGCGCCAGCACGAGCCAGAGCCAGTTGATGGCGGGCAGGACGGCCCGTCGGCGGACGGGCGGCGCGGGTGCCGTGCCGGCAGCCACAGGACTACTCCTTACGCTCCATAATCTGGCGCAACTCGCGCGACGTAGTGGATGCCAAGCCAGCCAACTGGGTGCGGGGCGCGGCCTGACTCAACGCGCGGCTGGCGGACAGCGCCTCCAGCACTTCGACCAGCCGGTTCATGACCACCTCGTGCAGTTCGGCCTGGCTCTGCTGGCGGATCACCTCGATGCTCGTCAGCAGGTTCTCAATGTTCTCAACCTGGGCCCTCGCTCGTGCTTCCTGGTAGAGTCGCTGTGCCTCCAGGTCGCCGGTGATCATCTCGTGCGCCACGCGGTTGTTCCAGGCCACCTGCCACGTCGCAATGCGCTTCGCCAGCACCTCTTCGGGTAACTCCAGCGGCCCCACACCCACCCCCAGAAGCTCGATCCCGCGCGACAACACTTGCTTCTCTTCGCCCTGTTGCATCGCCAGGAGGCCGCTCTTGATGGCGTCGCGTATTTTCCCCAGCGGCGCGGCGGCGGCGCCGACAAGCAACTGATCCAGCGTGTACTTGCCGATCTCGCTCACCAGCAGCGTGGCGGCCGCGGGGCAGACTTGCTCTGTCCAGCTCAACCTTTCCTCGCTGCCGGCCATACTCCCGGCGTAGTTCAATTGGAAGATGGCCTCCCGGTCGTAAGGATAGGGCACCGGGTCGGCGGCGATGGAGCGGGGGCGGCGCTCATCGGGCGACAGCCGGCGCACCTGGAACGTGACGGAGACGCTCGTCTCGACCGGGATGCCGTCGCGCGTGGTGGCGCTGACTCCCTGCTTGCGCGTCTGGGTGCGCAGGTCGAAGACCTGCGCGATTCGCTCGCCGGGCCGCAGAAACACCAGACCCGGTCCGACGGCGCGCACGTAACCGCTGCCGCGGGTAACAGCCGCGGCTTCGTGACTGAACAGGAACCCCGCGCCAATAAAGCTGAAGCTGGGCGCCAGGCTGGGGCCCTTGGTCTTTTTCTTCTTGAGCGCGGTAGCAATGGGCTCGCGCCGCTGGCCGTTGATGAGAGCCGTAACGCCGGAGGCATAATTCCGCCAGAGCAATCGAAACGCCTCGGACCAGCCGCTGTTGCCCTGGATAGGCAGGAGGCGGCGCGAGAGGTAAACCGTGCCAAGGAGAAAAGTGACCAGCAGCCCCCCGGCCCACAGCAACGCGCCCACCCAGCCGTAGCCCACCCCATTGAAGTCGTGCAAGAGCGCGCCGATCGTGCCCAGGGCAACGGCCGCGAGCATCAGAATGCTCAGACCGGGAATGAACTGACGCTCTCGCTTTTCCATGTGGTGGTCCGCGGCGCAACTATATCATAGGGCACCGGGGGGGCAAAGCAGGCAGTGTCCAGAAGGTCAGCAGGTCAGTTGATCGGCAGGAGCCGGTTCCCTCCCGTCGAGAGAGGCGCGGGGCGGCTTTGGAGAGTGGGGCCGCGCGGCCTATAATCGCCGTCGATGCACGTCGCCGTCAACGCCTATTTCTGGAACAAGCCCAACACCGGCAGCGGCCAGTACACGCGCCAACTCGTCTATCACTTGAACCGGCTGGTGTCGGACCTCGACGTCACGCTGGTCTACCCGCAAGCGCCGGGCGAGCCGGGGCCGGAGGGAGTGCCGCCCAGCGTGCGCGTCGAGATCGCGCCAACGCGGCCGGGTCATCTGGGCAAGGTGCTGTTCGAGCAGCGCGGCTTCCCGGCCGCCTGCGGGCGCGTTGGGGCGACGCTGGCCCACGTGCCCTACTGGGGCGCGCCGCTGCGCTCGCCCGTGCCCCTCGTCGTCACCGTCCACGACCTAACGACGCTGGCCGTTCCGGCCTATCACCGCGGGCTGCGCGCCCGCCTCTACAACGCGCTGGTCAGCGCCAGCGCCCGCGGCGCGAACCACGTGCTGACCGACTCTTACGCCAGTAAAACCGACATCGTGGGGCGGCTGGATATCCCGGAAGCGCGCGTCACCGCCGTCTATCTGGGCGTGGGCGCGCAATACAGCCCGCGGCCGGACAACAGCCTCGTTGATATGGCGGTGCGGCGCAAATACGACCTACCCGACTTCTACGTGCTCTATCTGGGCGGCTACGAGTTGCACAAGAACGTCGTCACCCTGCTCTATGCCTATACCTACGTCGCCCAGGCATTAGGTGAGGACTACCCGCTGCTGCTGGCCGGGCGCAAGCCGGCGGGGTCGGCGCCGGCCTTTCCCGACTACGACGGCATCATCGAGCGGGCCGGGCTGGGCAAGTTCGTGCGCTGGATCGGCTACGTGGACGAGGAAGACAAGCCGGTGCTCTACCGCAACGCCGAGGTGTTTGTCTTTCCCAGCCGCCACGAGGGGTTCGGCCTGCCGCCGCTGGAGGCGATGGCCTGCGGCACGCCCGTTGTCGCCAGCGACGGCGGCTCGCTGCCGGAGATCATCGGCCCGGCCGGCTTCGCCATTGATCCCGACGACGCGCGCCAGATGGCCGGAGCGATCATCTCGCTGGTGATGGACGAGCAACTGGCGGCCGGCCTGCGCCGCCAGGGCCCGGAGCAGGCGGCGCAGTTCACCT
>CAZSOD010000190.1:0-2710 GCA_964608255.1 uncultured Ardenticatenaceae bacterium
ACCAATCTACCTTACCTTTAAACTCTCTAATAAACTCTTCGCTGAGTTTTTGATATTCAGAGATCCTATCCCAATCTACCTTACCTTTAAACTCTTCTATGGTACAATTAAGACGTTCGAGTTTAATTAGATTAAGAATTTCGGATTTTAATGTTTCAGACATATTTCGAAGTTTAAAATGTAAAGATATTATAAATCATACATTCAGGTGTAAATTAACAAAAGATTAACTGTAACTCCCTCTTATATTCCCATTTTAAAATTTAAAAGAGTCCAAGCTCTATTGGTTTCTTCTATGGGATGATCTTTTGACATTAAGTTAGAACAAAATAAGGAGTGTTCTTTTTTATACATTTCGTAAAATTAGGGAGCTATACCAGATTCGAACTGGTATCAACTGATTCACAGTCAGTCCGCTTACCTTTAGCGTAACACCTCCATTTAGATGCCCCTTGAGGAATCGAACCTCAATTACTAGAATCAAAGTCTAGTGTAATACCGTTATACTAAGAGGTAGTTATATTTCATATCCCGATTGTCAGGTTAATCCTGACTACAAAGATACAGTAAATAATGTTTAATTTAAAGCTTCTATCTCCTTTAACGTTTCATTAACGTAATATTCTTTATCCAGATCAGGGTAATACAATACATGATCCTTTTTAATGTCCTGCAATACTACTACTTCATTATTTACATTTAATCCTGTAATTTTCTTAGTATGGTCGTAATAGTGTTTGTAAAGCTTCCCGCCATTAGTAGATACATAATACCTTACTACCCTGTCTTTAATCATTTGGGGTCTATTATCTGTCCACAGGACATACTCAAATTTCTTTTGTTTTTTAACTCCAAATAGAAATTCATAAATACTTTCTTCTTTGTTTACAGTCTGTTCTACAGGAGTTCCGTTTACATAATACTCATAAAAGGCTTTAGCTACAATATTGGCAGAAGGGTTTTTATGATACTCCTCATTATCTACCATTTCGTCATAGATCTGAAATCTACCTTTAGACTTAGTTTTACCATTTTTATAAACTGCTAAGTAATTATTGACATCGGGCATAACCATTAGTTTATATTCGCTGTATTCCAGAGTTATTCCTGAAAATTCTTCCCACTGTTTACAGATATTATAAACGTCCTGCTCTAAACTCTTAGGTATATACAAGGTAATACCGTCAGTATTCATTTGAATAAGCTCAACGTCAGGTAATGGTTCACATATCATTTCTATAAGCTTAGCCAAAAAGAGCTGTCCATTAATACAAATAAACACAGTATATCTAGGATCATAAAAAAGACTGTCTTTTTGCTTAGAATTACCATAAACACAGTTTAATAGCTCTTTTAGATTTCTATTTTTAGAAGGATGCATACTTTTAGGATAAAGCTGCCTTTCATTGTATTTAGCCTCATAAATATCACAGAATCTTTCGGTTAGATGTTCTGGGTAATACCTGTTTCTAATGCCTAGATTTGGATAATAGGAAGATCCGTCTATATCTAGGATAAAATGGGTATCTGTTTCCCTATAAATCCTCTTAGGTCTGGAAGCATGACCTCCTCCCATTCCGAAATCTAATTTTACTCCTTTATATGTCGTAGAAATCGAATACGCTCCTTTGGTGATGAGATCTCCGTCTTCCGAAGAATATACTACTGCTGAATTAAACCCCTCCAGAACGCTTTTAAATGCTTCTGTGGCGAAATTTATCTTTTTAAGGATAGTATCTCCTACTTTTATGTGGTTTCGGAAGGTTCTATTCTCTTTTAAGGTCTTGATTGGGACTCCTAGAGTTTCTGACAGCTCCTTTCCAAACAAATAGGTTCCAATAGAGCTGTTAGACTTATTCCATACTAATCTTTCTTTGGTTTCTAAGAAGATTTCTCTTCTATCCTGTATTCTGGTAAGACTCTTTTCGTAGAAGAACTCTGTTACATCTACGTCGTATTTACAGTACTCCACTACCATTTTAGCCTGAGAGATAGATACTTTAGTAGTATGGTCTATTGGTAAGTCCTTAATCTTAGGGAGTCTAAAGAAGAACTCTAACCATTTTAAAGAGGTCTGCTTATTCTTATTGTCGTAATGCCATATTTTATATAGATCCAAATACTGAAGTCTTAGATCCCATTCCTTGTAAGGAGGGTCATGCTTTTCAATAATCTTTTGGGAAAGCTTATAAATCTCCTCTGCGGTAGTACGTATATCCGCCCTCATTATAGCTTCAATGATCTGACCGTCGTATCCTACACAGTTATAACCAATTAATGCAGGATTAGTAGCTAAAAACGAATACAAAGCTTCTCTATCGTCCTGACCTCCTTTTATATCATGTATTACAAAAGTAGTATATTCAGAAGTATTTAGAAGCTTAAATACTATTACGAATAGATTTTTATAAGACTCTATATCAAATATGTACGTTTTTTTCATATATCTTCGAATGCTAAAAGGATAAGAACAGAAATCGTAAACGAAAATATGAAGGCCGTTAATCTAAGATGCGAATACCCATATTCCAAAATATTATACCCGTACATAATAGCTCCTAGGAACCATAGTCTTGACATTGTTATTCGTAATATTTTTTTAATTTTATTTATGTTTTCCATAAATTTTTTTATTTAGAATTAAATAATAAAAGTTCTTCAACAAGTCTGTTTTGTTCTTCTAATTCATCAGCAATCTCTCGGAGATTAG
>CAZSOD010000190.1:2810-4540 GCA_964608255.1 uncultured Ardenticatenaceae bacterium
TCTTCAACAAGTCTGTTTTGTTCTTCTAATTCATCAGCAATCTCTCGGAGATTAGCTATTAAGTTAGGATCTACTTTCTTTTTTAAATCTGTTACATCGCTAGTAAATTGAGTATTTCCGTCTTTAAAGGTTAGTTCTATAATTGCGGCAGGAGTAATTTCTGATCCTCCAAAGTGTTTAATTGATATTTCCATTGTTTTTATTTAAAGTTTCGTAATAATTTTAAATTGTCTGGATACACGCTACTTTATAGCGTGTATAAACAAGTTATGCTCCATTGCTACATTCGTTCTTCGATTGAAGTTTTGTGGTATCATACCGTATTTATTTTTTTCTTCCCTCGCTTTTAAAAAAGTCTATAAATATCATTCTTGCTTATACTTGGTGCTGAATGGTGTTTCTTGTAATTCTGCCAATCAAAGTTTAAAATGGTGTTTCTTACAAAATCAACCTTTGTTTTATCATTTACAACAATCTTATATGTTTGTGTATGTAAGTCAGTAAATTTCTCTTTACCACTACTTGCACCTCGCCTAAATATACACAAATCATAATCAAGTTCATTATAACCGTCTTGGTCATCTCTATGTATAGTAAATAATTCACTACTTAATTTAGGTTTGCTATTTAGTTTACCATTTTTAGGTCTTTGATACAAATTGAAACAGCAATGCACCCTCATATTACTATATTCCAATACACCTAAATCAACACTTTTAATCAAGTCAAAATGATACAAACTATCACTATTTTCAAGTTGGCTTATTGGTAGTATAAAACCTATATAATCCCCCATTTTACAAGCGTGTTTGTAAAAACTTCTCGCAAGATTGTTTCTATCTCCGAAAGGTGGGTTTCCAATAAATGCTCTACCTTTTTTATAGGGTAGTTCAAGTTTCAAAAAATCCTGCTTAATAATACTTTCGTGTTCAGGCTCTAAATCATAAGCCATGCAATTTGGTATTTGTAAACTGAAATTTCCATTACCTGCACTTGGTTCAATTATTTCTGTCGTATCAGTAAATGTCTCGAAAAACAAATCAATACATTGTCTTGCAGTTTCTCTTGGTGTATAAAACTTATCTAATTCTATATTCTTACTCACAATTCTTTTTAATTTTTCAAATTAATTTTTGCCACCGCACAAAAAAATAAATACTACTTATGTGCTTCGATTTAAGTTTCTCGTTAAAAATCCGCAACGAGAGCATAACAGCGTATATAAGAAATGGCACATAAACATTTATGCTAAATTTCAAGTTTGTACAAGTGCCACTTCTCATATACGCAAAACGTTAAGCGTAATCTTTTTGTGAAGATAGCTGAAACATAGTATCATTACCCTTCATATTAGAAGGAGATATATGTTTCAAACTAAAAAAATGATCCTCCCCATGCTCATCTACTATCTTAATATACCATTCTGGAGTTAAATAGTCAATAGCTTCATGCACTATCCCCTCTATTGTATAAGAGTGGTGTTTTTTTATGAAAGGAATAGGATAACCTATCTGATCGTTATTTAAATAGCAATTTTCTACAGCTATTAATTCGTCTCCTTCTTTAATATCTTTTATTTCTACCATGTTAGTATTTTTCCTAATCTAAAAAAGTTTGTTTAAAGCACCTGATTTTACCTCCATCGTGAACGATTCTACCAATGTCAGAAACGTGGATTTTAACACGGACTACAAGTTCGTCGCAGTACTTTGAGGCTTTTTCTTTAGTCC
>CAZSOD010000191.1:0-4482 GCA_964608255.1 uncultured Ardenticatenaceae bacterium
TCTTCGGCCGCCCGAGGTGCGAGGCCAGGATGAGCGCCGCGCCGTGGTCGAGCAGATAGTTGAGCGTCGGCAGCGCGGCGCGGATGCGCGTGTCGTCGGTGACGGTGATAGTGGCGTTAGGGTCCTTGCTGCTCAGCGGGACGTTGAAATCGACCCGCACGAACACTTTCTTGCCCTGGACGTCGACGTCGGTAACGGTTTTCTTGTTCATGTATTCGACTCCTTGTGAAGGAAAAGGAACCACAGATCTCGCGACTGGCACCATTTAAGCGCGGTCATCCGCGGGATCGGGTAATCAGGGGTTAGCTCTCCGTATTATAGACGATCTGGGTGGTTGCGAAATCGCTATAGCGCGGGTCTGGCCCGGCGATGCCCAGCACGCGCTTAATTTGCTTGGCGCGCCCGGAAACGCCGCCCAGCGGGGCGCGATAGAAGCGGCCGACGGCCGCCTGCGTCTCGGCGCGGTTGCTCTGCTCGGCCATTATGAACTCGACGGCCGCCGCCCACACAGCGGGCCGCTCCAGCTCCGGCCGCGCCGCGGCGATGAAGTCGCGCCAGAGCCGGCGTCCGTAGATCAGCGGCAGCAGCCCGTAGCCGCGCGCCTGGAGGCCGGGCAGCAGCGCCGCCTCCACTGCGTCGGCCGCGGCGTCCGGCTGCAACGGCAGTTGCAGCACCCCGGCATAGAGCGCCACGGGCAGAATCCACGGCTCGGCGGGCAGCTTGCCGTCGTCGCTCATGACCTGCGTCCCGGCCAGCACGCTGGTGGCCCGGATACTGTTCAGGGGCAGATCGGCGCTGGCCGGGTTGATCTCGTCCACCAGCCACGCGCCCCCGCGTTGGGTCAGCCGGACGGCGACCACGTCCACGGCGGTGTAGCTGCGCCCGGCGCCCGGGTCGGGCCAGGCGTACTCGACGAACACGGCCGCGCCCTCATCGGCCTCGATGGCCCGCACGAGCCCCAGCCGCTCGCGGCCGAGGACGGTCTTCAACAGGATGTCGAAGACGGCGTAGCCGAACAGGTCGAGGGCATCGGCCGCCTGTCCGCCGGGCAGCAGGAGCTGGCGCATGGCCTGGGCATCTTCGGCCACCGCGCCCGCGATGAGGCGCTCGACGACCGGCCAGATGTCGTCCCAGACCGTTTGTTCATTGATCATAGAGGATGGGTTGCCGGGTAACGTGCCGTGGGTGAAGCTTCCCCTATTATACGCCGGTTTCACGCGACGGTCACGCCCCAGTCACGAACAAGCGCCGGCCGCAGTAGTAGAATGCGGGCCTATGAAGCCCGCATCGAACGATGGCCCGCGCCCGCCAAAGGGCGCTTTGGCCTCGACGACGGACGACGGACGGGCTGAGCTCTCTCAGCCGACCACGGCCTGCCGGCTGCGCCGGGCGCTGCCCCTCTTCGCGGGCGCAATTCTGCTAACCGCGTTGCTCATCCGGCCGGTGGCCGGCGAGCCGGCAAGCCCCGTGGCCGTAGCCTTTGGCGGCGGCGAGTACGCCCCGCCGGCCGACTACCTGGCTCCAGCGGAGCGAGCGGCCATCGAGGCGGAGATCGCCGCCACCGTGACGCAACTGGAGCGGATGGGGAAGCTGGCCGGACCGCGCGCGGCTGAACGGGTCGCCCTTGGCTGGCCGCTGGCCCCGCGCGAGGGCTTCACCGACCCCGGCTACCACGCCGTCACCGGCTTCGTCGACCACGCCGCCGGCTACCCGAACCAGTTGCTCGATTACGCCTGCGGCGGCCGCACCTACGATTCCTCCTCCGGCTACAACCACAAGGGGACGGACTTCTACCTCTGGCCGTTCGCCTGGAACAAGATGGCCGCCGGGGACGTGCGCGTAGTGGCCGCGGCCGACGGCGTCATCGTCGGCGTCCGCGAGGGCAACCCCGACCAGAGTTGCAGCTTCAACAGCAACCCCTGGAACGCCGTCTACGTCCGCCATGCCGATGGCTCGATCGCCTGGTATGGCCACCTGAAGCGCGGCTCGGCCACGACCAAGCCGGTCGGCGCGGCCGTGGCCCGCGGCGAGACGCTCGGTCTTGTCGGCAGCAGCGGCAACTCGACCGGCCCGCACCTGCACTTCGAGCTTTACAGCGGCGGCGCGCTGACCGATCCCTATGCCGGGACGTGCAACCCGCTCGACGGCGGCTCGTGGTGGGCCGGCCAGCCGGAGTACTACGACTCGGCGGTCAACAAGCTGACGACCGGCCCCGCGCCGCCGCAGTTCGCCACGTGCCCCGCGCCCGATAACCCCAACGAGTCCACCCGATTCCAGCCCGGCGACCGCATCTATTTCACCGCCTACTACCGCGACCAGCTCAATAGCCAGCCGGCGCTCTACCGCATCGTCGCCCCGGGCGACGCGCTCTACGCCCAGTGGAGCCACGCCAGCCCCAAAGCCCACTACACGCTCTCCTACTGGTACTGGGCCTACGACATCCCGGCGTCCGCTCCGATAGGCACGTGGCGCTTCGAGGTCACGTTTAACGGCCGCACGACCGCCCACGCCTTCATCATCGGCCAGCCGTCGACGCCTGCCCCGTCCGCCACGGCCACCACCGCGCCCACGCCCACCGCGACCCCACTCCCTACTCGCGCCTGGCAGCCGAGCCACTTCCTGTATGTGCCGTCGGTCGTGCGGGAGCGTTAGCGGAGCGGCCGCCGGCCACGGCCAAAGCGACGACAGCCACCTGCGTCTACTGACCTGCTGACAACTGAACATTGACCACTGTATACTCCCCCCATGATCACCAGCCGCAGCAACGCCCAGGTCAAGTACGTCCGCCGCCTGCTGGCCGAGCGGCGCTTTCGCTATGAAGAGGAAGCCTTTGTTGTCGAGGGCACGCGCTGGATGCGCGAGCTGGCCGCCGGTCAGGTCGCCCCGCGCGCTCTTTACGCCACGCCCGCCTGGGCCGAAACGGAGGAGGGAACCGAACTGCTCGTGCGGCTGGACGCCGGCCCGACGCTGGTCGAGGAGAGCGTGATGGCGGCCATGAGCGACACGGAGACGGCCCCCGGCGTGCTGGCCGTGCTGCCCATCACCCGCCGAGCGCTACCCGCCGCGCCGTCGCTGCTGCTCATCCTCGACGCCATCGGCAACCCCGGCAACCTGGGAACCATCCTGCGCACGGCTGCCGCCGCCGGCGCGGATGGCGTCCTTCTCGGCCCCGGCAGCGTTGATCCCTATAACCCCAAGGTCGTGCGCGGCAGCATGGGCGCGATCTTGCGTCTGCCGGTGTGGCAGGAGAACTGGGAGGTCATCGGCCGGCTGGCCGACGGGATGGACGTATGGCTGGCGGCGGCGCGCGATGGTGTGGTCTACACGGCCGTGGACTGGACGCGACCGGCGGCGCTGCTCATCGGGAACGAGGCCCAGGGCGCGGGGGCGCAGGCGGAGCGGCTGGCGACCGGCCGCGTCACCATTCCCATGCGCGACGCCACCGAGTCGCTCAACGCGGCCATGGCCGCCGGCATCCTGCTCTTTGAAGCCGCGCGCCAACGGGGGGAAGAGAAGAGCTCACGCAAAGGCGCAAAGCAATAGGTTCTAGGGAAGAGCGTTCTTCCCTAGAACCTAGCCCCTAGAACCTTCTTTGCGTGAGCCTCTTTACGTCCGCAGTTTGAGGCGCACCTGGCCCTCGTCGAGGGCGGCGAAGACGAAGCGGCGGCCGCACTCCGGGCACGCGCCGTCCATGTAGTCATAGCCCAGGTCAAGCCGGATGCCGAAGGCGCTGACCAGCAGTGGCCGCAGCGCTTCATCCCCCTCCAGCCGCAGCCAGCCGTCGCGCGCGCGAATCGCCGCCTCTTGCAGCGCTTCCTCGCCCAGGAGAATTTGGAAGTCGGCCATCAGGTAGCCGCAGCGGCCGCAGGCGGCAAAGCGCTGGCGCGTCCGTTCATAGATCTCGCGCTCGCCGCGCGATAGGCGGCGGGCTTCCCGCGCCGGTTCGGTCGCTGCTTCTGGCGGAAGGCTGTCAGCCAGCGCAACGTCCAGAACCAGATCGTTGTTGGCCGGGCCGGCCTCTTCCAGCGGCGCGTCCGCGCCGTCGCCGTCGCCAGCGTCGGCCGCCGGTTCGGTTGAGTCCGGCTCCAAAGCGGGCGCTTCCGGTTCCGGCGCATCGGCTAGAGGGCTGTCGCCGGGCACGCCGAGGTCGGGATTGCCGGTCGGTTGGGTGCTAATAGGGCCGTCGTCGGGCGCAATGTCGTCATTCATGTGCGGTCATTCTAACGGCCTGACGGCGGCTGTCAAATGCGCCCGCGTGTGACGCGCCTGGTCGCAGCGCGTTGCGCGTTCCGCTTGTGGCGCTTAAATAGGTGCAACGCACTCAAGAACGCGTGTGGCACCGGGAATTGGAGAAGCTAACAATGGAGATTCGTTCCGTCACCCTGTTTTGCGAAGCCGACCGCGACCCGGCCGCCTTCGCCCCCTTCCTGGCCGCGGCCCGCTCGGCCTTCCCCGTGCGCGTCCAGTCCACCCGGCTGGGCG
>CAZSOD010000192.1:0-4292 GCA_964608255.1 uncultured Ardenticatenaceae bacterium
AGCGCCGTGCCCCAATCGACCGTCGCCAGCGCGCCAGTGTTGCAATGGTGGAGGATGGTATCGCCGTCGGCGATCAGTTCCGCGCCGTAGTAGCCCATGCGCCGGTTAAGAGCTACGTCCTCGTCGGCCAGCCGCTGCGCCTCGGCCAGCAGCGCCGCGCGGACGTCGTCGGCCGTCTCCAGTTCTTCGTTGGTCGCCACGCGCAGTTGCCGCCGCACGGCCCAGGCCAGATTGACGGCTGTCGGCCGGGCTGCCTCCAGCCGGCGGGCGGCCTCCTCCAGGTCGCGCAGCAGGGCCAGCCGGTCGGTGGCCCGGCTCTGTTGCGCGGCCAGAACCATGCCGAAGGCCGCCGCCGCGCCGATAGCCGGCGCGCCACGCACGACCATCTCGCGGATAGCCTCGGCCACTTCCTCGTGAGTTTCATAGTCCGGCACCACCGTCTCGAAAGGCAGGAGGCGCTGGTCGATCATTCGCATCAGGTGACGGTCGTAGTCCCAGAAAACGGTACGCATAGGGCAGTTACGAGTAAAGAAGGGTCGGCGGTGGTTAAGTCAAGGGGTATTGTAGCCGCTTGTGACAAGCCGGGCCAAGGTAGGACGAGGGCGGCGGGTGAGCGGTCTGAGTGACGCGTCGCTAAAATATCGGCAGAGGACGGCAACCGGCTATAATCTGGCGCACCACACGCCCGCCCCCAAAGCTGTCCCGGGCTGCCAGACTTGCGCCCTTGCGCCAGCGGGTAACGGCCCTGCCTTAGCGACGACAAGGAGTTGACCTGTGCATCAAGATCTTAGCCTGTTCGCCACCATTGCGATGGCCGTCCTGACCGCTCTCATTGGCGGCTTCGTTGCCCGCAAGCTGCGATTGCCGACGTTGATCGGCTATCTGGTAGCCGGCCTGATCATCGGCCCTTTCACGCCCGGCTTTGTCGCCAGCGTGGGCGCGGCCAACCAACTGGCCGAGATGGGCGTTATCTTTATGATGTTCGGCGTTGGCCTCCACTTCTCGCTGCGCGACCTGTGGGACGTGCGCCGCATTGCCATCCCCGGAGCCATTCTTCAGACAACCCTGACGACGCTGGCCGGACTGGGCCTCAGCCAGCTGTGGGGTTGGTCTATCGGAGCCGGGCTGGTGCTCGGCCTGTCCCTGTCCATCGCCAGCACAGTCGTCCTGCTCCGCGCCCTAACCGACAACGGGCTGCTGAATAGTTCCCACGGCCGCGTCGCGGTCGGCTGGCTGGTCTTCGAAGACCTGGCGACTATCGTCATCCTCGTCATGCTGCCCGTTCTGGTCAACCAGACCGGCAGCCCGTTGCAGAGCATCGGCGTGGCACTGCTCAAGACCGCTGTTTTTGTCGGCATCATGATTGTGCTGGGGACGCGCGTGCTATCGTGGTTCCTGGACCAGATCGCTCACCTGCGCTCGCGCGAGCTATTCATTCTGGCCGTGGTGGCGCTGGCGCTTGGCTCGGCCTACATCGCCTACGAACTATTCGCCGTTTCGCTGGCGCTGGGCGCGTTTGTGGCCGGTGTGGTTGTCGGCGAGTCGCGCGTCCATGCCCAGGTCAGCGCCGACGTTACCCCCTTTCGCGACTTCTTTGCCGTGCTTTTCTTCGTCTCGGTGGGCATGTTGGTCGACCCGGCGGTCGTCCTCGCCAATCTTGGCCCGGTCGTCCTGTTGACATTGCTCATCGTCGCTGGCAAGGCCATCCTGACCGTGGCGCTGGCCTTTGTTCTGCCCGGGCCGGCGCGGACGTTCCTCGTTGTTGCCGCCGGGCTCAGCCAGATCGGCGAGTTCTCATTCATCGTCGGCGCAACCGGGCTCGAACTGGGCTTGCTCTCGGCCGAGCAGTACGGTCTCATCCTCGCCGGCTCGGTGCTGTCGATCGTGCTCAATCCTCTGATGTTCCGGATGATCCCCGTTCTGGAAGAGCGGCTCCGGCGTATGCCGGGGCTCTGGCGGCGGCTGGACCGCGGCGGGCCGCTGCCCCTGCCCCTGTCGCAAACCATGAGCGGCCACGTCGTTATCGTCGGCTACGGTCGCGTTGGCCGTCACATCGGCCGCGTCCTGCGCCGGCTAAACCTGCCCTACCTGGTAGTCGAACGCGACATTGCCGCGGCGGCGGAGATGCAGGAGGCCGGTCTGCCGACCCTGCTGGGTGACGCGGCCAACTCGGAAATCCTGACCCACGCCGGATTGACCGAGGCCCGCGTGCTGGTCGTCACCGTGCCCGACGAGACGGCGGCCGAATTGATCGTCGCCGGGGCGCGCGACATCTGCCCCGACATCCCGATCATCGTCCGCGCTGAGGTGGAAGAACGTCTGCCGCAGCTTATCGAGTTGGGCGCTACCCAGGCCATTCATCCCGAACTTGAGGGCGGTCTGGAGATCGTCCGCCATTTGCTGCTGGCGCTGGGTTATCCGACGTCGCAAATCCAGACCTACGTCGACTCGGTCCGCAGCGACGCCTACGAAGGTATTCACGCCGGCGCCCAGGAATTTGCCGTGCTCGATCAGTTCGTGGCCGCCACGCGCGGGATGCAAATCACGTGGGAGCCCGTGCGCGATGACAGCCCCATCGCCGGCCTGACCCTCGCCGAGGCCAATATCCGCTCGCGCACCGGGGCTTCGGTCGTGGCCCTCGTTCGCGGCGACCGCGTCCTGGCTAATCCCAAGTCACACGAGCGCTTCCAGCCCGGTGATGTGGTCGGCCTGATCGGCAGCCCGGAGGAACTGACCGGCGCGTGGAATCTACTTAGCTCACGGGCAGAGGCCATGATGGAAAGGGCATAGCCAGCTCATTCTGAGGTTACGTCCTTCAAAAAGGGAGCCTGACCTCCAGTCGCATGGTGCGCCGGGAAGGGCGCTTCCTTTACCCACTTTGCGCCGCTGCGGGAGCTTCTTCATAATCCACGTATGTTCCGTTTGCGCGCCTTTTGGCGCACGCTCTACACGCGGCGGCGCTGGCTGGCCGTCGGCATCGGCGTGAAGCGCTGGTTGCTGCTGCTGGCCTTTGGCGCGGCCGTCACCAGCATGGGCTGGATCTACATCCTGCTCGTTATGAACCGCGAGGGCTGGTTGCCGGCCCGGCTCTACGACGCCCTGACGCTTCAATTTCTGCCCTTGCCATTGCGCGTGCTGTTGCCGCTGTTGATTGGCGGGCTAATCATCTTTGTCGCCGTCTTCCGGCTGGGCAAGAACTTGACCGAGCCATTGCGCGGCGAAGCTCCGGTAGTCGATACCCTCTACGATTACCGCCGCCGCGACCGCGGCCCCCACATCGTCGCCATCGGTGGCGGGACGGGGCTGCCGGGCCTGCTGCGCGGCCTGACCGGGTACACCAGCAACATCACCGCCATCGTCACCGTCGCCGACGACGGGGGGAGCAGCGGCCGCCTGCGCCGCGAGATGGGCCTGCTGCCGCCCGGCGACTTTCGCAACAACCTGGCTGCCCTGGCGCGCGACGAGGCGCTGATGACGCAGGTGTTGCAGTATCGGTTTGGGGAGCGACCGCCGGACGAGATTCCAGGGGCCAGGGGCCAGGGGGGCGGGGAAGGAGCGGGGGAGCAGGGGGGCAGAGGAGCAGGGGAACGCGCCTTTCCCCTGGAACCTGGCCCCTCGAACCTGGAACCTTCCGAGCGGCCGTCGGCGGTCGACTCATTGAGCGGCCACGCCTTCGGCAACCTGCTGCTGGCCGCGCTGACGGGCATCACCGGCAGCTTTGACGAGGCGCTACTGGCGGCGCAGCGCGTGCTGGCCCTGCGCGGCCGGGTGCTGCCGTCCACGCTCGACAACGTGACCCTCGTCGGTGAGGTGGTCATGCCCGACGGGGAAGCGCAGGTGGTCACGGGCGAGTCGGCCATCCCCAAGACGGGCGGCCGGGTGGAGCGCGTGCGGCTGGAGCCGGACACGGCCCGCGCCTACCCGCCGGCCCTGCGGGCCATCTTCCAGGCCGACCTGATCGTCCTCGGTCCCGGCAGCCTCTACACCAGCATCCTGCCCAACTTGCTCATCCGCGACCTGGCCGAGGCGCTCGTTCACGCCCGGGCGCGGGTCGTCTACGTCTGCAATCTGGCGACGCAGCCGGGCGAGACGGACGGCTACAGCGTGGCCGATCATGTCGCCGCGCTGCAACGCCACCTCCCGGCGCGCTGCATCGACACTGTGCTGGCGAACGACAACCTCTCCGTCCCTCCGGACACAGGCGGCGGCCACACCCGGTTCGTCGCGCCCGTCGCGCCGGAGGACGTGGCGATGATCACGGCCGACCTGGTGGACGAAGCGCGGCCGTGGCG
>CAZSOD010000193.1:0-4286 GCA_964608255.1 uncultured Ardenticatenaceae bacterium
TCGACCGCAATCGAATTGACGCCGACCTCATCCCCTCCACCGGCCCGGCCGAACTTGCCCTGCCCGACCTGGGAACGACGGCCGCGCTACTGGAAGTGGCCGACCCCAGCAACGACGACCACGGCCCCGGCACGTACACCTATCCCAAGGACGTAGTCTTCAAGAGCGGCAACTTCGACATCCTCAACTTCCAGGTGGGCGCGGACGATGAGAACGTCGTCTTTCGCTTCACCATGCGCGGCCCGGTCGATAACCCCTGGGGCGGTGGCAATGGCCTTTCGCTGCAAACGTTCGACGTCTACATTGATCAGGACGGGAACGGCGAAGGCGGCGCGGCGCTGCTGCCCGGCCGCAACCTGGCGCTGGCCGAGGGCAGCGCGTGGGACTACGCCATCACCATCGAGGGCTGGGAATCGAAGATCTTCACGCCGGGCGCGGAAGGGCCGGTGGAGGTCGCCGGGCCGGCCGACTTCCAGGTCATCACCGACCCCGGCCAGCAGAAGGTGACCGTGCGCGTGCCCAAATCTATCCTGGGCGACGACCCGGCAGGGTGGCGCTACGCGGCGATGGTCATGAGCCAGGAGGGCTACCCCAGCACCGGCGTGCTGCGCATTCGCGACGTGGGCGCGGCGGCCGAGCAGTGGCGCATCGGCGGCGCGCCGGCCGGCGCGACCAACCACACGCGCGTCTTGGACCTGGTGTGGCCGGAGGCCGGGCAGCAGGAAGCGTGGTTGAGCGACTTCACGCCTTCCAGCGCGGCGCAGGCCGACCTGACAGCCGATGACTTCGCCCGGATTGACATGCTGACGCCGGGGGAGTAGGGCGCTGCAGAGGCCAGAGGCCTAAGCTATAATTCGGTTGTTAGTCGCCGGTTGTCAGTCAGCGGGTGGCTGACTGACAACTGGCACACCAGCCCGTCGGAGGTGTACGATGCAAAGCGTTGAAATGCAGCACGAAGTCGACGCGCAGACCGAGTCGCGCTTTGGCATAGAGTCGTCCGTCTTCTTTGAACGCTTCGAAAAAGGCGAAATGGGTGACGACATTGACTAACTGGAATGGGCTTCGCTCTTTCAGATGTATGTGCGAGCGTTAGCGAGCCGATGAACCTGTTCAAGGTTCTGGACGTGATCGCGGCGGACATTATCCTGTAGGTCATCCACTAACCCTTTCGAGTAACCCCCATGAGCGAAACCATCTTCGGCCGCATGGCCACCGTTGAGATCCGTAGCCAGTATGCCCAATTGCGCCTGCAAGGGTTACAGCACCGCCGCCGCCTCTCTCCCGGCTCGCCGCGGGCCGGCGAGCAGCCGGTTGTGACGGTCATCGTCGGACCGGAACTGCCTGTCGACGAGGTCGTTTGCCTCGTGACCGAGCCAGAGGCCGCCGTTGTCCCCCTGCGCCGCGTCAAGACGGAGTGGGATCTGCTGCTGTGGGCCTACTACGAGGTCTGGGAAGCGGCGCTGCCCGCCCACCCGGCCGGTGCGCTGGTGCGCTACCAGCTCCGCGCGCACGACGAGGATAGCGGCGAGACGTACTGGGTGGACGAAGGCGCGGAATACAGCTACGTCGTCGGCGACGCCGGCCCGCCAGCCTGGGCGCTGCCGGCCATCATCTACCAGATCTTCCCCGACCGCTTTTCGCCGGGCAACGGCCGCGCCTGGAACAAGGCCGCCCGCCTTTCCGACATCTACGGCGGCACCCTGCGCGGGGTGATCGACCACCTGGACTACATCGCCGGGCTGGGCTTCACCGCCATCTGGCTCAACCCGTTCTTTCCCGACGACACCCACCACGGCTATCACGCCACCGACTACTTCACCGTCAATCCGCGCCTGGGCACGCTCGACGACGCCCGCGAACTGGTGGACAAATGCCATGAGCGCGGCATCCGGCTGCTGCTCGACTTCGTCGGCAATCACTGGGGCAGCAAGCACGCCACCTTCCAGGCGGCCCTGGCCGACCGCGACAGCCCCTACTACGGCTGGTACTACTGGAAGAACTGGCCCGACCAGTACATGGCCTACTTCGACGTGCCCGATCTGCCCAAGCTAAACGTCGACCACCCCGGCGTGCGCGATCACCTGCTGCGCAGCGTCGGCTTTTGGCTAGGTGACGTGGGCTTCGACGGCCTGCGCCTCGACCATGCCGACGGCCCTTCGTATGACTTCTGGACCGACGTGCGCGTCGTCGCCCGCAGCATCAAGCCCGACGCGTGGATGTTCGGCGAACTGGTGCGCCCCCCCGAGCAGCAACTCAGCTACGCCGGTCTGTTCGACGGCGCGCTCGACTTCCTGCTCTGCCAGGCTATGCGCGGCACGTTTGCCGCGGGAGAGATGAGCCTGGCCGCCTTCGATGCCTTCCTGAACCGGCACGAGGCGTGGTTCCCGCCGCAGAGCGCGTTCAGCCGCCCGAGCTTCCTCGACAACCACGACATGAACCGCTTCCTCTATCAGGCGGGCAACGACAAGCGCAAGCTGAAGCTGGCGGCGCTGACGCAATTCACGCTCGGCGGCGCGCCCATCGTCTACAACGGCACCGAAGTCGGCGTGACACAGGAACGCGGCATCCACGACCGCGGCAGCCAGGGCATGGAGGAGTCGCGCCAGCCGATGCTCTGGGGCGACGAAGGCGACGACGACCTCTACGCGACGTTCTGGACGCTGAGCCACCTGCGGCGCAACCACCCGGCGCTATGGCGCGGCGCGCGGCAAACGCTCCACCTGGATTCGGCCGCCCGTACTTACGCTTACGCCCGCGCGGACGGCGGCGACGCGCTGGTCGTCGGCCTGAACCTGAGCGACGAGCCGCGCACCTTCGTCGTGCCTTATACAGACCGGGCGACGCTACTCACCTTTGACCTGCCGCCGTGGACGGGCGACGTGGCTGTGGTCTGAGATGACCGCCGACCGCCGACCGCCGACCGCCGCCGAGCTACGAGCGACGAGTGACGAGTTACGAGTTCAGCACGATCCGTCCCTGGAACCTTCTTCCGTGGCGCTTGGCCGCTCTCACCTGGCCCCTGTTTCTGACAGCGGCCGGCGGTCGGCGGTCGGCCGTCGGCAGTGGCTCCTTGTCCTAACACTGCTCCTCGCCTTCGCCCTCCGCGTCCACCGCATTGGCGAGCAGCGGGTGTGGTGGGATGAGGGCTGGTCGGTATGGGTGGCGCGCTTTTCGGCGAGCGGCATCCTGCGGCAGACCGGCAATGACGTCCACCCGCCGTTGTACTTCGAATTACTTCATCTCTGGCGCGGTCTGAGCGGTGACAGCGAAGCCGGGTTGCGGCTGCTGTCCGCTTTCCTCGGCGCGCTGACGGTGGCGGCGACCTTCGCGCTGGGCCGCAGCATGGCTGGCGGGCTGCTGCGGACGCGGGCGGCGTGGTGGGTTGGCTCACTGGCGGCGCTTTTCCTGACCGTTTCCCGCTTCGCCATCGCCTGGTCACAGGAAATCCGCATGTACGCGCTGGCGACGCTGCTGGCGGTGCTGGCGGTCTGGGCGGCGCGGCGCTACTGGGCGCGGGGACGATGGCGCGACGCCGCCGCCTACGTGCTGGCGACGGCCGCAGGGCTCTACACGCTGTACCTGTTCGCACCCGTTTGGGCGGCGCTCAACGTCGCGTGGCTGGCAGGGCTGCTCCCGCATCGAAAGAGCTTTCTTTCCAGCCCTCTCCCACAGGGAGAACGAGCGCTCCCCCGCTCTCCTGCTCCCCTTCTCCCTCGCGCTTGGTGGTGGATTGCCCTCCAGTTCATCATCCTCGCCCTCTTCGCCCCCTGGGCGCTCTACGCCGCCGGCGGCTTCCTGAGCACGGCCGCGGCCACGCCCATCCGCCTGCTCGACTTCCTCCACATCTACTGGACAGTGCTGACCGTTGGCATCCCGCTCGACGTGGCGCAATTCAATTGGCTGACGCTGCCGGCGCTGGCGGTGTTTGTGGCGGCGGTGGGGGCGCTCGTGAAGAGGACGGCGGACGGCGGACGACAGACCATCGACCGCCGACCGCTAACGACCGACCACCGCGCAGAGTCCGCATCCTCAGATGCGGACGGGCAGACAGAGGCGCATCTGAGGATGCGCACTCTGCAAGCCGACGGCATTTCGCCGCCCGCGACCCGCCACTCGCCGCTCTCATCCCTCTTGTTCTCCCGCCCCCCCGCTCCCCTGCGTGACGTCACTCTCCTGCTGGCCGTCTTGCTGTTGCCCGCCCTCCTCGTCTACCTCATCTCCCTGCCCAAGCAGAACTTCTATAACCCGCCCTTCAACCCGCGCTATCTGGTCATCTTCACGCCGTT
>CAZSOD010000194.1:0-2534 GCA_964608255.1 uncultured Ardenticatenaceae bacterium
ACCGGGCGACCGGCCGCAGCCAGCAGGTGACGATTACCGCCAGCACGAACCTGAATGAGGCGGAGATTCAGCGGCTGGTGCGCGAGGCGGAGACAAACGCGACCGAAGACCAGCGCCGCCGCGAGTTGATCGAGGCGCGCAACACGGCCGACCAGGTGATCTACCAGACGGAGAAGAGCCTGGCCGAACTGAACGGCAGCGCCGCCGGCGGGCGGTCGGAGGTCGATTCGCAGATCGCCCAACTGCGCGAGGCGCTGAACACCGAGGACACGGCGCGCATCCGCCAGCTCACCGAGGCCGTGCAGCGCGCGGCGATGACCCTGGGCGAGGCGGCCTACCGCAGCCAGCAGGGCAGCGCGCAGGACGGCCCCGCCGGTCAGTCCGGCGCCGACGAGGACGTCGTCGAAGGCGAATACGAAGCGGCGTAAGTAGGGAAGAGCCTTACGCAAAAAGGCTAAGTTAGTTTAGTAAAGAACGCAAAGCCCCGATTTTTCTGGGCTTTGCGTTCTTTGCTTTTTTGCGCCCTTGCGTGAGTATCTTTCGCTTCCCAAGACGACGCGCTAGAATTAGTAAGTCTTTTCTTCCAGGCGAGCGCCCAACACCGCGCCGCCTGTTGCCGCGGGCCGTGCGCAGTGAAAGATCTGCCCGGCCCGCGTTTTTACTACCCATCGGCGGCGCATTGATCGTCATAGTCTACGCGTCTTTCTCCCGTTCCCGCGCGTCGTCTGGGCCTTTTGTGCATTTGCCCATTGCGCCAGCCGGTACCGTCATTCCGCCGGTCTGGTCCTGTGCATTTGCCCAATATCCGTTGTTACCAGGCCAGCAAGCGGATCCTCGGCCAGGGCTTTTCAGTAGTCGGTTCCGTTGAACAAGGCGTAGGGGTCAGACGGGGGCGATAGGCGTGGGTGGGGCGCGAACGGCTTCGTCTCGCCGCCGTCTGACCCGGCTTCCGACCGGCGGCGCGGGTCGGGCGACGGCGAGATGAAGCCGTATGTCCTGACAAGGTCAATCGCCGTCACCCAATCCCACCACTCAAACGCACCAGTAGACTACTGAAAAGCCTTGATCCTCAGCGGCCCTCTTCGACAGGCAGCCTCCGCTACGCTAGAGTAATGGGCGGCAAGGAGGTGCGGCGCATGACCTTGACACGACTGTTTCGGTGCATGGTGGTGCTTTGGCTGGGCTTGGCGGCCGTCGCCTGCTCGGGAGACGACGGAGCCGCTACGTTCACGCGCCCCGCTCCCCCGACCCGGCCGCCTGAACCTACAGCGACCGCGCCCGTTGGCCTGATTGCTTCGCCTACTCCGGGGGCAACGGTGGAGCCGACAGCGACCATTCCCGCGCCGGTAGAGGCCAGCGCGCTCGACCTGGTGCAAGCGTTTGTTGACGCGCCATTTCGCGTCGTCGCCGTCGCCAAAAGCCCCCTCGCCCCGTACACGCTCATCGTCGCCACCGAGCGCTCCGCGCCGGAGTGCGGCAGCGCCGCGGAGCCACAGCGTTGCACGGCCGACGAAACTTGCGGCTCCCTCTACACCGCCCACACCTGCTTCTTTTTCCTGGAGCCCAGCTTCGACGCCGCGGCCGACCCGGTCACGCGCTACGTCGCCCGCTGGCCCGAAGCGCCGACGCTGGCGGGCCTCGTGACGGACTCATTCCGCTTCGTGGACGAGCGCACGGTGGAGTTCCGCGCCGCCGGCGGCGATGGTGGCTACTCCGTTGAAGAAGTGTGGTGGCTAGACCTGGTCACCGGCGCGTTCGCCCTTCAGAGCCGGGTGGAGAATACGGTCGAGACACCGTGATTTGAAAGAGGAAACCACAAATTTCGCAGATTCCACAGATTTCAAATCCGGTAATCTGCGGTTTCTTCTTCTGGAATCTGTCGAATCTGCCCAATCTGCGGATAAACCCCCTCTTATGAATGAACAACAACTCAGCGACACGGCGGAGAGTTATGATCGGGTAGCAGGCGAGTATGCGCGGCGCATCTACGACGAACTGGCTGGCAAGCCGGCCGACCGCGAGGTGCTGGACCGCTACGCCGATCGGCTTCGCGGCCGGGGCGTCGTTTGCGACATCGGCTGCGGGCCGGGGCAGATCGGCCGCTACCTGGCCGATCGCGGGCTGGACGTGGTCGGCATCGACCTTTCGCCGGGGATGCTGGAGCAGGCGGCGGCGCTCAACCCCGACATCGAGTTCTACCAAGGGAATATGCTGGCGCTGGACGAACCGGATGGGGCGTGGGCCGGCATCGTCGCCTTCTACAGCATCATCCACATCCCGCCGGGCGAGGTCGTGGCGGCGCTATGCGAGATGGGGCGGGTGCTGCGGCCGGGCGGCCTGCTGCTGCTGGCCTTCCACACTGGCGACGCCACGGGACAGCGCGAGTTGCGCGAGACGGAGATGTGGGGGCAGCAAGTCGCCCTCGACTTCTGGTTCTACGACGCGGCCGAGATGGCCGGCTACCTGGAGCGCGCGGGCTACGCCGTCGAAGCGGTCATCGAACGGGAGCCCTACGCGCCCGAGGTCGAATACCA
>CAZSOD010000194.1:2634-4177 GCA_964608255.1 uncultured Ardenticatenaceae bacterium
TGGACGCCGACGCGCACGCGGCGCGGCCGGCACTCCAGCAGGTGGCCGCCGTGGGCCAGGTCGTCGGACAGGAAGTGCAGGTGCATTCCCGGCACGCTGACCGCGGCCATGAAGTCGGGCGTGTAGAAGCCGGCCAGCGTCCCGCGAATGTTCGTCCACTCGAACACCGGCTGCTCTTTGGCAATCTCCACCAGCGGGATGTAGCACTCCGACTTGGGCACGGAGCGCACCTTCATGGTGGCGAACTCCCCCTCGATGCGGAAGGCGTAGAAGATGTTGGCCGAGGGCAGCGGTGCTTGCAGCCGGCGCAGGAAGGCGTCGTAGCCCATTTCGCCGTCGAGTTCGGCGTGCTGCTCCGGCTGGTAGAAGGTGACGCAACTGAAGGGGGTCAGCGCGTCGTCGCCAACCTCGATCACGCAGCCGTCGGCCGTCATCTGGAAGACGCGGCCATCGAGCATCACCATCTCCCCGTCCAGCATGTCAAACGTGCCTAAGCCAAAGTCGCCGTGGCGCTTGATCTCGCTGAAGGGGATGTGTTCCTCGTAGATGCCCTCGACGATGGCGTTGACCGGGGCGCAGAGGTAGAGGCGGCTGTTGGTGTCCACGCTGATTGCTCCTGTGATGAATTGCGTCAGTCGGTTGACTGCTCCCACTCGCTCAGCCCGTGGATAATCAGGTTGACCGCCGCCGGCCGCAGGCCAACGGTGCAGCAGACAGGCCCGTCGTCATGGGTCTGGCCCGCCTGATGGATGACAAAGTGGTATTGGGCCGGGGGCATCTGCCGCCAGAAGGAGTAGTCGGCCGTGGCGGGCAAGCGGAGGGTTTGTTGCTGCTCCTGCCCGTTGGTGACGATCCGGGCGACCTCCACCTCCGGGCTGCTTGCCTCGTAAAACGTCACTTCGTCCACGCTGCCGGAGACGGTGACGTTGACGGTCGCCGCGCGACTGTTAATGAAACCCATCAGCGAAAACCACGCCAGCCAGAAGACAATCAGAACGCCCAGGACGATGAGTAGCTTGCGGTTCATGTTTTTTCAATGTGACTCACTCGCCAGCGGCATGCTGATGAGTTGGATTGGCCTTACGGTCCTGATCGACCTCGAACAGGATGACGCTCTCCTGCTCGTTGGGGTCGGTGCGGGCCAGGACGGCCGCGCACGGCTCGGTGTCGCTCAGGTTGTAGGGCAGGTGGGGGACGCCGGCCGGGATGTAGAGGAACTCCCCGGCGCTGACGACGAGGTGTTCGGACAAGTTCTCGCCATACCACACGCCCGACGCGCCGCTGAGGACGTAGATGGCTGTCTCATGCCCGGCGTGGAGGTGGCCCCGGGCGCGGCCGCCCGGCGGGATGGTCAGCAGGTGCATGCAGATGGCCCGCGCGCCCGTGTTGCCGGCGAAGATGCCCTCGCCGTAGGTCAGGCCCTGCTTGCCCTCGTAGGTCTGGCCGGGGCGGATGACGATGCAGGTGGGGTTGGCAGGTGAGTCCATTAGTTGATGGTGTACCTCATGATCAACTGCGTCTCCGACGCGCGGCCGACCTCCAC
>CAZSOD010000195.1:0-3972 GCA_964608255.1 uncultured Ardenticatenaceae bacterium
GGCGGCGTCGTCACCGCCCGCCCGCCCGACGTTCCCGCCACGCCCCCGCTGCCGACAGCGCCGGTCGGCCCGGCGGTGACGCCCAACCCGCCGGGCGGCAACCTGCATCTCTTTGGCGGCATCGTCACCGGCAACGACGGCGGCGACTGCGACTATGGCCCGCTGGTGACGTCCGTCGACGCCGGCTTCAGCCTGTCCGGCGACGGCTCGTGCGACCTGCCGCCGGGCGACGCCGACCTCGGCCCGCTGGCCAACAACGGCGGCCCGACGCAGACCCACCTGCCGGGGCCGGCGAGCGAGGCCATCGACCGCGTGCCTTTGTTGAATTGCGCCGCCTACGAGCTGGAAGCCGACCAGCGCGGCGAGCCGCGGCCGGTGGGCGCGGGCTGCGAGGCGGGGTCGGTCGAGGTCCTCTATGAGCCGAGCGTCCTGGTCAGCGCGACGACGGCGGGCACGACGGCCGACGGCGTCAGCTTCGGCCCGCACGACATCCTGAAGTGGACGGCGAGCGGCGGCTGGAGCAAGTGGTTCGACGGCACGGCCGCCGGACTGATTCCGGGCGGCACGGCGCGCCACGACATCGACGCCATCGCGATCGCGCCCGGCGGCGAATTGCTGCTGAGCTTCACCCAGAACGCCCGCTTCGTGCCCGGCGTCGCCGGCAAGGTGGACGGCATGGATGTGGTCAGCTGGGACGGCGCGGCCTTTGCGCTGTACTTCGACGGCCAGGACGTGGGCCTGACGGCGCTGACGGCGGAAAAGGTCGACGGGTTGCACGCGCTGGACGGCAGCCTGGCCCCGCCGGCGCTGGCCGCGGCCGCCGGCGGCTCGTGCGACGCCTACCTGCTGGTCAGCACCCAGGGGCCGGGGCGCGTGCCCAAGTATGACGGCACGGTGCTCAAGTTCGGCGGCGAGGACGTGCTCGGCTTCTGCCTGACGCAGAGCGGGGCGACGACACAGGGCAAGTGGACGATGGTGCTCGACGGCTCGGCCGAAGGGATGCCCAATAACAGCACCGACAGCATCAGTGCGTCGCCCGACGGGCAGACGATGTACCTGACGACCAGGGGCACGTTCGTCGTCGACGCGGCCGCCGGCGGCCACTCCATGATTTACAAGTACGACTTCGGCACGGGCGCGTTCAGCGGGCCGTTCTTCCGGGCGGTTGACGAAGGGCTGGACCGGAAGGTGGATGGGCTGGAGGTAAGCGGCGAACTGGACACGGGGACGTGCAGCCGCGAACACGCGGCGCTGACGATTGACTGCTGACAACGACCTCCGGGCTCGCCTGTCATGAACCGACGCAACAAAGGAGCAGACCATCCCCTGGCCTGCTCCTTTTTGCTTATTGGCAACCCGGGCTGCCGGGCGGCGCGCCGGAGGCGGCGTGTCACCGGCGCGACATACGGCGCGAGAGTTTTTGCTTATAGTGGCCTGTACGCGGAAATCCAGACCCACGGGAGACAGAGATCATGACGAGCGAATTGGAGCGGGTTCCATCGAGTGCGTGGCGGGCGCTGCTGGCGCTCATGCTGCTGGTTGCGCTGGCCGCGGCCGTCGCTCCGGCGCGGGCGGCGGGCATCGTCGTCAACTCGGCGGCCGACAATACGATCGCCGGCGACGGTGATTGCACCCTGCGCGAGGCTATCGCCAACGCCGAAAGCGATTTCGACTTCACCGGCGGCGATTGCGCCGCCGGCAGCGGCGGCGACACCATCACCTTCGCCGGCGACTACGCCATCCCCGTCAACTCGGTGCTGACGGTCACCAACCCCACCGGTCTCATCCTCGACGGCTCGGGCCGCACCGTCAGCATCAGCGGCGGCGGCGCGACGCCCATCTTCCAGGTCTTGCCCGGCGGGGGGCTGGAGGTGCGTTGGCTGACGCTCCGCAACGGCACGACGACTACGAAGGGCGGCGCGATCTATAACGCGGGCACGCTGGCCGTCACCGGCAGCACATTGTCCGAGAACACGGCCGACGACGGCAACAGCGGCACCTCCACCGCCACGGGCGGGGCCGTCTACAACGACGGCGGCATGGTGTTCATCAATGGCTCCACCTTCCGCCAGAACGCCTCGGAGTTCCGCGGCGGCGGCATCTATAACAATGGCGGCACGGTCGCCATCACCAACAGCACCTTCTCCAACCACTTCGCCATCTTCCGCGGCGGCACGATCTACAACGACGGCGGCGCGACCACGGTGACCAACAGCACCATCGTCGTCGGCAACGAGAGCTTCAGCTACCTGTTCGCCAACGTCGCCAGCGTCTACAACGCCGCCGGCACGACGACGCTGACCAACAGCGTGCTGCTGCGCACGGCGACGACCAACTGCTTCGGCGTGACGGCCAACGGCACAAACCTGGCCGACGACGCCAGTTGCGACGGCGCGACGCAGGCCAGCGCGGACGACATCGGCCTGGGGCCGCTGGCCGACAACGGCGGGCCGACGCTGACCCACGCCCTGCTGCCCGGCAGCGCGGCCATCGACCACGTGTCCTCGGCCGTGTGCGCCGCCGCGCCGGTGAACAACATCGATCAGCGGATGAACACGCGCAACGCCGACGGGGCGGGGGGGCCAGGCCCCAACGAGTGCGACGCCGGGGCCTATGAGTTCTACGCGGCGAAGCTGACGCTGAGCAAGACGACCGATCCGGCTGGCGGCACGGGCTTCACGTTCGTCGTCGATCCGGCCCCCTACCGGCTGGATTTCAAGTTCGGCTCCAACGGCAGCGCCGTTTTCCAGTTCCGCACGCCGCTGGGCGTGGCGCTGGACAAAAACGGCAACATCTTCGTGGCCGACACGGATAACAACCGCATCAGCAAATTCGACGGCGCGGGCGTCTGGCAGACGTCGTGGGGCTTCAACGGCGGCGGCATCGGCGATTTTGCCTCGCCCTATGCCGTGGCCGTGGACGCCGCCGGGCGGGTCTACGTCGCCGACACCGGCAACAACCGCATCCAGGTGTTCAGCAACGGCGGCGTCTACCTCAGCCAGTTTGGCGGCCCCGGCGACCTGGGCGGCGAGTTCAGCGCGGCGACCGGCGTGGCGGTCGCGCCCGACGGCTCTATCTACGTCGCCGAAGCGGGCAACGAGCGCGTCCAGAAGTTCACCAGCGCCGGCGCGTTCGTGCTGGCCTTCGGCTTGGACGTCGTGGCCGGCGGCGGGACGGGCTTTGAGAAATGCACCGTCGCCGCGCAATGCCAGACGGGCAACATAGGCACCGGCGAGGGCGAATTCCTGAACGTCTACGGCGTGGCGGTCGGCCCCGACGGCAACGTCTACGTGGCCGACGGCGGCAACCACCGCGTCCAGGTCTTCACGCCCGACGGCGACTTCGTCAAGATGTTCGGCTGGGGCGTGGCCGGCGGCGCGGGCCTGGAGACCTGCCTCGCGGGCGGCGGTTGCGTGAACGGCATCTCCGGTGTCGGTCCAGGTCATTTGAACACGCCCTTCGCCTTGGCCTTCGACCCGGCCGGGAACGTCTACGTCTCCGAAAACGGCAACTCGCGCGTCCAGAAGTTCGACGCGGCGTTCAACGTCCTGACCCAGATCGGCGGGCCGGGCAACGGCGACGGGCAGTTCTCCTACCCCGGCGGCGTCACTGTCGGGCCGGACGGCCGCGTCTACGTCGCCGACGCCTACCACGACCGCATCCAGGTCTTCCGCTCGCGCCTGACGGCGACGCTGGACGACGGCCAGAGCCAGACGCTCTACCTGCCGGCGGGGACGTACACGGTGGCCGAACTCGTGCCCCCGAATTGGACGGTGACCGGCATCATCTGCAACGGCGGCGCGCCGGACTTTGGCGCGGCGTCGGTCGAGGTGACGCTGCTGACCGGCAGCGACGTGACGTGCGAATTCGCCAACCTGCAAACGGTGGCGCCGCTGGCCATCTACGCCACGGCCGCCGGCGGCAGCGTGCCGGGGGTGGGGGCGTACAAGAAGGGCGACATCCTGAAATGGG
>CAZSOD010000196.1:0-3940 GCA_964608255.1 uncultured Ardenticatenaceae bacterium
TCGCGGCGGTAGGGCGCGCGCAGCGTCTCGGCAATGGCGCGCAGCGCCGCCGGCCCGCCGGCGACGAGGGCGTTCATGGCCGCTTCGCGCTCGCCGGGGCTGTCGAGCCGCCGGATGATGAGCGGCCACAACTGGGGGTGCCGCAGCCGCCCCGCCGCCTTGAGACTCGCCAGACGCACCGACCGGTCGTCATCCAGCAGCAGCCGGCTGACCGGCCGGTAGAGCGCGGCGATCTCCGCATCGTGCAGCGCCTGGACCGCTTCGAGGCGCGTCGCCGGGCTGGGGTCCTGAACCCAGCGCTGAAGTCGCTCGAAGGCCAGCAGCATGCTTTCCATGTCCCCGCTGCGCAACAGGCCGGTCATGGCCCCGATGCGCACCGCCGGGTCGGTCGAATCGAGCGCCAGCGCGGTTTCATCGAGCAGGAGCGCGCCGCCCAGGACGGCCGTCGCCCGCTCGATGGCCCCGCGCACAGCCGGCGCGGTCTCCCGCGTTCGCCGGGCGATGATAGCCGGCAGCAGGGCAACGAGCTGCTGGCGTTCCAGAACGTCAAGCGCACGCAGGCGCACCTCTTCGGCCGGGTGTTCGAGCAACTCCGCGCCCACGCGCAGAACCTCGTCAGGGCCAAACGCTTCCAGCAGTTCCAACGAGTAGAGCACCGCCCCGGCGCGCGGCCGGCGCAATCCGGCGCGGATGACATCGAGGCTGGAGCGATCCGGCCGATCCAGCGTCGCGCCGCTGAACAGCCGCTTGTGGAGCGCCCCGGCCACCTGGTGCGGGTAGGCGCGGCCCAGCAGGCTCGCCACTACAATCCACACGGCGGCGATGGCCAGCAGCAACCAGGCGGCCTGCAACGGGCCGGCGTGCAGAACGTCGAACAGGACGACCAGCAGCAGGCCGGCCGCGCCGATGGCCGCCGGATAGATAACGCCGTTGACGAGCGTCTGGGCGCGCGTCCGTATCGTGGCCGGGAAGACCTGGAACAACAGGGAGAAACTAGGCGAGTCCAGGGCGTCGATGGCCATGATGGACAGATTGGCTGCGACGGCCAGCGCGAATAGGGCGATCTCCGCGCCGCCGGCCGCGGCGACGACGGCGTAAGGCGCTATCCACAGGAGCGTGAGCCCCGGCGCGGCCAGCAGGATCGGCCGCACCCCGAAGCGGTTGAGGACGCGCCCGGCCACGAACAGTTGCAGAAAGAGGGTCAGCCCGCCCAGCACGCCGGTGAACAGGCCCAGGAAGCTGGCCAGACGGTCCTCGTCGGGGAACCTCAACTCGGCCTGGATGTAGAAGATGTTGTTGATCAGGTAGACGGCGATCGTGTAGAGCAGCGTCAGGGTGACCAGCAGCATAATGTAGCGGTTGCGCAACAGGCTGACCGGCCGCGCGCCGTCGCCCGGCGTCTCGACCGCCTCTTCCGCCGCCAGCAGCCCGCCGAAACGCCGCGCCAGCCGCATCAGGACCAGCAGCGCGACCAGGAACGCGCCCGCGCCGAACAGCAGCAGGTTGTTGGCCCCGGCGAGGGCCACCAGCGCCGGCGATACGAGGCCGGCAATCACCGACGCGCCCAACTCGCCGGTGCTGAGCAGGCCGAAGAGCCGTTTGCCCTGTTCCAGGGTGAAGAGGCGGCCGATGAGATTCTCATAGACGTTGACGATCAGCGCCAGGGTCAGCGCGGCGAAGACGGGCAGCGCGAAGACGAGCCACGCCGCGGTTGAGAAGACGAGAGCCAGCCGGTAGAGAAGCGTGACGACGAGCAGACCGGCCACCGTAGCCACGCTCACCGCGCTCAACGAGAAGCGCTCGCTCAGCCGGATAGTCAGGGCTGACAGCAGCACGCTGGCAGCGCTGGAAGCAAGGTAGACGTAGGGCAGCGTCTCGCCGCTGAACCGGGTCAGGAACAGGGCGAAGCTGACGGTGTTGACGAGGACGTGGCCGCCATAGAGGCAGAGGGCGAAGAGCAGAACGCCGCCAACGAGGGGGCGCTCTTCGTGGTGGACGCTCAGCAGAGCCAGTAGGCGGCTACGCGGTGGCACAATGTCCCCCATTTCGGGAAACAGCGGCTGCAAAGGCGTTACGAAGTGGCGCGGGCGCGACCGGCCGATGGGCCGCTGCCCCCTTTAACGCCAGCTTACCATAGCGTCGGGTCGATGTCTAGCAGATGCGCGGCAGCATCTCCCCGGCCAGCATGTCCACCACCCGGGTGCTGCCGATGGCTGTGCGGAGCAGGACGCGACTTTGGGGCGTGGGCTGCACCCGCCCGATGATCACCGCCTCTTCGCCATAGCGCGTCGCCCGCATGGCCGCCAGCACCGCGGGCGCGTCGGCCGCGGCAACGATCGCCAGCAGCTTACCCTCGTTGGCGACATAGAGCGGGTCGAAGCCGAGCATCTCGCAGGCGGCGACGACCGGCGGCCGGACGGGGATGGCCCGCTCGTCCAGCACGATGGCGACGCCCGACTGCCGGGCGATCTCGTTCAGCGTTGTGGCCACGCCGCCGCGCGTCGGGTCGCGCAGGACGTGGACGTGCTCGCTGGCGGCCAGCATGACCGCCACCAGGCCGTTCAGCGGAGCCACGTCGCTGACGACGTCGGCCTCGAAGCCCAACTCGCCCCGGGCGCTGAGGACGGCGATGCCGTGATCGCCGATGGGGCCGGAGACGATGACCACGTCGCCGGGTTGGGCGAGGCGGCCGCTGATGTTGCGCTCCGCCGGCAACTCGCCGACCCCCGCCGTGTTGATATACAGCCCGTCGGCCTTGCCGCGCTGGACGACCTTGGTGTCCCCGGCGACGATCTGCACCCCCGCCTCGGCCGCCGCGGCCTGCATCGACAGGACGACCTCGGCCAGCACGGCCACGTCCAGCCCCTCTTCGAGGATGAAGCCGGCGGTCAGGTAGCGCGGCGTCGCGCCCATCATCGCCAGGTCGTTGACCGTGCCGCACACGGCCAGCCTGCCGATGTCGCCGCCGGGGAAGAAGAGCGGCCAAACGACGTGGGAGTCGGTGCTGACGGCCAAGCGGCTCGCGTCCACGGCCACCACCCCGGCATCGTCCCCGGCGCGCAGCGCGGGGTTGTCAAACGGCCCCTGGAAGAGGCGGCCGATGAGTTCATGGCTCATCCGCCCGCCGCTGCCGTGGCCCATGACGATCTTCTCGTCGTGGCGCAGGGGGATGGGGCAGACGGGGCCTTGCAAGTTGGGTGTCGTGTTGGTCATAGCAATTAGGAATTAGGAATGAAGAGGGAAGCGGTCTTCATTCCTAATTCGTCATTCCTAATTCGTAATTCTCCAGATGTCGCCCATAGCGGTAGTAGGCCGCGCAGGCCCCTTCAGAGGAGACCATCGTCGCGCCGAGGGGGCTTTCGGGCGTGCACTGGACGCCGAAGGCCGAGCAGTCGTGGGGCTTCTTTAGCCCTTGCAGGATTTGCCCGGCGATGCACAGCGGCGACTCCTGCGGCCGGATGTCGCTCACGTCCCAGCGCCGCTCGGCGTCGAAGTCGGCGTACTCGGCGCGCAGGCCCCAGCCGCTGGCGGGAATCATGCCGATGCCGCGCCACTGGCGGTCGCGTACCTCAAAGACCTGTTCGATGACGCGCTGGGCAGGGATGTTGCCCTCAAAGGTGACGGCGCGGCCGTAGGCATTCTCCACTTCGGCCCGACCCGCTTCCAGTTGGCGCACCGTCGCCAGAATGCCCTGGGCCACGTCCAGCGGCTCGAAGCCGGTCACGACGATAGGCACGCCATACTGCGCGGCAATGGGTGGGTACTCCCAGTAACCCATGACAGCGCAGACGTGGCCGGCGGCCAGGAAGCCCTGCACCCGGTTCTGCGGCGAGCCAAGAATGGCGTGCATGGCCGGCGGCACGCAGACGTGGGAGACGAGGACGCTGTAGTTCCTAAGCCCCAGGGCGCGCGCCTGGACGACGCTCATGGCGTTGGCCGG
>CAZSOD010000197.1:0-3919 GCA_964608255.1 uncultured Ardenticatenaceae bacterium
CACGCCACCCGCAGCGCCGGCCGGCCGCCCCACGCCATTCGCGATGAGCTGGCGGCGCGGCTGGCCGCGGCCGGCCTGGCCGCGCCGCTGCCGGTCGCCAAACGCGCGAGCTGGCACGTCGACTATCTGCTGGATGAGCCGGCGGCGGAGATCGCCGGCGTGTGGGCCATCCGGTCGGCCGCTCCGCTCGAAACGCGCCTGGCCGCTTGGCTGGCCGCGCAACCCGGCGTCGCTCCCCTGGCTCCCGGCCTGGGCGCCAGCGACGACCCGGGCCGGACACACCTGTTGCGAACGCGAATTTAACGCCGGCCGCCGCACGACAGTGGGCATGTTCTGGACAGTATTTGGTCTGTTGACATCAACAACCGTGCCCTATAATGGCTTCAGATTCGAAATCGCGAAAGCCAGGGAGCGTGTGGCATGGCTAATTGCGCAAATTGCGGGACGGCTAACCCGGATGGGGCGCGGTTCTGCCTGAACTGCGGCTCAAAACTGACCCTTGCTTGCCCCAATTGCGGCACGGAGTTACCCGCAGGAGCAAAGTTCTGTTTCAACTGCGGCCAGGCAACGGTAGGTGGGCCGGCCGCGGCGATGAGCGCCGCGGCGCCCGCGCCGACCGTCTCCCCCTCGGCGGCGCTGGATCGCTTCATTCCGCGCGAATTGCTGACGAAACTCGATCGGGCGCGGGAAAGCGGCGAAATGGTGGGCGAGCGGCGCATTGTCACCATGCTCTTCTGCGATGTGAAGGGATCAACGGCCGCCGCCGCCCAGTTCGATCCTGAGGAATGGGCGCAAATCATCAACGGCGCGTTCGAGCCGATGATCGGGCCTATCTATCGCTACGAAGGCACGGTCGCCCGTCTCATGGGCGACGGCCTGCTGGCCTTCTTCGGCGCGCCCATCGCCCACGAGGACGACCCGCAGCGCGCCGTGCTGGCTGGACTGGAAATCCTCGACGGCATCCGCCACTACCGAGACTCGGCCCGCCAGCGGTGGGGCATCGACCTTGATGTGCGTGTGGGCGTCAACACCGGCCTGGTCGTCGTCGGCGCGGTCGGCTCTGACCTGCGCATGGAGTACTCGGCGCTTGGCGACGCGATCAACATTGCCGCGCGCATGGAGCAGACGGCCCAACCGGGCACGGTGCAGATTACCGACAGCACCTACAAGCTGGTCGCGCCGCTGTTTGACTTCCAGCCTATCGATGGGCTGGAAGTCAAGGGACGGGCGGAGACGATGACCGCCTACCGCGTGATCGGCCGCAAGGCCGCGGCCGGTTCGCTGCGCGGCATTGCCGGGCTGTCCTCCCCACTCGTCAGCCGCGACCGGGAACTGGCGCAGCTGACCAGCGCCCTGGCGGCTTTGGAGGAGGGACGCGGCGGCATCGTAACGGTGATGGGCGAAGCCGGGCTGGGCAAGTCGCGCCTGGCGGCCGAGGCGCGCCTGGCGCCCAAAACTGAGGCGCTACGCTGGCTGGAGGGCCGGTCGCAGTCCTACGAGAGAATGACGCCCTACACGCCCTTCCGTCGCGCGCTGGCGACCAGCTTCGGCCTGGACCCGGAGTGGGACGGCTCGCGGCAATACGCCGGCCTGAAAGAAACGGTCGAGAGCCTCCTGCCCGGCCGTGGCGACGAGATGGCTCCGTTTCTGGCCCAGGCGCTAGAGTTGCCCGTCCCACCCGGCGACGACGAGCGCATTCGCTTCCTCCAGCCGCCCATGCTGCGCGGCGCGGTCTTTCAGTCGGTCATCGGCTGGCTGGATACGCTGGCCGCGGCCCGGCCCACGGTCCTGTACCTCGACGACCTGCATTGGGCCGACCCCACTTCGCTGGAGCTGCTCCACGCGCTGATGCCGCTGACCGACCGGCGGCCGTTGCTGCTGTTGCTGGCCTTGCGGCCGCGCCGCGACGACGCGTCCTGGCAAGTTCATGAGGCCGCGGCGCGCGACTATCCCCACCGCTACACGGCGATCGCGCTCCAACCGCTGGACAAGGCGCACGCCCGCACCCTGGTGAGCAACCTGCTGACCATTGATGGGCTGCCGGAGACGGTGCGCCAGCTCATTCTCGACAAATCAGAGGGCAACCCCTTCTTTCTGGAAGAGGTCATTCGTTCACTGCTCGACGCGGGGCTTGTCGTGCGCCAGGACGACCATTGGCGAGCCACGCAGGAGATCATCAGCCTGCGTGTGCCCGACACGCTCGTCGGCGTCATCACCGCTCGCCTCGACCGGCTGGACGACGCCTCGCGGCAGGCGGCGCAGGCCGCGGCCGTCCTCGGCCGCGAGTTCGCTTTCGACGCGCTGGCCGACATCGCCGGGCAGGGCGCAGCGTTGGAGGAGAGCCTGTCCGTCTTGCAGCGGCGCGACCTGGTGCGCGAGACGGCGCGCCTGCCGGAGCGCCGCTACGCCTTCAAGCACGCCCTGACCCACGACGCCGCCTACGACTCGCTACTGCTCAGCCGGCGGCGGCACCTCCACCACATGGCCGCTGAGGCGCTGCGCCGCCGGACACCGGACGAGGCGGCCGAGATCGCCCGCCACTACCTGGAAGCCCGGCAGTCGGCCGCGGCGCTGCCGTTCCTGGTCCGCGCCGGGCAGCAAGCCGCCGCCGCCTACGCCACGCCGGAGGCCATCTCCTTTTTCGCCCGCGCCCTGGAGAACGAGCAGCACGGCGACACGGCAGCAGTTCGCGCCGCGTACGAGGGGCTAGCCGCCCTGCAAAGCATCGGCGCGGAGCCGCAGGCTGCCCTCGACACCTACCAGCGCATGTTGGCCGTGGCCGAGGCGCGCGGCGACCTGTCCATGACCATCTCCGCGCTCAACAAGATGGGCAGCTTGCTGGCGCTGACAATGGGCCAGTTTGAGCAGGCGGAGCAGTATCTTGGCCGCGCCGAGCAACTGGCCGCCGGCGACGCCGACCCGGAGGGCTACGCCGAACTCAGTATCGTGCGCTGCCAGATGTGCACGGCGCAGGCCGACTTCGACTCCGTCGTCCGCTACATGGACGGCGTTGTCACCAGCAGCATCAAGTCCGGCAACCAACATAATCTGTCGCTCAGCCTGGGCCACAAGGCGTTCAGTCTCATTCTGCTGAACCGGTATGACGAAGCCCGCCAGGCGGCCGACGAAGCGCTGCGAGTGGCTCGTGAGCAGGGCGATCGGCCGCATGAAGTCATGATGCTGGCGCTGGTCATTCCCTTCATCGACATCCGCGACGGCCGGCTGGAGCAAGCGCTGGCGACGGCGGCCGAAGGGTTTCGGTTGGCCCAGCGCATCGGCGCGATCGATAGCCTGGCCGATTCCTCCTTCTTGCGCGGCGAAGTCCTGCGCCAGCAGGGGCGTTATGAAGAGGCATTGGCCGAGGCGCAACGCTCGCAGGAAGCGGCCGCGCTTCTGGAGAGCTTCCTGCCCTTCTACTCCGTCCACGCCCTCAGCCTGCTCGGCTCGGTCTACCTGGAGATCAGCGACCTGTTCACCGACCGGGTGGCGCAGTTCCACGGCCATGCCCTGCGTCTACTGGAGAATCCCATGGGGGCCATGGGCGGCGGCATCGGTTGGGTCGATCTGGGCTGGTGCGCCTTGACGCTGGGCGACCGGGAACTGGCAGCCGAGTTGTTCGGCAAGGGACTGAACTACCCGACGATGATGATGAACACGGAGCGCCCGCGCTACCTGGCCGGCTCGGCCGTGCTCCACGCCCTGCGCGGCGAGCATGACACGGCGGAGCGCCTGGCCCGCGAGGCCATCCAATACGCCGAGACGTACGGGCTGCGCCACCAGTACCCCTTGGTGCGACTCAGCCACGGGCGCGTTCTGGCCGCGGCCGGGTCGCCCGCAGCCGCGCTGGATGAGTTCGTCACCGCGGCGACGGCGGCGGCAGCCTTGGAGATGCGACCTATCCTCTGGCAAGCGCAGGCGC
>CAZSOD010000198.1:0-3888 GCA_964608255.1 uncultured Ardenticatenaceae bacterium
GTCAGTGGTCAGTAGGCCAGTTTGTCGGTCGCCGCGGGCGAATTTTCAAGATTACCACTGAATACTGTATACTGACCACTGGACACTGACTACTGACCACTGCTCATGGCGATTCTTGACGACCGGACACTCGATTTTGTCAGCACCAGCGTGGCCCAGACCGAACGGCTCGGGATACGCCTGGGCGAACTGCTGGAGCCGCGCGACGTGGTCTGCCTGTCGGGCGAACTGGGCGCGGGGAAAACAGCCCTGGCGCGGGGCATCGGCCGCGGCTGGGGCACGCCCTTGCGCGTCACCAGCCCGACGTTTGTGCTTGTCAACGAGTATCCCCGACCCCGCGACGGCGGCATCCTTTACCATATCGATTGCTACCGGCTGGAGCGCGCCGCTGACGTGGCGACGGTCGGCTTTGAGGACATTCTGGACAGCGACGCGGCGACCCTGATCGAGTGGCCGGAGCATATTCTGAACTTGCTCCCGGCCGACCGGTTGTGGATCAGCCTGACCTACGACAGTCCGACGCGCCGCCGCCTGCGCCTGAGCGCCAGCGGGCCGCGCTCGACCGTCCTTCTCGGCGACTTTCGCAAGAACGCCTTCGGGGTATGAGCGACACATGATTCTAGCCATTGACACGGCGACAGACTGGATTGGGCTGGCCCTTCACGACGGCACGGCGGTGCTGGCCGAGTTCGGCTGGCGCAGCCGCCGCACCCAGACGATTGAGCTGGCCCCGGCCCTGACCCAGCTCTGGAGCCGGACAGGCGTGGCCCCGGCTGACCTCAGCGCTGTCGCCGTCGCCATCGGCCCCGGTTCCTACACCGGGCTGCGCGTCGGCCTGGCGCTGGCCAAAGGCGTTGCCCTGGGGCAGAACCTGCCGCTTATCGGCGTGCCGACGCTCGACATCCTGGCCGCGGCCGTGTGTCGTCTGGAGACGGACCTGGTAGCCGTGGCTGAGGCGGGCCGTACGCGCCTGTGGGCGGGCCAGTACCAGTGGGCCGCCAAGCGCGGTTGGGAGCGCATCGGCGAGCCGATGCTAACGAATTGGGATGAACTGATCGGCCGCGTCCAGGTGCCGGTAGCCTTTGCCGGAGAGATCGACGCCGCCGCAGCGCGCCAAATCCGCCGGGCCAACCGCTCGGCCGTCATCGCCCCGCCGGCCGAGTCGGTGCGCCGCGCGGCAACGCTGGCCGAGATCGGCTGGTGGCGCTGGAAGCGCAAGCAGGTGGACGACCCGGCGACGCTGGCTCCCTTGTACCTGCGCGAGCCGGGCTGAGCGCATGCTGGCCCTGCCGTTCCCTTACCGCTTGCGGCCGATGACCCTGGCCGACATCCCGGCGGTCATGAGCATCGACCGCGAATCTTTCCCCACCGCCGCGCCGGAGCAGCTATTCATCAACGAACTGACCGACAACGCGCTGGCCCACTACCAGGTGCTGGCGCGCGACGGCGCGGATGGCGAGCGGATCGTCGGCTTCGCCGGTTTCTGGCTCATGGCCGGAGAAATCCACGTCAGCACGATCGCCGTTACACCTGAGGAGCGAGGCCACGGCCGGGGCGAGTGGTTGCTGCTGAACCTGCTGCTGCTGGCGTGCGCGCTGGAGCCGCTGCTAATGACGCTGGAAGTGCGCCGCGGCAACACCGTTGCCCAGGCGCTCTACGCCAAGTATCGCTTTGAGGAAGTCGGCGTCCGGCGCCGCTATTACCGCGACACCGGCGAAGACGCGCTGCTGCTGACCGTCGACCTGAGCGCGCAGCCCGATTATTGCGCCTGGTTGCGCGAGAAAGCCGCTCGGTTGCGGATTGACGGTCCGGCGGCTGTATAAAGAAGTAACATGAGCGGACAACACGTATTCATCACCGGCGGAGCCGGTTTCATCGGCTGCAACAGCGCCGACCACTTTCTGGGGCGCGGCGACACGGTTACCCTCTACGATAACCTGTCGCGCAAAGGCGGGCGGGCTAACCTGGCCTGGCTTCACGAGCGCCACGGCGGCGAGCGACTGGCCGTGGTCGAGGCTGACATTCGCGACTATGACCGGCTGGCCGCGGCCGTGGCCGATGCCGCGCCCGGCGTCGTTCTCCATCTGGCCGGCCAGGTGGCCGTGACCTCGTCGGTCATCAACCCGCGCGAGGACTTTGAGGCCAACGCCCTGGGCACGTTCAACGTCCTGGAGGCCGTGCGCGCCCACGCGCCGGGCGCGGCCGTACTCTACGCCAGCACCAACAAGGTCTACGGCGGCATGGAACACGTCGGCATCGTCCGCCAGGGCGACCGTTATGCCTACGCCGACTACCCCGACGGCATCCCCGAAAGTTTTCCGCTGGACTTCCACTCCCCGTATGGCTGCTCCAAGGGCGCGGGCGACCAGTACGCGCGCGATTATGCCCGCATCTACGGGCTGCGGACCCTGGTGCTGCGCCAGTCGTGCATCTACGGCCAGCGGCAATTCGGGGTGGAAGACCAGGGCTGGGTGGCCCACTTCGTCATCGCCACGGTGCTAGGCCGGCCAATCGCCATCTACGGCGACGGCATGCAGGTGCGCGACGTACTCCACATCGACGATCTGATCGCCGGCTACCAGCGCGGCATCGACCGCATCGACGACCTGCGCGGTGAAGTGCTGAACCTGGGCGGCGGGCCAGCCAACACGCTGTCGGTCTGGGCCGAGTTCGGGCCGCTGCTGGAGGCGCTGGCGGGGCGGCCGATCCCCGTCCAGTATGGCCCGTGGCGGCCGGGCGACCAGCGCGTCTTCGTGGCCGACATCCGGCGCGCCGAAAAGCTGCTCGGTTGGCGGCCGCGCGTTTCTCCGGCTGAGGGCGTGCGGCGGCTCTATGAGTGGGTGGCGTCCAATCCCGAGTTGTTCTAGCGGAAGAAACAACCGCAGAATTCACGGATTACGCAGCTTCTCGGCGCGTGTCGCTGTCGGTTGACCCTGGAGTAGGGCCACAGGCTGGTTGCAAGACTGAATCAATTTTGGTACACTCCCGTTATGGACGATGAGAACGTCCGCTTGCAGGTTTTCTTCTACCGCACCTCAAGCGGAAAAGAACCCGTCCGCGAGTGGTTGAAGGCCTTGCCGTCAGAGGATCGCCGGGCTTTGGGTTTTGACCTCAAGACTGTTCAGTTTGGCTGGCCGCTAGGCATGCCACTTGTCCGCAAGCTGGAGCCGGGGCTTTGGGAAATGCGCTCTCACGTGGCCGACAGGATGGCGCGCATCCTATTCACGATTGAACGGGACAGAATTGTCCTCTTGCATGGCTTCATCAAGAAATCCCAGAAGACACCCTTGACGGATTTGGCGCTTGGGCGGCAACGACTGGGCGAACTACGAGTGAAATAATGAACGAAGAACACGTGGGCAGCAGTCTCGATAGCTTTCTGGAAGAGGAAGGATTACTAGCGGAAGCGGAGGCCGTTGCCGCCAAACGAGTGCTGGCTTTCCAGTTAGTTCAGTTGATGGATGAGCAACAGGTCACCAAGGCCGAGATGGCCCGGCGCATGAAGACGAGTCGTGCGGCCGTAGACAGATTGCTGGACCCGCAGAGCGAAGCGGCAACCCTGACTACTCTGGAGAAAGCCGCCGCCGCGTTGGGCCGGCGCTTGCGCGTCGAACTGGTCTAGCGTCGTTACCCCTATTCGATCTCAATCCGCGTAATCGCCTCGAAGTCCAGCGCCTTGTCGCCGCCCAGAACGGCGTGGAGGGCCAGCTGGGCGAATTGGAAGAAGGCTTGCAGGTCGGCGATGCGGTCGAGGTAGTAGCGGGCTAGCCGCTGCTCCTCCGGGCTTAGCTGGCACTCGGCCGCCTGGAGCTTTTCGATGCTGCTGCCCAACACCTGAATCGCCAGATTGACCTCGCGCTGCTCGCGGCTCTCCAGCACGTTGCGGAT
>CAZSOD010000199.1:0-3880 GCA_964608255.1 uncultured Ardenticatenaceae bacterium
TTGGCGGGCACCTCGCGTTTGCCGGAGATCCCAGTCACGGCGATCGTCTTCTGGCTCGGCACCGAGGGCGGCGGGGCCGCGGGCGGCGGCGGCGGCGGCCTCGCGGGCCTGCTCGCGCGCCTGGGGCGGGTTCGCGTCGTGGGCGCGTCAGGACCGGTCGAACCTGTTGTTCTGGGTCGTCGCCGCGCTGACCGTCGGCGGGCTGGTGGCCCTGTGGCTCGGCTTGCGCGACCGGGCGCCGGTGGTCATGGCCGCCTTCATCCCCACCACCACGCCGCTGCCACCGACGATTACCCTGACGCCCACCTGGACGCCGCTGCCAACTGAAACCCTGCCGCCGTCGGCCACGCCTAGCCCGTCGGCCACACCCGCGCCCACGAGCACGCCCCGCGAGCCGCGCTTCCATACCGTCGCCGCCGGCGAAACGCTCTTCGGTCTGTCACTCTTCTACCGCGTTACCGCCGACAGCATCGCCCAGGCTAACGCCTTCGACCTGAATCAGCCCATCCAGTCCGGCCAGAGCCTGGTCATCCCCTGGCCCACGGCCACGCCGCCGCTGGAGTCGGTGCTGATCGAGATTAACGGTGAGCCGGTGCTGGCTGACGCCACCAATTGCGAGATCATCACGATCCAGGCCGGCGACTCAGCCTATGGCTTGTCGGCGCTGCGCGGCGTGCCGCTGGACGCGATCATCGCCGTCAACCGGCAGACGATGGAGTCCATCGCCCTGCTTCAGCCGGGCGACACCCTGTGCATCCCCAAGCTGCTCTATGGCGACACCATTCCCCCCACGCCCGGCCCGTCGCCCACTCCCTCGCTGACGCCCCCGCCGGCCGGCCCGTCGCTGCTCTACCCGGTGGACGGCGCGACGGTCGAGCAACTGGACGCGCCGCTGGTGTTCCAATGGGCGGCCGTGAAGAACCTGGGCCCCGATGAGTGGTACATGGTGGAGGTGCGCCAGCTGGACGACCGCTATAGCCTGCCCCATCGCGGCTTCACCCGCGACCCCTCATTTCGCGTCCCGGTCGAGTGGCGGCCGCCGGTGGACGAAGCCCGGCGGATGCAGTGGGTGGTCAGCATCGTTCGCGTTACCGGGCGGCGGTCCGACGGGGGGTTCACCTATACCTTCGGCGGCCGGGCCAGCCAGCCGTCGCGCTTCACCTGGCAAGGGGCCGTACCTAGCCCCACACCCACGCCCACCTTCACGCCCACGCCAGAAGCGTAGGCGTCAACTTAATCCTGCAGGAACGGGTTCGTCCGCCGCTCGTCGCCGATGGTCGTCGGCTGGCCGTGGCCGGAGAGAACGAGGGTTTCGTCGGGCAGCGGCAGCAGCTTGTCGCGGATGCTCGCCATGAGCGTCGCATGGTCGCCGCCGGGTAAGTCGGTGCGGCCGATGCTTCCCTGAAACAGCACGTCGCCGTCGAACACGACGTGGTGCTCGGCCAGGTAGAAGCAGACGTGGCCCGGCGCGTGGCCCGGCGTGAAGAGGACGGCCGCCCGCAGTTCGCCCACTGCAACGATCTGCCCTTCTTCCAGCCAGTGATCGGGCGGCGGCGGCTGGTCGATAGTGAAACCCCACATGGAAGCCGCCAGCGTCGCCCGCTCTAGCATCGGCGCGGTATCGGCGTGGGCGTAGACCGGCGCGTCCGTCCGCGCTTTCAGATCGGCCAGCGCGCCCACGTGGTCAAAGTGGGCGTGGGTCAGCAGGATGTGGCTGATGGTCCAACCCTGCTCCTCGACCTGCCGCACGATGGCCCGCGCGTCCCATGCCGGGTCAATGATGGCGGCCTGCCGCATCTCGGTGCAGGCCATGAGGTAGCAATTTGTCTGCAACGGGCCAAGGGGCATCTGGATGATACTCAGTGTCATTGGAAGAACCTCAGGCAACGCGCCATGCTACACAAGGGCGCATAAAGTAAACACAAAGTCGCCAGGGCGCAAAAACGCCGAGGACCAGCTTTTCTAGGCGGCCCTTGCCTCTTCGCGCTTTTGCGAGCGCTGTTCGCCCTCAGGGGCGGAACGGCTCCAGGCGGCTGCGGCCGAAGAGGGGCAACCCGACGGGCAGGGTCGAGCGGGTGCGCCAGGCAAGGTAAAGGACTTCGCCCAGCAAGGCCAGGTTCATGGCCAGCGCGGCTGTGGGCAGCCCGGGCCAGCGGCGCATGACGCCCAGCACCAGCACGCCGCCGGTAATGGACAGGTTGATGGCCATGCCCACGTTCACATAGCGCGTGTGCCGGCCCTGGATTAGCAGCCCGCGCAGCCAGGAGACGAGGACGGACAACCCCGGGAGCAGCAGGAAAAGGGCCAGGCTCGACAAGGCCAGATCGCCCGCCTCCGGCGTCATATCCTGCGCGCCGAAGATATAGAGCCGGGCAGCGGGTGTGAACACAAACAAGGCCATACCGGCGGTGACAACCACCGTCAGGGCTAGGCTGAAACGGCGCAAGGGCGCGAAGGTGCGGGTGTCCTCAAGCCGGGCAATGACCACTTCCGGCAAGGCCATCGCCGCCGCGCGGGCCATCAGCGCGATCTGAAAGACGATCGGCCACGCGGCAAGCGACAACGTCGGCCGCTCCAGCCGCGCCAGGCTCGACGTGACCATCGGCTGTAACAGCAGCACCAGCAGCGACGTAGCCGCCAGCGGGACGTGGAACGCCGTCAGGCCGCGATAGGTCAGGGCTGCCCCGCCCGCCGCCGGCGCGTCCGGCCCCAGTTCGCGGCGCAGGACGGGCTGGACGGCCCAAGTGGCGTAGAGCGCCTCGGCGATCACCCCGGCCATGAGCGCCAGCGAGCCGATGATGACCCCCGGCCAATGGCCCCAGACCGCCAGCAAGATGACCGTGCCGCCGGATGCCAGCAGCCGGACGGCCGTGCCCCAGGCGATGGTGCGCGTGCGGTTGTAGCGAATCAGTATGCCCTGCAGGAAGCGCCGCCAACCGATGGCCGCGCTCCAGAAGATCATGATTTTCATTCCCGGGCGCACCCAGGCGGCGATCTCCGGTGGCACGTCCAGCAGGCCGGGCACGATCAGGTCGAACAGGCGCGTGTAGCCGACGAGAATGGCCACAACAGTCAGCGCGACGCACCAGTGGATGGTGAAGCGGCGCACCAGCAAGTAAGAGGCGCGATCGCGAACGAGGGCCGTCGAGGTCGCCAGCAGGTTGATAATCGGGCTTTCGATGGTGATGGACAGGCTGCTGATGATGCCCATCGCCGCCAGCATAATCACCTCACCGGGCAGGCGATTGATGGCCGCGGAGATGATCGGCCCTTCGGCCGTCATCAGCAGCCAGCTGGCAAAGAGGGGCAGCCAGAACCAGAGAATGTCACGTTGGCGCATGGGGGTATCCGCAAAGTGGGCAGATTTCAGAAAAAAGACCCGGTTGTGAGTTTGATAGATGGTTGCCCGCGCTTCCGGTACAATTGCGGACGGACGGCAAGTATAGCACCGAGCGCGGCCAGAACACAGGCCAGCGGGAGCTGACCCCTTCCCGCCACGGCGTCAATCAGCGTTCCCCCGGCGTCAAGCCGCGGGCCGTTCTGCGCCGCAATCCGGTTTCCCACCCCATAGGAGCTTCACAAATGCGCAAGAAAGCAATCCTGATCACCGGCGCGTCCGGCGAGATCGGCCAGGCGCTCATCGCCAGCCTTTCGCAGAGTTCGCCGCTGCCCATCCTGACCCTTGACCTGCACGCGATCCCGCAAGACCTGGCTGAGCTTTGCACCCACATCGCCGGGGACATCCTCGACCACAAGCTGCTGGCGCGCCTGGTGACGGAATACGACTTTGACACTATTTTTCACCTGGCGGCGCTGCTCTCCACGCGCAGCGAGTTCTCGCCGGAGCTGGCCCACCAGGTCAACGTCGACGGCACGCTGG
>CAZSOD010000200.1:0-3873 GCA_964608255.1 uncultured Ardenticatenaceae bacterium
CCTGGAACCTCGGAAGCAGGGGAGGCGCAGGGTTGAAAGCGCTGCTCCCCCGCTCCCCTGCTCCCCTGCTCCCCCGCTGGATCAGGCAACCTATGGCCACGAAGCGCGTAGACGCCGCCTTCGCCCTCGCCCTCCTCGCGCTGGCGATGGTTGTGGCCGGGCTGTTCTGGGCCGTCCTGCCGGCCGAGTACCGCGCCAACCAGAGCGTGGACTACCGCCGCGGCTACGAGCCGGCGGCGCGGAGCATTGCCGCGGGTCAGGGCATTCCCATCGATGGCGTGCTGGAGCCGCGCTATCCGCCCGCCTTCCCGGTCATGCTGGCCGGGCTGTTCCGCCTCAGCGCGGCGACCGGTATCGCGGAGGAGGCGCTCCTGCTGGCCTTCCGGCTGCTGTGCGCCGGGCTGTCGGCCGTGCTGCTCTACGCCCTGGAGCGGCTGGTCTGGCCGCCGGGGCCGGCGCTGCTGCCGCCGCTGGCGTGGCTGACCTACCCGTTCTGGTTGTGGGTGGCCAAGCAGCCCAACAGCGAAGTGGCCTTTGTGCCGGCGCTGTTCGCGGCGCTGTGGCTGCTGTGGCGGCCGCTGCTGCGCGATGAGCGCGGGCCGCGGGCCTGGGCGCTCTACGCTGGCGCGGGGCTGTTGGCCGGGCTGACGATGCTCATTCGCCCGGCGGCCATCGGCCTGAGCGCCGTGATGGCCGTCATCGTCCTGCTGGGCGCTGCGCCCGGGACGGCGTGGCGGGCGCGGCTGGGGTGGGCGGCGCTGGTGCTGGCGGGCACGGCGCTGGCCGTCCTACCCTGGGAGGCGACGCTCTACGCCCGCACCGGCCGCTTCATCCCGCTGGGCATCGGCGGCAACGTGACGATGCAGGACGGGCTGATGTTCGTGGCCAGCGAGGACGCCTACCGGCGGCCGATGGACGTGCCCGCCGACGTGGTCGCCCTCTCGCGCGCCTTCTACGAACGGCGACTGGAGATGCAACTCGGCGGGATGCGCGGCGTCGTGGCGCTGGCGCTCGATCTGGGCCGCGATGACCCCGACGCGCTGCTGAAGCTGCTGGGATTAAAGGTCGTTCGCGTCTGGTACGGCAACGACACGCGCGCCTATGAGACGCCGTCGCTGCTGCTCCAGATCGTCTACCTGGGGCTGATCGGCTGGGGCAGCCTGGCCTCGTGGCGGCGCGGCCGCTGGCAAAGCGCCGCCGGCCGGATGAACGCCGGCCACTGGCTCGTCGCGCTCTACTTCTGGGGCATGGCCTTCCTCGTTGTGCCCCTGCTGCGCTACATGGTGCCGGTGATGGGGCTGTTGCTGTTGGCGCTGCCGGGAATAGGGGCCAGGGGCCAGGGGCTAGGGAAGAAGGGGGAAGCCGAAAGAATCGCAGCCGCGCAACGCCCAACGCCTAACGCCTAACGACGAACTGACCACTGATCACTGACCACTGACCGCTTACCCCTTCCTCACACCCCCTTCACGCCTTTTATACGGGCCGGGGCGGCGGGTGGCCGTACACTAGGGGGCATGGAACCCTTGCCTCAGGTGTCGGTGATCATGCCCGTCCGCAACGAGGCGGCCTATATCGAGCGCAGCCTCGGCGCGGTGCTGGCCCAGGATTACCCCGCTGACCGCCTCGAAGTCCTCGTCGTCGACGGACTGTCCGACGACGGCACGCGCGAGGTGGTGCTGGCCCGCGCCGCGGCCGATCCGCGCGTGCGCCTGCTCGATAACCCGGCGCGCATCGTCCCGCCGGGGCTGAACCTCGGCATCGCCCAGGCGCGGGGCGAGATCATCGTCCGTGTCGACGGCCACTGCGAGATCGCCCCCGACTACGTGCGGCGCAGCGTCGAGCACCTGCTGGCTGGCTTTGGGGGCGCGCCGGTCGAGGCCGTGGGCGGGCCGATCGAGACAGTGGGCGAGACGGACCAGGCGCAGGCCATCGCCCTGGCGATGAGTTCGTGGTTCGGCGTTGGCGGCTCGGCCTTCCGCACCGTCAAGGATCGGCCGCTGCTGGTCGAGACGGTCGCTTTCCCCGCCTACCGCCGCCGCACGCTCCAGCGGCTCGGCCCGTTCGACGAGGAGCTTGTCCGCAACCAGGACGACGAGTACAACTACCGGCTGCTGAAGAGCGGCGGCCGAATCCTGCTCGCGCCCGACATCCGCTCGCGTTACTACAGCCGCGGCACGCTGCGCTCGCTGTGGCGGCAGTATTACCAGTACGGCTATTGGAAAGTGCGCGTCATGCAGAAACACCCGCGCCAGATGCGCGCCCGCCAGTTCGTCCCGCCGGCGTTCGTCGCCGGGCTGTTCGGCTCGGCGGCGCTCGGCCTGCTCTGGCGGCCGTTTTGGTGGCTGCTGGCGCTCGTGCTGGCTCTCTATGCCGTAGCCGACGTGGCCGCGTCGCTGTCCCTCGGCCGCGCCCACGGCCCGCGCCACACGCCGTCGCTGCTGATCATCCATCCCATCCTGCACTTGAGCTACGGCATGGGCTTTCTCGTCGGGTTGGCGCGCTTCGGTGGCCGGGCCCCAACGCCGGTGAAGACGCCGCAGTCTGCCTGATCGAAGGTCATATGACTGCGCCGCGCCGCTGCTTTATCCTGAACACCAGCTGGCCCGACTACACGGCCGCCAACCACTACAAGGCGCTCGGCCGCGAATTGGCGGCGCGCGGCCACCGGGTCATCTTCCTTGTCGGCGAGCGCCGCACCAAGATCGAGGACCACGCCGCCAACCCGGCGGTCTACATCTGGCCTTCGCGGCGGCCCACGCGCCCGGCCGATTTTCGCTTTATGCGCCGGCTCATCGGCGAGTTCCGGCCCGACGCGCTCATCGCCAGCTTCGGCGCAGTCAATGTGATGATGACCGCCGGCTGGCTGGCCCGTGTACCGGTGCGCGTTGCCTGGTATTGCACCGTCAGCGAGGCCATCGACGATGAGACGGAGTTGGGCAGCGTCCACCTGGGGCTACTAAGGCAACGCAAGGGGCTGGTCTACCGGCTGGCGACCCACATCGCCGCCGTGTCTGAGGCGGCCGACCGCGACGTGCAGACTGTGTACAGCGTGCCCGACGAGAAGACGACTGTTTGGCGGCGACCGCTGGCCGACCCGCTGGCGCGCATTACGCCCGGTCCGCGCGACGACCAGCGCCTCGTCTGCGCCGGGCGGTTGCTGAGCATCAAGGGGCAGGACGTGCTGATCCGCGCTCTGCCGGCGCTGGTCGAGCGCTTCCCGCGCCTCAGCGTGGAGTTTATGGGCGATGGCCCGGAGCGGGCCGCCTACGAGCGACTGGCGGCCGCGCTGGGCGTGGCCGATCGGGTTTGCTTCACTGGCGCGGTGGACAACCGGGTGGTTCTGGAACGGATGGCCGCCGCAACGCTGGTCGTCGCGCCCAGCCGCAGCGAGGCGCTGGGGATGGTCAATGTAGAGGCGCTGGCTGTAGGCACGCCGGTTGTCGCGTCGGCCACCGGCGGCATCGGTGAAATCATCCGCGACGGTGTTGAAGGTTATCTGACCCCGGTGAACGACCCGGCGGCGCTGGGCGAGCGTATCGGCCGGTTACTTGGCGACCCGGCGAAGTGGGCGGCGTTCTCCGCCCGCGCCCGCCAGAGCTACCTTGACCGCTTTGAAATGAGAGCCAGTATCGGCCGTCAGGCTGACTGGTATGAGGAGTTGGTCACGGCGCGCGCGGCCCGCGGCGAGCGGTGACACGGAGACAACGAATGATTCAAACCGCCCTAGAAAACGCGGCCATCTCCCGCCGCCACTTCCTGCAAGGGGCTTCGGCCGTGCTCGGCGCGGCGGCCCTGGGCGCGACGGCCCGCCGTCCGGTGCTCGGGGCGGTCGCTCGCGGCAAGCGCGTCGTTGAGCTCCACCTTGCGGTCCTG
>CAZSOD010000201.1:0-3856 GCA_964608255.1 uncultured Ardenticatenaceae bacterium
GACCATCCGCATGTCTCCGATCTCCATCACCGCCATGAACATGGGTAGCTTCGTGGACAGCTTGGTGATGCATGGATGGTATCTGTGAGGCCATATGAAGACGTGGCATGGAATGACGTCCGAAACTCTGGAACTGGACTTGAACAGCGCTCGAACCGTAAGGAAGGGATCACTGAGCGAAAAGCCAATATTCGGCTTGTTGCTGCTGGTCTCAATGAACTGCCTGAAACTCTTCCTCCCTCTTCTCTCAAGATCTGGCTGGCTCAATTCTCCAGTCTCATCGGCTGGGTCCTCGTCGGCGCGGCGATCGTGTCCGGCCTGCTACAGGAATGGGTCGATGCTGCGGCGATCCTCACATGGTGGCCTTGCATGCGACCTTGGGGTTTGGCCAGGAATTCCGAGCCGAGCGATCGCTGGCAGCCATGATACAAATCTCAGTAGGGGGAGCGCGATCTTGGCTTTTTAGGATGGGTTCGTCGATGAAAGATCCGATCAGATTGAAAGCGAAGATGCCGTGGAGGCTTGTTGTACCGCAGGGATTCACATCGCCATGATCACAAGACACAGCAGTCGCCCCTGCGAATGAGTTCGGCCTTATGACGCCGGGGGCACGAGCGGCGTCATAATCAGTAAAGGAGGACTATGAACCCTGATGTTCTGATCCGGTTATCGGCCTTTGCCGGGGTGCTGGGCCTGATGGCTTTATGGGAGATATTTGTCCCGAGGCGCCAGTTAAATACACCGAAGATGGGACGCTGGATCGCCAACCTCTCGGTGGTAGCATTAGATTCGGTCATCGTTCGCCTGCTGTTCTCTACCGGCGCGGTCGGCACCGCACTGCTGGCTGGCGAACGAAATTGGGGTGTCTTGAACTACGTGAACTGGCCGCTTTGGCTCGAGATGGTGCTGGCGGTTGTCGCGCTAGATTTCGTGCTCTATCTGCAACATGTCGTGTTCCACGCCGTACCCCTCTTCTGGCGCTTCCATATGATGCATCACGCGGATCTGGATTGTGATGTCACCACCGGGCTCCGGTTCCATCCGGTAGAAGTGGTCCTTTCAATGGTCATTAAAGTGGCCGCCATCGTCGTCCTCGGGGCGGCGCCGTTGGCCGTCCTTTGCTTTGAAGTACTGTTGAACGCCACGTCCATGTTTAACCACAGCAACGTATGGATGCCCGCCGCGGTGGATCGAGTCCTTCGATGGATACTCGTGACTCCCGATATGCACCGCATCCACCATTCGATCAGGCATCGGGAAACGAACTCGAACTTTGGGTTTAATCTGCCGTGGTGGGATCGCTTGCTGGGTACCTATCGCGTAGAACCCATCTCTGGGCATATAGGTATGACGCTCGGGCTTGAGCAGTTTCGAGATCCTTCTCAGTTGACCCTGGCCGGTATTCTTGCCCTTCCGTTTGTCGGGAAACCGGGCGAGTATCCACTCAGTCGAGAGGACTCAAGAGGGTCGTGATCGGAGTGACCATTTGATGACCATCCTCGGGAGTACAACCATATGGTTCGTCAGTTGCTTTGTCGAATCGGAGGGACGAAGGGAAGAGCGAGTAAGACAGAGGGAGCAAGGACGGAGCCGACCTGGGCAAAAGCGGAACCAATAGTGGCACATAGAAGGGATGAGATGACCAAGCGGTCATTTCGTTAAATCTTTGATGCGCCTCTTGAGTATAAAAAAAGCCTCGTCAAAGGCCGCATTGATTTCGGCGTCAGACCCGGTCGTTCTGGCCGGATCGGGCGTATTCCAGTGCAGCTTCGCAGGCTTCCCGGGGAATAGTGGGCAGCTTTCACCAGCGGCCTGATCGCACACCGTAATCACGAGATCGAAGGATTGATCCGCAAACTCGCTCCAGGACTTGCTGCGCGGCTGACCTGGATCAATTCCATGCCGTTTGAGGGTTTCGATGGACTTGGGGTGTACAGAGCCTGCCGGATGGCTCCCTGCGCTCCAGGCCTGATACCGGCCACGGCCGAGAGCGTTGATCAACGCTTCTGCCATGACCGACCGGCACGAATTGCCCGTGCAGAGCACCAGCACTTTAATGCCCTTGGGTTCCATTAGTCGCAGCACCCAGCCGTTTTTTCAGACGGCTCACAACAATCAGGCGTTCCCATAGTGTCTGGCGTGCAGCAGGCACTCCCAGTCGATTCGGCTTGTCCTGAGAACAGTTGACCATCTTCCATTGTCCGGTACGTTTCCCATGCGATACCTGACGGGTCTTGTACCCACGACTTTTCCGATCGGGCGTAACAGCAGACCGTTTCCCCTTCATCGGCCAATGTAACATCTTTCGCCTTGAAGCGATCCCGTACCTCTGCCAGTTTCGTGTCTTCCTCAACCTGAATGCCGAGGTGGTCGACGCCCTTCTTGGCGCGCGTCGAGATCGCAAAGTTCACGCAGGGATCGTCCAGCAGCCATTTGGCATAATCGGGTTTCGTTTTGATTGGCGCGGCGCCAAATAGGGTACTATAAAATCGGATGGATTCATCGAGGTGGTCCACTCCAACATGGATATGCAAGCGTTTCATGATCATTCCTCCTTTAGGCGGTCTAAATAAAACGCAGAATGCCGTCTAACAATGCCGTCAGGCCGCTGTACAGCAGCATGTAGGCCAACCATTCCAGCAGCGTTTGAAGGAAGGTGATCGGTTCGCCGACAGGGTGCCGCGCTGGGCTGAACCAATTCTCTGAGAGGTACACACCCAACAGGACTGTCAAGGATATGGCCCCGACCAGTCCCAACATTTCTATATACCCCCATTCCAGCTGTTCATCGAACGGAAACTGAGAACAACTAGTCAGAGCCTGCAGCATGGAACAATGTTGCCATTTGTTTCCTCTATCCCGACCACGTCGTTACGTCGTCGCTTCTTTTGCGGGAAACCAGTGTCGTGTCCGATTGCACACATGACAGACAGACAGCATGACGGGCACTTCCACCAGCACACCCACCACCGTAGCCAGCGCGGCACCTGATTCGGGACCAAACAACGCAATGGCCGTTGCTACCGCGAGTTCAAAGAAATTGCTGGCGCCAATCAGCGCTCCTGGCGCGGCCACGGCATAAGGTACCTTCAACCATTTCATCAGGCCGTACGCGAGCGAGGCGTTGAAATGGACTTGTAAGAGAATCGGAATCGCAATGAGCAGGACGTGGAAGGGTTTTCCAAGAATGTTCTCGGCTTGGAAAGCAAAGATGAGGACCAACGTGATGAGTAAGGCTGCAATCGTGATGGGAGCAAACCGAGGCAGCAGTGTGTCTTCAAACCATCGTGTCCCTCGCTGGCGGATGAACCAATGTCGGATCAGGACTCCCAATACCAACGGGATCACAATAAAGCCCACGACCGAATAGACGAGCACCGCGAACGGTACGGTGAGCGAGGAAGCGCCACTGACCAGCAAGCCCACGATGGGAGCAAACAGCACCAGCATAATCAGATCATTCACCGAAACCTGAACCAAGGTGTAGGCCGGATCGCCGTCAGTGAGGTAGCTCCAGACAAAGACCATGGCCGTACAAGGCGCAGCGGCGAGGATGATAGCTCCAGCGATGTATTGGTCTGCTTCGGCGGGAGTCATCCAGGCTGAGAACATGAATCGAAAAAAGACCCAAGCCAAGAGGGCCATCGAGAACGGTTTCACCACCCAATTGATAAAGAGGGTGACCAATAAGCCTTGAGGGCATTGTCCGCCCTTAGCGACGGCATGGAAGTCCACTTTCATCATCATGGGGGTGATCATCAGCCAGATCAGGAGCGCCATCGGAAGGTTCACATGACTGTGCTGGCCGAACTCCATATCTCGCAACGCCTGAATGACGCCGGGTACTGATTTCCCC
>CAZSOD010000202.1:0-3770 GCA_964608255.1 uncultured Ardenticatenaceae bacterium
GATAGCGCTCAATACCTCTCCGGCCTGCTGGCCCAGATGAGCCTGGCGTTCTCTCAGGACGAACTGAAGACGCTGTGCTTCGAATTGGGCGTCGACTATGACAACCTGGCCGCCGAAACCAAGGACGGGCGCATGCGCGAACTGATCCTCCAGTTCGCGCGCCCCGGGCGGCTGCCCGCCCTGCTGGCCGGGCTGCGCGCCCAACGCCCCGGCGAAACCTGGCCCGACCCCCCGCCCAACCTGGAGCTTTTCGGCGACGATCCTTTCAACCCGACGCCGTTCCAACGCCTCGACTTCGAGCCGGAGACCGTCCGCGTCCCCGGCGGCCCGTTCCTCATGGGTAGCGACGCGGACGCGCCCGAAGAAGCCCCGCGCCACACGGTCGATCTGCCCGGATTCGCCATCGGCGTCGTCCCCGTTACCAACGAGCAATACGCCCGCTTTGTCTGGGACGTGCGGCGCGTGGTTGACCCCATCCTGCGCTGGGACGGCAACAGCCCGCCGGCCGACCGCCTCGACCACCCCGTGCTGGCCGTCACCTGGCGCGAGGCGTTCGACTACTGCCGCTGGCTGGCCGGGGCCACCGGCCGGCCCTACGCCCTGCTGTCCGAGGCGCAGTGGGAGAAGGCGGCGCGCGGAACCGCCGGCGGCCTCTACCCCTGGGGCGAGGCGTGGGACGCCGCCCGCTGCAACGCCGCCCCCGACGCCGTGACGCCGGTGCGCGCCTTCCCGCCGCAGAACGACTACGGCGTCTACGATATGGTCGGCAACGGCCGCGAATGGACCATGACCGCCTGGGGCTCCGATCCCAACGCTCCCGACCGCGCCTTTGCCTATCCGTGGCAGAACGACCGCCGCGAATCGCCCGACCAGCCCCTGACGACCCGGCGCGTCTTCCGCGGCGGCCGCGCGTCGAACCCGCGCGGTTTCCGCTGTAGCGCCCGCGGCAGCTTTGCCGCCGATGGCCAGGGGCCGCGCGCCAACCGCATTGGCTTCCGCGTCGTTCTGTTGGACAGTTAAGGGGGAACGAGTATGGGTCGCGCCAAGGCGATGGAAGAGTTGATGCGCCGCGCGCAACAAAACGCGGGCGAGGCGGTCAACTGGACCGATCTCTGCCAGCGCATCGACGACGGGCTGGTTATCCCCATCGTTGGCAACGGGCTCGTCAACGAACTGCTCTTCCCCCTGACCGAGGAAGACCTGCGCGAAGTCGAGCCGGGCAAGGAAAACCTCCTCGGCTGGAGCATCGAGGAGTACCAGTCCGTCTTTTGGGCCAAAAGCATCGAGTACCCGCTGCCCGAGTCGCACGTCCTGTCTCGCGTGGCCCTCTTCGACCGCGTGGTGAATAGCCAGGACGAGCGCCAGGCCAAAACCCGCTACCTCGACTGGCTGAAGGACTTCTTCCTGACGCTCGCCCAGCTCGAAAACGGCAACGCCGACCGCATTGCTGAGTTGCGCGACGAGTTGGGCCGCCGCTCCCTGTCGTTCATGGCCGCCGAACTCGGTTATCCCAAACCGGTGGACGGCGGCGTGAGCACCCTCGACCTGCTGGCCCGGCTCAACCTGCCCATCTACATTACCACCAGCCCCTTCGACCTCCTGGAACGAGCCATCGCCAACAACAAGCGCACGCCCCGCACCCAAATCTGCTTCTGGCGCGGCACCGAGCCGCTCAACTGGCTGGACGCGACCCACAAGACCGACTATGGCTTCAAGCCCACCAAGGAACAGCCGCTTGTCTACCACATGTTCGGTCTGGAGGCTTATCCCGAATCGATGGTGCTCAGCGAGGAGGACTACCTGGACTTCATCACCGCGCTGGCCAAGGATACCAACGCCGACAAGCCCGTTGTGCCTCTTTACCTGCGCGACGCCATCACCCAATCCTCGCTGATCCTGCTAGGCTTCCGGCTGCGCGACGCCGACCTGCGCGTGTTGTTTCGCGGGCTGATCAATGAGATGCCGTCGGCCAAGCGCCAGCACAGCCTGGCCGTGCAGATCGATCCGCGCCAGCGCAGCCAGGTCGTCTCCACGGAGAAGCTCGTCAACTACCTGAAACGTTATTTCGGCGACTCCAAGTTCACCATTGAATGGAACTCCCCCCAGGGGTTTGCGACGAAGCTATGGCAGGAGTATGACAAATGGCGCGGGTAACCGACACCGGCACGCTCGACCTCCCCAGCCCCTATCCCGGCCCGCGCACTTTCCGCCCGGAGGAGCGCGACAAGTTCTACGGCCGCGACCGCGAGGCCCGCGACCTGACCGCGCTCATCGTCTCTGCCCGGCTGGTGCTGTTCTATTCGCAGTCCGGCGCGGGCAAAAGCTCGCTCATCAACACCAAGATCATCCCCAGCCTGGAAGAGGAGAAGGGCTTCGAACTCCTGCCCATCGGCCGCGTCAAGGGCTACGACGGTTTCGAGGTGCGGGCCGACAACATCTTCGTCTATAACCTGCTGGCGAGCCTCCACCAGTTGGGCGAGGCCCCCGAGGCGCTGGGGGGCATGAACCTGGCCCACTTCCTGGATAACCTGGTCTGCAAAGACAGCCGTTACGCCTACGATGACCGCTACGAGTGGCCCGTCGACCAGGAACTCAAGCCGCGCGTGCTAATCATCGACCAGTTCGAGGAGATCTTCACCACCAACAACGCCTTCTGGCGGCAGCGCGACGAGTTCTTCCGGCAGTTGGGCGAGGCATTGCGGCTGGATGAGCACCTCTGGATCGTCCTGGCCATGCGCGAGGACTTCATCGCCAGCCTCGACCCCTATCTCCACCACCTGGCCGACGGCCTGCGCCACCGCTTCTACATGCAGCAGTTACGCCGCGACGACGCGCTGAAGGCCATCAAGAACCCGGTGGCCGGGCTGCGCCCCTTCGATGAGGCAACCGCCGCCGACGGCATCGGCGCCGCCGATTTGCTGGTGAAGAACCTGCTGACCATCCGCAACCAGGGCGGCGATGGCGAGGAGCGCGAAGCTGAGTTTGTCGAGCCGGTGCAACTCCAGGCCGTCTGCTACCAGATGTGGGAGAAGCTGCGGGCCGATCCCGGCCCGACCATCACCTGTCAGGACGTGGAGGCCTACGCCGACGTCGACACCGCGCTGACCAGCTTCTACGAAGACACCGTGGCCGACACCGTGAAGGCGACGGGGGTTGGCGAGGTTGACCTCCGCAACTGGTTTGAGCACGAACTCATCACCGAGGCGCGCACGCGCAACATGGTCTTTCGCGGCGAGGAAGTGACCGGCAGCCTGCCCACGGCCGCCGCCGACTTCGTCAAGAGCCGCCTGCTCGTCCGCGAGATCGTCCGCCCGGCCGGCATCTGGTACGAACTGATCCACGACCGCTTCGTCCAGCCCGTGCTGGAGGCCAACCAGGCCTGGCGGCAGAACCAGCCCTTGCTGCAACTGGCCGAGCGTTGGGCGGCCGACCGGCACAATGTGACGCTGCTGTTGCCGCCCGACCAACTAGCCTATTTCCAGGCGACCGACTGGCAGAGCCTCGGCCCGGTGGTGGCCGAGTTCATGGATGCCAGCGCCGGCGCCGTGGCCGAACAGGCGCGCGCGGCCGAGGAAAGCCACCGCGCCGCCCGCTACCGGCGGCTGCGCCTGATCGTCATCGGCACGAGTGGGCTGGTCCTGATTCTGGCGGTGGCTACGCTTGCGACCTTCCTGTCCGCCCGCCGCGCCATAACCGAGTCGCGCGCCGCTCAGACGGCCGAGGCACGGGCCGTTTCCGAAGCCGGCCGGGCCGACGCGGCCCGGGCGACA
>CAZSOD010000203.1:0-3740 GCA_964608255.1 uncultured Ardenticatenaceae bacterium
GCTGCGGGTGGCGTGGCGCAACAGCCGCCCGGCGAGCGCCGACGCGCCGCGGCCGCGCGCCGAGCCGACGTAGAGGTACGCTCCATTGGGCACGCTGATCGGCCGGCCGCCCCGGTAGCGGCCGAAAGCTAGCGAAAGGTCGCGCGACACGCGCACGAGGAGGACGTAGGCGCCGGTCGCGCCGTCGTCCCCGGAGATGGTGATGAAACTGGTATTCACGGCTATTTTTTGCCACAATGCTGTCTAGGTTCGTAAGGCAACGCTTTAGCGCGTCACTACGAACGAAGAGCCGTTCGCCGTTCAGGACGATTATCCGAAGGAGTTGGCATGCACACAACAACGGAGCACCCCCGGCCGATATGGCGCAGCCTGATCGTCGCTCTCGGGTTGCTTTTGTTCCTAACGAGCCTGACCCCCGCCTCTGCCCAACGCAGCGACCCGGAGAACATCCCCCCGCCCGAAACCGTTACCATCGCCGGGTCGCTCCAGCCGGCCCTGGGCTGCCCCGGCGAGTGGAACACGCAGTGTGCGGACTCCATGCTCGTGTATGACGAGGCCAGCGACCTGTGGCTGGCGACGTTCGATCTGGCGGCAGGCAACTACGAGTACAAGGCGGCGCTCAATGGCACGTGGGACGACAACTACGGCCGCAACGCCGAGTACTACGGCCCCAACATCCCGCTAGCCGTGGCCGAGAGCGGCCCTGTCACCTTCTGGTACGACCACAAGAGCCGCTGGGTCAGCGACAGCGTCAACAGCGCCGTCGTGGCGGCCATCGGTGACTTCCAGGACGAACTGGGCTGCCCGGCCGACGGCGCGGCCGATTGCCTGCGCGCGCTGCTGACCGACCCCAACGAGGACGGCATCTTCCGCTTCGTCACCGCCAGCATCCCGCCGGGCGACTACGCAGCGCAGGTCGTCGTCGGGGGTGTGGCTGGCGCGGTTTACGGCGCGGACGGCGCGGTCGACGGCGCGGCGATCCCCTTCACTGTGGGAGAGGACGAGGCGGTGTTGTTCGCCTTCAACGCCGCGACGAACGCGCTGACTATCGAACCCGGCGACCCGGCCGAAGTAGCCGGCACGGCAAACACGGCGGCGCTGCCGCCGCCCGTTGTCGCCACGCCGCCCGACCTGGTCGTTATCCCCGGCACGCTCCAGGACGAGGCCGGCTGCGACGGCGAATGGCAGCCCGACTGTGAGGCCACGGCCCTGACCTTTGACGAAGCCAACCAGCTCTGGCAGGGCACATTCGCGCTGCCCGCCGGCGAGTACGAATACAAGGCGGCCCTCAACGGCACGTGGGATGTGAACTTCGGCCTCAACGCCGAACCGGGCGGGCCGAACATCCCGCTCGTCCTCGAAGAAGACAGCGACGTGTCCTTCTACTTCTCCACCCAGACCGGCTGGGTGGCCGACGATGTGAATAGCCCCATCGTCACCGCGCCGGGCAGCTACCAGGACGAAATCGGCTGCGCCGCCGAGTGGTCGCCCGACTGCCTGCGCTCCTGGCTGCAAGACCCGGACGGCGACGGCATCTTCGTCATGCAGACCGACGCCATCCCCGCCGGGGCGTATGAGGCCAAGGCGGCCGTTGGCCTGAGTTGGGACGAGAACTACGGCGCGGCGGGCGCGCCCGGCGGCGACAATATCCCCTTTGAGGTGCCGGAAGACGGCACGCTGGTGACCTTTATGTGGGATTCCGGCAGCAAGATTATGACGATTAACGTTGGCGGCCGCGGCATGGTCGGCAACTTGAAGGAAGCGCGGGCCTACTGGCTGACCCGCGACACCCTTGTGTGGGACGTCGAGGCCAACCCCGACTACACCTACACCTTCCACTTTACCGAGACAGGCGATCCGCTGACGCTCGACCAGAACGGCGTCAGCGGGCGGCCGGTCAAGCTGACCTACGACGCGGCGGGGTTGCCGGCTGACCTGGCGGCGAAATACCCCCACCTGGCCGGCCTCCCCGTCTTTCACCTGCCCGGGCAAGTGGGCACAGCGCGCATCGCCCTGAAGGGGCAGGTAGCCGTCTCGGCGGTGGACGCCGCCGGGGACCTGCTCGACGCCACCGGGCTCCAGATCGCCGGCGTCCTCGATGACCTCTACCCCTACGACGGCCCGCTGGGCGTCAGCTATGAAGATGGCGCGCCTGTGCTGCGCGTCTGGGCGCCCACAGCGCAGCGCGTCCGGCTCATTCTCTTCGACGACGCCAGCCCGGACACGCGCGGCGACGCCAACCCCATGCGCGTCGACCCGGAGACGGGCGTGTGGACGCTGGTCGGCGAACCGGAGTGGGACCGCAAGTACTACCTTTACGAGGTGCGCGTCTTCGCCCCGGCCACGGGCGCGGTCGAAACCAACTTCGTCACCGATCCCTACTCTGTCAGTCTCTCGACCAACAGCGCGCGCAGCCAGATCGTCAACCTCGACGACGCCGATCTGAAGCCGGAGGGCTGGGACCCGCTGGCCAAGCCGCCGCTGGCCGCGCCGGAGGACATCGTTATCTACGAGCTTCACATCCGCGACTTCAGCATCTACGACGCCAGCGTGCCGGCCGACCTGCGCGGCACCTATGGCGCGTTTGCCGCGGGCGACGGAGCCGATCATCTCCGGGCGCTGGCCGAGGCGGGCGTGACCCACCTGCACCTGCTACCCAGTTTCGACCTCGCCACGATCGACGAAGACGCCGCGGCGCGCGTGGAGCCTGACCCCGCCGAGTTAGCCGCCCTGCCGCCCGACAGCGAGGAGCAGCAGGCCCTCGTCGGAGCGACGCGCGATCAGGACGGCTTCAACTGGGGCTACGACCCGCTGCACTACAACACGCCCGAGGGCAGCTACAGCACTGACCCCGACGGCGTGGCCCGCATCCTAGAGTACCGCGCGATGGTGCAGGCACTGCATGACATGGGCCTGCGCGTCGTCGCCGACGTGGTTTACAACCATACCAACGCCAGCGGCCAGGCCGATAACTCCGTCCTCGACCGGATCGTGCCCGGCTACTACCACCGGCTCAACGCCGAGGGGCGCGTCGCCACCAGCACCTGCTGCCAGAACACGGCCACGGAACACGCCATGATGCGCAAGCTGATGGTTGACTCGACCCGGCTATGGGCGCAGCAGTACGGCATCGACGCCTTCCGCTTTGACCTGATGGGCCACCACATGAAGGACGACATGCTGGCCGTCCGCGCCGCGCTGGATGAGGTTGACCCGAGCATCTATATCTACGGCGAGGGCTGGGACTTCGGCGAGGTGGCCGGCAACGCCCGCGGCGTTAACGCTACCCAGCGTAACATGGCCGGGACGGGCATCGGTACGTTCAACGACCGGCTGCGCGACGCGGCTCGCGGCGGTACGCCCTTCGACGGCCAGCAGGAGCAGGGCTTCATCACCGGCCTCTATACCGACCCCAACGCGACCGATCAGGGGACGGCCGACGAGCAACTGGCGACGCTGCTGCGCTTCAGCGACCTCGTCCGCGTGGGGCTGGCCGGCAACCTCGCGGCCTACCGGTTCACCGGCGCGTCGGGCGAGACGATCAGCGGCGCGGACGTGGACTACAACGGCAACCCCGCCGGCTATACCGCCGATCCGCAGGAGAACATCGTCTACGTCAGCAAGCACGACAACGAGACGCTCTTCGACGCCATCCAGTACAAGGCCCCGGCCACGGCCGACATGGCCCAACGGGTGCGGATGCAAAACCTGGGCAATAGCCTGGTCATGTTCAGCCAGGG
>CAZSOD010000204.1:0-3631 GCA_964608255.1 uncultured Ardenticatenaceae bacterium
TTTCGATGATGCGCCCCCGCGGCACGCCCCCTACCCCCAGCGCAATGTCGAGCGACAGCGCCCCGGTAGGAATGGACTCCACCTGCATGTGCGTGGCCTGGCCGAGCCGCATGATCACGCCATCGCCAAACCGCTTGTTGAGCGTCGCGACGGTGTTCTCCAGTTGACGCGCTTTTGCTTGATCGTTTGCCATGATGGTCAGGCCTGGCGAATATTACCCAACGGCGCCCGCCAGTGCACTTCGGCGAGTCACCGATTAGTCTTATGTAGTGTACAATAGCCCCATGCAAATGGCAAACTCACCGGTGGGCGACCCGGTACTGCGGCGCAATGTTCGCCAGGCGACGCGGGGCGACGCGGCTGCTGTGCAGCGCCTGTTGCGTTTCGCCGTCTACAGTCACGTTCACGTTGACTGGCATCTACCGGGCGACTGGCTCGGCCAGCCGGGGTTCGTGGTGTATGAGCGCCACACGCCACGTGAGGCGGAGTCCCATGTCACGGCCTGCCTGGCGGTTGGCGCCGATCCGTTGCCCACGGCCTGGGTGCGCGTCGCCGCCGTCGATTCGGCGGCCGCTTTCAACCCATTCGAGGCCATGTTCACCGCTGTCCTGGAATCACTCGACCCGCAGATCGAAGAGATCGCCTGGTTTATTACCGACAACTGGCCGCAGCGCTGGCTGGAGCGGCTGGGCTTCGCACTCGTTAGCACGGTGCTGACCTTCCGCATGGATGACCTCTCGCCCGCGCCCTATAGCGCCCCGAACGGGTTAATCCTTCGCTCCGCCCGGCCGGAGGATCTTCCGGCGCTGGCGGCGATGGAAGCAGACGCGTTTGAGCCTCGCTGGCGTCACAGCGCTCTTGCACTCGACCTGGCCCGGCGGCAAGCGATCAGCTTCGACGTAGCGCTGCTGGATGGGGAGCTTGTCGGTTTCCAATTCAGCACTGGGGGCGGGGGAGCAGCCCATCTGGCGCGAATGACCGTGCGGCCGGACAGGCAGGGGCAGGGCATCGGCGCGGCGCTGCTGGCGCGGGCGCTGGAGGGCTACCGCAAACGCAAGCTGCGCGGCGCGACGCTTAACACCCAGGAAGATAATCTGGTCTCTCAACGGCTCTATCGCCGCTTTGGCTTTACACCCACCGGCCTGCGCTATCCAGTATGGTCTTTCGATCCCGTCCCTGCCAGCCGCTAGGCCTTTACTTTTTATTGCTCGCGATCCACCGCCCTCGCGTGTGATGCCCAAGCCGCGGAATCACGCCATGACGAACCGCATGCACCGGCGGGACAATGCGCCTGGGTTATCCAAACCAGGCAGGAAGGAGAAGATGGCACGAACGAAGTTGGACGCGGCGGCGATTGCTGCCGCATTGCAGGATCTGCCGGATTGGGAAGTGAAGGATGGTAAGCTGCACAAGACGTTCCGGTTTGGCTCGTTTGCGGAAGCCATTGGCTGGATGGTCAGCGTGGCCTTATACGCCGACAAGAAGGACCACCACCCGGAATGGTCAAACGTGTACAGCCGGGTAACGGTTGATCTGGCGACGCACGACCTGGGCGACGCAATCAGTGAACTTGACGTCGACCTGGCGCGGCAGATGGAGAAGCTGGCCGGCGGGCCTGTGGCGCGGGCGGCGAACCAGTAGGCTTGCGCTACATGGGCATGCGGCGCACGTTGGCCGCGCAGGCCATGAGTACCGTCTTCATCTGAAACGACGTCAACTCCGGGTGCTTGGCGCGGATGAGGGCCACGATCCCTGTCATGTGGGGCGCGGCAAAGCTATTGCCCGTATTGACTGCATATTGCTTGTCCAGCCAGGCGACGTTGACGTCGATTCCCGGAGCGCCGAATTCCACCGGCGGGTGGGGGTTGTAGTAATAGGTGAAAGGGTCCTGCTCAAAGTGGGCAGCGACTGAGACCACTGATGAGAACGTTGAGGGGTAGCTGGGCGCTGGAATGTTGTTTACCGCCGCCACTAGCATGATGTTCTTGAACACAGCCTGGTCGGCCAAATCATAGAACAGCGCCAGATAGTCCTCCTTGGAGGTGCTCAGGCTCATGTTGGCCACGTGCATGCCGTTCTCGATGGCCCAGTCGATGCCGCCCGCGAACTGCATCGCCCGACCGCGCATGTTGCGGCCGAGAACGCGCACGCTATAGAGCTCCGCTTCCGGGGCAATCCCGTGGATGATGCCGGCGCAGGCTGTGCCGTGCCCCGACAGATCGACGATGTCCTCGTCGGGATCGACCCGAATACCCAACTCCGCTTCGTCGTCCAGTTCAACGATCACCCCACCCTTGACGCTATCGCCCAGAGCGGGATGGTCGCGCTCGATGCCGGAGTCAATGACCGCAACCCGTACGCCCGCGCCGGTGCTGCCGCCCCAGGCCCACTCCGGTGTTATGCCAGCCAACGGTCCATAGGCGGCGAGTTCCCGCAGGCTCTCCGGCGCAAATTGCTCAGACCAGGCTGGCCGTAGCTCTTCGTCGTTCACGGGTCGCCTCCTAGAAGAACCGGCCCCTGGCCTTGGTCTTGGCGCGGCTGTAGTCGGCAAAGGTTGCCAGGACTTTCAGAGCCGCCCGGCGCTCAGCCGCCCCCAGCTGGCTGAGATCGTTAAAGAGGCCGGCCAGCGCATACAGGTCCTCTGAGGACTCTGTGGCGCTGCGCGAGGCTTCAAGCGCGGCGATGAAGGGGCCGGAGTCGGGCAGACCAGCGCCGCTCGCCAGGTCGCCCAGGCCGCGCCGGACGGCGGCGCCGATCTGCTCCAATTGCTGCGACTGACGAATGGCTAGCGCCGCCTGCTGCGCGAAAAGGCCCATGAGTTCCATGTCCTGCATTCCGAACGAGGCCGCCTTGATTTTGTCGAGCACTTCGAGGACGCCGATGACGCGATCGCCCAGCAACAGCGGCGCGGCCAGGATGGAGTCGGGCACATAGCCGGTGCTCTTGGCAAAGTCGAGGTTGAAGCGCTTATCCTGCTGGACGTTGGACACGGCGATGGCCTGGCCGGTCATGACGACATAGCCGGCAATGCCCTTGTCGAGCGGGATACGCATGCCGATCAGATCCTTTTGCTGATTGCCCACCTCGACGCGGAAAACGAGGGATTGCTCTCCCTCGTCCACTAGCAGCAGTCCAGCGGCCTTGGCGCCGAAAATGCGCACGGCGGCGGTGACAATGGACTGGAGCAGTTCGTCGTTCGAGGCCGGTAGAATCGCCTTGCCCGCCAATTCAACAGCCTGAACAAGGCGCTGCAACTCATCGCTCAACTGTCCATCGGAGGGGGTGTTTTCCGCGGTAGTCGGCTCCATAGGTGTTCTCCTTGACAAGAGACGCGCCGGCGTGTGGGTCGGCCGCTCGCTTAAGTATCCGTCGCGCCGGGAGAAAGGCAAGACCAAGCGGGCACAAAAAGAAACCGGGGTTCGATGGGAACCCCGGTCTCGATAGTTAACGGTGGAATTGCTCTAGATCGTGTTTTCGATCTTGATCTCGTACACTTCCTGATCCGGATTGTAGACGACCACGCGCTTCGGGCTGCGCGGCATCGTATGCGCCTCGGTCTCGTCGGTGTCGCCCACAGAGGCCTTGCCGACGCTGGCCTTGGTGACGCTCATCTTGTGGGCCTCGGTCTCGT
>CAZSOD010000205.1:0-3578 GCA_964608255.1 uncultured Ardenticatenaceae bacterium
CTGACAGTGCGGCGGTCGTGCCGTAGCCACTGGCGTAGTGCACATTGAGCAGATCGGGTTGCTCGCTGCGCAAAATATGATCAAGGGTTCGCACATTGAAAAAATAGCCGCTCAATCCACGGAACGGGAGGGACACTACGCGTACACGTTCAGGCGCCTGCCACGGTTCACCGGGGTGTTGAGTCACAAGCACCAGTTCCACACCGCATGCATCCAAGCCTTCGACCCAGCGTTGCGTATGGATAACGTTGGCGGGCGCGAGAATCACCACCTTCACGACACAGTCCGTCGCAAATACACAACGATCTGATCGCCGTCGCTCTGACGATTCATCTCAACTGCGCGCTGCGCAAAGTTGCGCAACTCCTCCGTAGCAAAAAGCCCAGGTGCAGGCAAGATATCGTGGCAGCCGGCCCGCATGAGCGAGACGCCACGCCGGTACTGCTCGCTGCCCCAGAACTGGAATGCGGTCGAATCGTCCACTATAGCCTCCACTTCAAAACCGCAACTCTCTGCCAGCAGCGCGATACTGCGGCGAGAGTGCAGTACCAGATGACGCGGCGCATCCAGTGCGCACCAATCCACGCCATAGTGGCGCCAAGCGTATGAGTCAACTGTAGGAATACGAACGACACATCGCCCGCCCGGAACCAATGCTGCACACGCTGCGCGCAACGTGATGGCTGGACTCTCGATGTGTTCAAGCGAATGGTGGAACATGACGAGATCAAACGCGCCTCGTTTGCCACCTGCTTCTAGCATGAGGTCTGTCAATTCAGCCCGTTTAACCATCACCCCCCCTCCCAGATCTATGTCATCCACGATGAACGGATCCACTCCCAGGAGATGCATGAAGCCAACGGACTGCAGCGCTTGTAGTAGTTCGCCGCCGCCACAACCCACATCAAGAATGCGCATCTCTCGGCTCAACTTTAGCGGGCGCAATGACGCGAGTGCAAGAAAGTACCAGCGGCGCGATAGCCAGCCTCCAAGCGGATCTAAGCGGCCAACGAGGTGCCGGTTGCGAGCGCGAATCAGCGCTCTGACCAGCCAACCGTGTCGTGGCCGTTCACCCATCGAGTAATAGCCCGGACCATAGTAGCGAGACAGGTCGACGGGAACATCGACAATCTGCAAGCATCCGCAGTCAACGCACCGTCGGTATTCGAATGTGTCGCCATAACCAAACATGTGCTCACGCACGTTGTAGCTCTCGAACACTCCGGCAGACTCGCAGATGCGGCAGCGCCACGCAGTCGAAGACGACTTCGGCTCATCAGTTTTGAGAATGCTGGAGGAAATTCGGCTCATATTCTTCCCTCCATCACGGCCTCAAAATCCGCCCGCGTCACCCCGTCCATAGTACGCGCACGCAAAAGCAGCCGGCGTACAAAGCTCAGCAATTCTGCCAAGCCAAATGTGCCACCAAGCCATAGCAGGCATATAACGTATGGCAGATAGATCAGGGCCCAGACCCACCAGCCCAGAGTGCCAAAGCGTAATCGCATATGGATAAAGCGATTCAGATAATACAAAAATACCTTCGCATGCTCGTGGTTGCCGGCTGCAGCACTGAACGATACGCTCACCTTATGCTGCACCACAGCGACTGTCAGACATACCGCTGTCAAACCACAATCTTTCATCCACAATGCAATTTCAAAATCTTCTTCGCCGAAGAAAAATCGCTCACTGAAACCATTTCGCGCAACAAAATCTTCCGTACGCACTGCGAAACAACATCCAGTGAAAAAGCTGCAACGAATTTCACCATGACGGGCACCTTCGGCACGATCTCTGCCGGCCAAGTAGTAATGGCGCAACCCCAACCTGGACGCACTGCCACCACAATTCCAAATTCGATCACTACCGAATATGGTCAGCATGGGCAAGCAAGCGAAACATGTCGGCTCGAGTTGCAACCGTTGCACTATCTTGTTCAATGCATCGCCCTCAACGAGGGTGTCATTGTTAAGAAACACCACTTCGTTGCAGCCGATCGCCGCTGCAATGCGCAGGCCTCGATTGCATCCGGCCGCAAACCCTAAATTTTCGCCAGTTGGGATTAGCAATATTCGCGCAGATTCAGTCGACTCAAGTTGCTCATCCGTGGCAAGTGTGCGACACCTGAGGCCCTGCAAACGCATTTCATCTGCAATGGAAGTCATCGAATCATCGGTTGAGCCATTGTCGATTACTATCACGCGACAGCAATTGCCCCCCATCACAATCGATTTCAAGCATGCAATGGTGTCTGCCGCACCGTTCCAATTGACTATGACCACCCCGTAGTTCATCTCACCCATTTAATGACGTTGGCGTGAAGCCAGCCCCGCAAACAGCGCAAATGCACAGCCAGCAAGCAGTTTTGCAAGCGCAACACCAGGTGCAGCAAGGCGTTCAGCCAACGACGGCGCGACAAGCAAAAAGAGCATCAACGCGCCAGCCACGCCTACAGACAAGTGGTAAGTCTGACCGCGCAATTCGATCGGCTTCTGTATGAACCCAGCTGCTGCCCAGACCGTCGCCGCAGCCACCAATATCAGCGCGGTTGGCACGTCGGCTGTCAACACCCTCGCGACCCGTGTATCAGGTATCAGCGCAAGCAACAAACCGAGCAGCAAGCAGAGTAGCGCAACGATCAGGCAGCCCAGAACACCCATGCGGCGCAACTTGCGTAGCGCTGCAGCATCAGGATGCACAGTTTGCCCAAGGTAGGCTGGCATCATTGCCGACGCCAAAGCACCCGTCCCAGCCGAAAAAATTGGGTTGATCACATCAGCCAGTGCAGCATACCGGCCAACCGTACCCATGCCTGAAGTGCTTGCAAGCAGCGTTCTTTCGGCTACCGACAATGCAACGATCCCAGCCATCCAGCTAGCGAAGCCAAGGCCGTATAACGCATAGGCCCGATCAATCTTGCGTGATCCGCCCGGCCCATCCACTGCACGATCACATACCAGCACGATAGACAACGCGACAGCGACCAGTTGAGCCGCAAGTGGTGCTGCAGCTTGTTTGCTACCCATATAAAACAGTAGACCTCCAACCAAAAGAGCCAGCAATGAACGCCAGCTATCCAATCTGAGCACGGCACCAGCTTGCCCACGCGCAACGAAGAGGTTGCGTCGAGTGTCCACCAATCCAATCAAAGGAATAGCCGCCGCCGCAAGCAACCCAGCGACGCTCAGTCCCGTAGTCACTGCCAGGTAAACAAGAACTGCCACCATCGCACACAACCCCACTACAAGCGGAAGCGTCCACAGCGCGTGCCACCGAGATGCATGGCTGAGTTCGTGCGAATAACGAAGAATTGGTTGACCGCAGGCTCCTCCGACAAAACCCGAAGCAACCCCCGCTGCCGTTAGCGCCACACTGTAAGACCCATATTGTTCAGGCGACAGAACAGCGACACACAAGAATGTCAATATGAGTGTTCCGAGCGCCGGAACGACTCGCGAAGCCAAGTAGACAAGCAGCTCACGCGCTGAGATGCTCATGTGGAACACGCTGGTGGTCGCTTCGCAACCAAAAAATAGCCCAATGGATATGACCTTGACGTCCTTGCAGAAAAGCGC
>CAZSOD010000206.1:0-1419 GCA_964608255.1 uncultured Ardenticatenaceae bacterium
GTGGGCAGGATGGCGGTGGCCGTCGCCTCGGGCGTTGGTGAGACCTCCGGCGTGGGCGAGGCGGGCAGCGGCGTGGCCGAGGGCGGCGGCGTAGGGGAGGCGGGCGGTGGCATGGTCGGCCGGGGCGTGTTGGCGATGACCACGACAGCAGGCAATGGCGTCCACGTGGCCGCGGCGACGAGCTGCGTCGGAGCCGGGGCGGGAGGGGTCGCTTCGGCCGCCGGTCTTTCCGCGCCGCAGGCCACGAGCAGCGCCAGCGCCATGGGCGCCAGAAGCGCCGGCAGGGAGCGAGCATGTCTTGGGGATTGCACGGACTTCCTCCAGGCAATGATGGGTTGCGGTGCGGCCGGGTTGCTCCGCCGCGCCGGCATCATTGTAGGGCCGCCGGCGGGGCGCGGCAACGGCCGCCCGGCGCGTATACCCGCAACTCTCATCTGGAAGAGGTTCTCCCTGCCCTTCTGCCAACGGGAGAGAGATGGGGAAAGTGGTAGAATCCGGCTATGATCTACAATCACACCGCCTTTGCCACCACCAGCCACGGCCTGCGCCGCGACGCGCCCGCTATGCGCCTCTATGAGAAAGCCAAGCGCCTGGGCATCTGGAACCCCAGCGACATCGATCTGACGCCGGATCGCCGCGATTGGGCGGCGCTGGCGGCCGATGAGCAGGACATTATGCTCCGGCTGACGGCCATGTTCCAGGCCGGGGAAGAGGCGGTGACGCTCGACTTGCTACCGCTGATCCTGGCCGTCGCCGGCGAAGGGCGGGTTGAAGAGGAGATGTACCTGACGACTTTCTTGTTCGAGGAGGCCAAGCACACCGACTTTTTCAACCGCTTCCTGACCGAGGTCGCGCAGGCCAGCGGCGACCTGAGCCGTTACCACTCCGACGCCTACCGCGCGCTCTTCTACCGGGCGCTGCCCGAGACGCTGGGCGCGCTGCGCGACGACGCGTCGGCCGCGGCCCAGGTGCGCGCCTCCGTCACCTACAACATCATCGTTGAAGGCATGCTGGCCGAGACGGGCTATCACGCCTACTTTACCGTGCTGGAGCGCAACGATCTGATGCCGGGCACGCGCCGCGGAATTGCGCTGCTGAAGCAGGATGAGTCGCGCCACATTGCTTACGGCATCTACTTGCTGTCCCGGCTGGTGGCCGCCGACCCCACCCTGTGGGACGCGCTGGAAGCGCAGATGAATGACCTGCTGCCCGCCGCCCTCAGCATTATTGGCGACGTGTTCGCCCACTACGACCCCGTGCCCTTTGGCCTGGTCGAGGACGACTTCATTGACTATGGCCTGGCTCAGTTCCAGAAGCGCGTCGCCCGGCTGGAGCGGGCGCGGGCCATGACGCTGGAGGAGATCATGGGCGCGACCAACGCTGTCATCGAGCGGGATGATGGCTAGGCGGGAGGGCGAC
>CAZSOD010000206.1:1519-3562 GCA_964608255.1 uncultured Ardenticatenaceae bacterium
GTCATGGAACGGCAACACGACGACCTGCTGAGCATCGGCCGCTTCGCCGCGGCGACGGGCTTGTCGCGTAAGGCGCTGCGGCTCTACGCCGCGCTCGGTCTGCTGGCTCCGGCCCACACCGACGAGTGGACCGGCTACCGTTACTACGGCGCGGAGCAACTGCACGCGGCGCGGCTCATCCGGCTGATGCGCGAGATGGAAATGCCGCTGGGTGACGTCCGGCGCGTGCTCGCCGCTCGCCCGGACGAGGCGGAGCGGCTCATTGCCGCGTACGAGCGGGCCTTTGCCGGACGGTTAGCGCGGGCGCGACAGGTCGGCCGCCAACTGATACAGACCATGCGACCGGAGGAACAAGCGATGACGCTAAAGGTGGAGACAAAGGAACTGGCCCCGCAGCAGGTGGTCAGCGTGGAGGGACACGTGCTGGTGGGCGAACTGGACGACTTTATCCGTCGCCATATCGAGCGGCTGGCGGCGTTCGTCGCCGCGCAGGGTGGCCGGGTCAATGGGCCGCCGCTCGGCCTCTACCACGGGCCGGTGAATGATCAGGATGACGGGCCGTTGGAGGTATGTCTGCCGGCCGAAGGCGCGTTTCGCGCCGAGGGGGATGTGCGCATTCGATTGTTGCCGGGTGGGTGGGCGGCTGTTGCCCTGGCCGAAGGGGAATACGCCCGCTTCCCGAAGATTCTTGAGGCCTACGACGCCGGCTACGACTGGATAGTGCGCCACGGGCACAAGATGGTCGAGTCGCCGCGCGAGGTGTGGATCGGTTCGCCGGAGAGCGACGGGCCGTTTGAGATCGTCTGGCGATATGAATGAGTTACACGAGTGAAAAGTGACGAGTGACGAGTGACGGGAGAAGAGTCCGCATCCTCAGATGCGGGACGAACGACGAACGACGAGTCTGGAGCCGACGCTCTGAACTCGTCACTCGTCATTCGTCACTGGTCACTCTTTCCGCGCGACGAACAGCCCTTCGCGCAGGCGGAAGGTCGTTACGCCATCCACGCGAGGATCGAGGAAGTCGCGGGCGGCGGCCGGGGCCTGGAGCAGCATGGCGCGCAGGCGCAGTTGCATCTCCGGCGTGTGGCGGGCCGCCCACGTCTCGAAGGTCAGCCGCTTATCCAGCGTCTCCCACGCCTCAATGGCTAACCCGGCGGCCGCCAGCGCGTCAAGCCACTCCTCGGCGCTGAGGCAGCGCACGTGGCTGGGGTCGCGCAGCATTTCGAAGGCGTTGACGTAGGCCCCCGCCTCGCGCTGCTGGCTGGCTTTCTTGCCGCGCAGCCGGCTGCCGGGCACGACGTTATCCACGACGGCCATCACGCCGCCCGGCCGCAGCGCTCGCGCCGCCTCGGCCACGAAGCGCCCGACATCGGGGAAGTGGTGGGGGGCAATACGGCAGGTCACCACATCGAAAGCACTGTCGGCGAAGGGCAGGTCCTCCACATCGCCCACGAGGAAGCTCACGTTGTCCGCGCCGCGCTCGGCCGCCTGGCGCGCCGCCAGCGGGAGCATCTGGGGCGTCAGGTCAAGCCCGATGACGGCGGCCACATGCGGCGCAAAAGCCAGCGCCGTATGACCGGCGGCCGTGGCCACGTCGAGAACGCGCCACGCGGGCTCGGGCGCAACCCGTTCCACCAGGCGCGCCAGACTCGCGCCCTGGGCATGGGTAGGGCTGCTGACGTAGGCGGCGGCATTCGCACCGAACTGATCGCGGACGAGTTGCTTGCTCATAGCGGGTTCCTCCGGGCCTGTGCGGGGAGTATAGCCACAGCCGGCAAAACGGGCAGCCCGCGGGCAAACAAAAGCCGCGCCTGACGGGCGCGGCTTTCTTGCGGGCGGGAATTGGGACGCAGTCTAGCGTCGCTGCGATTTGGCGGCCATCGGCGCGGGCATCCGATGGACGCCGCTCGGCATGGACGGCCGCTCGTGCGTCCGCCCGGTCGGGCCGTGGCGGCTCGTGGCCGGGGCTGCCGGAACGTCGTCCTCGACCGGGATGAGATCGTGCGCGCGACGGGTTGCGGGCGGCGCGGCGGCGCGCGC
>CAZSOD010000207.1:0-3456 GCA_964608255.1 uncultured Ardenticatenaceae bacterium
TCGCGCCGGCCGTGCCGCTCAGCGTCACGTCGCCGGTGGCGAAGCCGGTGACCGGCTCGCTGAAGACGACGGTGAAGTTGATGGGGCTGGCGCTGGTCGGGTCGACCTGGCCGGCGGCCTGTTCGACGGTCACGTCCGGCGGCGTCGTGTCCGGCGTCGTCAGATCCAGCCCGACGAGGATCGGGTCGTGGTCGGAGATGCGGAACGGGTCGCTGCTGTAGAAGCTGCTGATCTGCCCGGCCGACTTGAACTCGGTGTTGTAGTCGAGGACGATCGGCTCGTCCGAATTGATGTGCCATTCCTTGGCGTCGTTGACCTGCGCGGCCAGCGACGGGCTGGCGATGGCGTAGTCGAGGTAGCCCCACTCGCCGTCGAAGACGTAGGAGTACGGCTCGGCGTTGAAGTCGTCGGCCAGATCGGCATAGCCGGCGCCCAGCAGCACCTGGATGGGGTCTTCCATCGCGTAGCTGTTCAGGTCGCCGACGAGCAGGAAGTCGGTATCGCCGCTGCCGGTCGGGTCGGTGGCGAACCAGTCGACGATGGCCTGGGCCGCGTCGGTGCGCGTCCCGTTGCAGTTGCCGCCTTCCACGTCCGGCACGTCGTCGCCCGTGCCACAGGCCGAGCCCTTGGACTTCAGGTGGGCCACGGCGACGGTGAAGGTCTCGCCGCTGGCGATCTCCTCGAAGGTCTGGGCCAGCACCGGCCGGTTGCGGGTGTCGATAAAGTTGGGATCGACGCTGGAGTCGAGGATGGCGAAATCGCCCACGGGCGATACCGTGGCCGGCTTGTAGATGAGGCCCACCTTGATGGCGTCGCCGCCGATGGTGCCGGTGTCGATGAAGTCGTAGGTCCCCGCGCCGAGGATGCCGTTCAGGCCGTTGACGATGCTCTCCAGCACCGGGTCGTTGGCGTCATTAGCCGGGTCGGCGCTGGCGTTGTTCTCCAGCTCCACCAGGCCAAAGACGTCGGCGTTCATCTCGACCAGGGCGTTGATCAGCTTGTCGCGCTGGCGGGTGAACTCGGTGCTGGAGTTCGCGCCGCGGCACTCCTGGTTGGACAGCGGGCCGCAGACGTTGCCGGCGGTCGTCAGGGTTGTGAAGAAGTTGAGCGTGTTCTGGGCGGTGACTCTCAGCGACCCGCCGACGTCGGGGGCGTCGGCCGGACGCGGGTTGGCGTGAACCCAGGTGACCGTGCCCGTCGGCTGGATGCGGTAGTCCTCGGTCGTGTCCAGGAAGTGCATCACGCCGGTCAGGGCGGTGGTCGTGTCGCCGCCGCGCAGCGTGTTGCTGGCGCTCAGGCCGCCGGGGGCGGGGTAGATGAGCGGGTCGGGGTTCTGGTTGGTCAGCCCGTCGTCCAGGACGATGCTGCGCAGGATGTTGGCGTCGCGCACGGCCTGGGCCGGCGCGCCCGGCGCGGCCGCGTGGGTCGGGTTCCACAGGCGGCCGCCGGCCGACAGCAGGATTTCGCCGTAGCGGCCGAGGGTGAAGACCTCGGTCACGGTCAGCTCGTCGCTGAAGGTGACGAGCATGCTCTCGACCGCCTCGTAGTCGCTGAGCGAGGCGACGGGCAAATCGATCGTCGCCGCCGTGGGCAGCGTGTTGCCGGTGGAGCAGACGATAATGCCCGTCGGGCTGGTGATCTCGGTCAGCTGGCCGCCGGCCACGTCGCCGAACTCCGTCACCGTGCCGGTGAGGCGCAGCTTGTCGCCGACGGCGTAGTCGACGGACGGGTTCGCGCCCTCGAAGACGAGGATGCCTTCCGAGGTGTTGGGATCGGCGTCAACGTCGCCGTCCTCTTCCTGGATGACGTAGCCGTTCAACTCATTGGGCGGATCGGCGGTGAAGTCCTGGAAGTCGCCGACGATGATGCCCTCGATGGTGACGGTATTGCCGCTAATCGGGCTGGATGCGCCGTTGCCCTGGACGTCGTGAATGGGCGTCACGCCCGGGTCGCCACAGGCGGCGGGCGGGGTCTGGGTGGTGAAGTCGAAGATGAAGTCGGCCGTCATGTTGTCGGCCGTGCCGTCCTGGTCGGCCACCAGCGTCGATTCGATGGTGACGGTGCAGAGTTCGGTGCCGGTGAAGTTGGTGTCCGGGTTGAGGGTGAACGTCGTCGGGCCGCCGCTGACGGTCGCCGTGTGCGCGCCGGAGTTGGCGCAGGAGATGGTGTACCACGCGCCGCTGACGGTGACGGCCTCGTTGAACGTCACGCTGATGTCGGCGCTCAGAGAGACGTTGGTGGCGTTGTCCGCGGGGGTGGTGCTGCTGACGGTCGGGGGATTGTCGACGACGCCGCCGCAGTTAGCCGTGTGGCTGCCGAGACCGGTGAAGGTATCGTTAATAAGGCCGTTCCACTCCGTTGCCGGATCAAACGCATCGTTTGTCGTCGTATCGCCCGCGCAGACGGTGTCCTTGCGCTGGAGGGTGTTGTCGGCCGTGGAGGTCAAGCCGGTTCCCCACTCGGTGCCCGGGTCGGTGCCTAATACGCCTAGCGAATCGACGACAACCGCGCCGGTCTTACGAAGAGCGATAAAGTCATCGCCGTTCCACAGGCCGGTTGTTGTTGTTTGGTCTGCCTGAGCCAAGATCGTGGCATTTGCGGCTGAAGCCGCAAAGACGAAGACGTCGCCATTGGCGACCGTTCCGCTTAGTGGAAACGTCGCCGTCGAACTGCCACCGTTGAATGAGACAAATATCTCATAGCCACCGGTGGTGAGATTGACGGCCGCGCCAGTGCCATTGTAGATCTCGAGAGCCTTGTTGTTGCTGCTGCCCTCGATGTACTCGGAGATAAACAGATCGGTTGGCGCGGCAGCCGTGACGATCGATGCCGGCGACAACAGGATCATCATCGCCAGCAGCAAAAGCGCCAGCGCAAAGGCGTAGGGCTTGAGCTTGTTTTGGTTCATGTTCGTTGTTTCCTCTCTTGTGTTGGGCCGGCTGCTATGCCGGGCAGCGGCCGTTTTGAACTATGCGCGAATCGTGGGTACGAGGGTCGGCGGGCGCGGCGCGCGCCCGGCGGGAACAGGGCATGGCGCGGGTCAGATCATGTTGGGGCGCTCTCCATGACACAGGGATGGGGGACGGGCGCGGCGGGCGGCCGGAGCCGCGCGGCCGGGAGCCGGGGAAGGAAGGGACGGGCAAGCGCGCGGAACGGGAACATGGTATGGAAGGTCTCCTTGAAAAGGATTTTCGGCCCGGCGCCCTGCCCGCGCCGGATGCTCCGTTTGCTCCGGACTCCCGATCCCCGCAGCGGAACTGTTCATGAGTAGTGTATCAGAATACAAGTAGCAAGCAAGGGGCGAAACGGGACGGGGCAAGCGCCTACGGCCGGAATGGCGCGCAGATGGCGCTGATTGGGCTGATCTTCGCTGATCAGAAATGGCCTGGCAGCGAGAATCAGCGTTGCAATCTGCGCCGTCAGCGGGTCATTTCTTATGGGCAATTGCCCGGCGAA
>CAZSOD010000208.1:0-3452 GCA_964608255.1 uncultured Ardenticatenaceae bacterium
CCGCCGCCGCCGTTGACGGCCGTGTTGCCGGTGATCCGGCTGTCCTCGACCGTCAGTGCGCCCCGGTTGTGGATGCCCGCGCCGTCATCGGCCGCGCCGCCGGTCAGCGTCGCCGCGCGAACGCGGGCCGTGGTCCCCGCGGCAACCGACAGGATAGGGCCGTGGCCGTCGCCGTTGACGGTGTGGCCGTTGCCGTCGAGTAGCAACTCGGTAGCGTCAACGTTGTCGAGCGGGGTCGTGGCCGACGTCAGGGTGATGTTGGCGGCCAGGGTGATCACGTGGCTGCCCGTCCCCGCGGCATTGACGCAGGCGATGGCCGCGTTCAGTTCCGCCTCGCTGGCCGGCAGGTAAGGCGGCGCGCAGGCCGCGCCCGGCTCGGCGTCGCTTTCGTAGGCGCCGATGTCGCACAGGTCGCCGGGGACGGGCCGGGCGCTGCCGCGCTGGTCGGTGGCGACGGTTTCGCCGCAGCCCAGCACGCCGGACGGGATGCGCCGCTGGGCGTCGCTAGCTGCGCCCAGGGCGTGGGTGGCGGTCGCGCCGGGGGCATTGAGGGCCAGCGGGTCGAGCGCCGGGTTGCCGGTGGGGATATCGGTGGCCTCGGTCAGGTTGCACGAGGCGTCGTCGCCCAGGTTGTAGCCCTGGGACGCGAAGGTGCTGCCGCCATTTTTGGCGCAGGCCGCGCCGGGGCCGCCCGTGGCAATGATCGAGCCGGCGAACGTCGCCGCCGCCCCGGAGGAGTTGAAGAGGGCGCTGCCGGCGGCGGCCGTGTTAGCGGCCACGGTGACGAAGGTCAGCTCCAGTTGCGCCTCGCCGCCGTTGTCGGTGCTGGCGATGCCGCCGCCGCCGTCAGCGCTGTTGCCGCTGACGGTGCTGTTGAGCAGGGTGACGCGGGCCAGGCCGTCGTTGCCGTTGTTATAGATGCCGCCGCCGCGGATGGCGGCCGTATTGCCGGTGACGGCGCTGTTGACCACGTCGAGGCGGGATTCACCGGCGTTGCCGTTGACGTAGAGGCCCCCGCCGTAGGCGCTGCTGTTGCCGGCGATGGTCGAGCCGCCGACGGTGGTCTGAACGGTTCCGGTCAGGCCGCTGCCGGCCACGCCGCCGCCGTAGTTGGTCGCGCTGTTGCCGGAGAGGGTCGAGTCGTTGATGACGACCGTCACCGCGCCCTGGTCGGCCACCGCGGCGACGCCGCCGCCTTCGCGGCTGGCGGTGTTGTCGCTCAGGGTGACGTTCTCCAGGGTCAGTTCGGCCGCGTTGCCCGGGCCGCCGTAGACGTAGATGCCCGCGCCGTGGGTGGCGCGGTTGCCGCTAATCGTCGCGTTGCTGACGGTCAGCCGGCCGCGGTTATAGACGCCGCCGCCCGATTGGCCGTCGAGGCCGCCGCTGCCCGCGCCGCCGGTGATGGTCAATTCGTGTAGTCGCGCGGTCGTCCCCGTCGCGACGACCAGCGCGGTGTGGGCGTCGTCGCTGGTCAGGGTGAAGCCCGCGCCTTCGATCAGCAGTTCCGTCGCCTCGGCGTTATCAAGGGCGGGTAGTTCGGCCGTCAGGGTGATGCTGGCCGTCAGGGTGATGGTGTGGTTGCCCGGCCCGGCGGCGTTAACGGCGTCGATGGCCGCGGCGAGTTCGGCTTCCGTGCCGGCGGTCGTGTCGGCGGCGCGCGCTTGTGGCGCGCCGGCCAGCAGGAGCACGGCCAGCAGGGCGAGCAGGATAGGGGGCAGGGAGTAGCGATTGGCTGCGCGCATCGGGGAGACTCCGTGGAGCGGGGTTTCACAGAGTATAGTGTCCGGAGGGGCGTGGGGGAAGCAAGGGGGCGTGAAAATGGGAAGCCGGGTAAGCGGTGGATCGGGTTGCTTGACAATTACTCTTCCCCTCACTATACTGCCTTCTATATCCCCACCCCCCTGGGGGTGGGGTAAGAGTCCCGCCGCGACGCGCGTCTGGATGAGTGAGAGGTCAAGAACGACGATGAACGCCGATACCCGAAAGGAAGCCACCCAACGACTGGCCAGCGCCGCTGGCCACTTGCGCGGCATCGAGCGCATGGTCGCCGACGAAGCCTACTGCATCGATGTGATCAAGCAAATCCAGGCCGTCCAGGCGGCGCTCAACAAGGTCAGCACCCTGCTGCTGGACAACCACCTCCGCACCTGTGTGACGACCGCCATCCAGGGCGACGACGCCTTGGAGCGCGAGCGGATGTTGCAGGAGATCACGAGCGTGTTTGCCGTCAGCGGGAAGAAATAGACGACGGACGACGGACGACAGACCCCGGCCGGAAAGCCGTCGTCTGTCGTCCGTCGTCAGTCAAACGTGAACATACTTACTTGAGGAGACACAACGAGATGGAGACGAAGACGTTCAAGGTTCCGGCGATTAGCTGCATGCACTGTGTCCACACGATCAAGATGGAAGTGAGCGACGTGCCCGGCGTGGAGCAGGTCGACGCGGACAAGGACACACAGATGGTCACCGTCGCCTGGCATGAGCCGGCGACGTGGGACAAGATCCGCCAGACGCTGGTGGAGATCAACTACCCGCCGGAAGGGTTGATCTCGTTGATGTAGCGCGATTCTCCAGAATCGCGCCGCCGTAGACGCGATTCTGGAGAATCGCGCTACATGAGAGTGCGCCATGAGCGAGCAACAACTCACCCTCCCCGTCGTCGGCATGACGTGCGCCAACTGCGTGGCCGCCGTCGAGCGCAACGCGAAGAAGGCCGAGGGCGTCACCAACGCCGCGGTCAACTTCGCCAGCGAGAAGGTGACGGTGAGCTACGACCCGGAAGCGGTCAGCGCGGGCCAGGTGACGGCCGACGTCATCGAGCGCATCCGCCGCGCCGGCTATGAGGTACCCACGGCCGAGGTGGAACTGCCGCTGCTGGGCATGACCTGCGCCAATTGCGCCGCGACCATCGAGCGCCGCCTCCGCAAGACCGACGGCGTGCTGGAGGCCAACGTCAACTATGCCACTGAGCGGGCGACCGTCCGCTACGCTCCCGGGGCGGTGACGCGGGCCGACCTCGTGGCCGCGGTTCGCAAGGCGGGCTACGACGTGGTGGAGTCGGCCGCAACCGAAGAGGACGGCGCCGACGCCGAGCAGGCCGCCCGCGAGGCGGAAATCGCTCATCAGAAGCGCCGCCTGGTGGTCGGGACGATCTTCGCGCTGCCGCTGTTCCTGCTGAGCATGGGCCGCGATCTCGGGCTGCTGGGCGCGTGGGCCAACGCTCTGTGGGTTGACTGGTTGTTCCTGGCTCTGGCCACGCCGGTGCAGTTCTACGTCGGCTGGGACTATTACACCGGGGCGTTCAAGAGCCTGCGTAATGGCAGCGCCAATATGGACGTGCTGGTGGCCCTCGGCTCCTCGGTGGCCTACTTCTACAGCGTCGCCGTGCTGCTCTTCAAGACGGCCGGCAGCCACGCCATCGGCCACCACCTCTACTTCGAGACCTCGGC
>CAZSOD010000209.1:0-3317 GCA_964608255.1 uncultured Ardenticatenaceae bacterium
GTCGCGCCGGGCCACGCGCCGGGCGAGGCGCTGGCGGCCGAACTGCGGGCGCTGGTGGGCACGGAGCTCGGCAAGCCGCTGACGCCCAAAGCCGTCCACTTCGTCAGCGACCTGCCCAAGACGCGCAACGCCAAGGTCATGCGCCGCGTCATCCGCAGCGCCTACCTGGGCCAAGACGCGGGCGACACGTCGAGCCTGGTCAACCCCGAGGTGGTGGAAGAATTGAAGAGGGGATGATCCGTAGATTCGGCAGATTGGGCAGATTCAAAAGAAAGCAACCACAGATTCCACGGATTTCACAGATTACGCTCCGGAAATCTGTGGAATCGGTGTAATCTGTAGTTTCCTTTTCTCTTGAATCTGCCCAATCTGCGGATGATGCTTCTGCGCAAACAGCATGAGCGACTGGACTGACTCACCGAACGCGGCGCAGGGGGTTGTGCGCCGGATCATCGCCACGCGGCCGGCGGCATGGGCGCTGGCGCGGACGATCCACCATCTCGACGGCGCGGTGATGCGCCTGAGCGGCGGGCGGACGACGGCCGCGGCGCTGTTCAGTGGCCTGCCCGTCGTGACCGTCACCACCATCGGCGCGAAGAGCGGCCGGCCGCGCAGCGTCCCCCTCGTCGCCGTACCCGATGGCGACCGGCTCATCCTCATCGCCTCGAACTGGGGCCAGGCGAAGCACCCGGCGTGGTACTACAACGTGAAGGCGCACCCGGACGTGACCGTGACGGCCGGCGGCGAGACGCGCCGCTACGTGGCCCGCGAGGTCATGGGGGAGGAGCGGGCGGCGTGCTGGGCGCGGGCGGTGGCCGTCTATCCCGGCTACGAGGGGTATGCAAAGAGGGCGGGGAGGGGGATACCGGTGGTGGTGGTGGAATAGGAGATGTTTCTTGGTCTACCAAGTCAATTCGAATTGATCCTCAGGGATTTCGGCTGCCTTTACCAGACGCTCGGCCAACGCTAACGAATCTTGTCCTGAAAGATGGACGTATATCCACCAGCCGTTACTTAGTTGACGAGAAGCTCTCTTCATTTTGGTCTTACTGAACCGGCTAGTGCTATAATCTCGCCATGTCCGATTACGTCACCATCTCGATCCCCGAATCGCTCTACCGTCGGGCACGTGACCTGGCGGAGCTAAACCGCCAGCCGGTGGACGCGATGATCGCTGAAGCGCTGGAACAAGCTTTTCCCGTGTTTTATGTCAGTCCGGAGCGCGAAACGATGGCCAAAGAGCAGGAAGCCTATGCGCGGATGCGGGAATCACTACTGGCGACGCACGAAGGACTGTATGTAGCCATTCACGGCGGCGAGTTGGTGGATGCTGACGCCAACGAGATGGCGCTACTCCGTCGAATTGATGCTCGCTTCCCCAATAAAGTGGTTCACATGCGCCAGGTCACCCGTGAACCTGATCGTGTGCTTAGCGTCTACTCGCCTCGCTTGGTCCGCCCCGTGCTCTAAACGCCTGGACGCATGCCCGCTTATAGCTATCCCTATAATAACGAGGATTTTGAGCCCGCAATGCCCGTGGCTGAGGTAATCCTGCTATCACGCAGCGGAGAAACCGCGGCCGAGCTAGTCGCCCTTGTGGACTCAGGCTCAGACGCCACGCTATTGCCCATCGAGTCCCTGAGAGCAGCCGGAGCGCGTTACCTCCGATCTGGAAAGATGCGCGGTATTACCGGGCCAGTGGTCCCGGTGGATATGTACATCATCACGGTGCAGCTTGGGCAGCACACCATCCCTGGTATCAAGGCCATTGCTGGGGTCAATCCAAGCGAGGCCATTCTCGGCCGCGACGTCCTGAACCAACTCGACCTCCGCTTGATTGGCCTGGCACAGGAGTTGTGGTTCGAGTAGCAAACGCTTTCATGCCATTCGAACTCCTCATCGAACTCGCCGGCTGGGTCGGCACGGCCGCGCTCCTGCTGGCCTATGGCCTCGTCTCCACCCGCCGGCTGGCTGGCGATAGCGTGCCCTACCAGGCGCTTAACCTCGTCGGCGGCGTGCTGGTGCTTGTCAACTCCTTCTACCACGGGGCCATGCCCTCCGTGGCCGTGAACGTCTTCTGGATCGCCATCGGCCTCTTCGCCCTCAGCCGCGTTTGGGTAGCGCGGCGCAGGCGGCGCGTGCCTCCGGCCTAACCCGCTTCGCCTCGCTGCCGGCGCGCCCTTTGCGCAAGACCCGGCCCATTCTCATTGCGCGCCCTCCCCGCCCGCGCTAAACTGCCGGACTGGAGGCCGACTCCATTACTTACCGTCAAGAGCGCGCCGTTCGTGAGCAATTTCTTCTCGTCCCCCAACTTTGCCGCGCCGTACGCGCAGTCACTTGTATGACTGTCGTCCAGGCGCTCCTCGCGGCTGCCGGGCTATTGCTGCTCGCCGCCGCGCTCATCGTGTTTGCCCCCCTGTCGGTCGGCCGCCTCTGGCCGCGGCCGAACCCCGCCGCCGACTATGAGGAAGCCATGCGCCGCGTCGCCGCCATCGCGGCGGCCGAGGATGAGGTCTGCAACCCGCGCATTCGCTCGTTGCTGTTGACCCACGGCGCGCCCACGGCCCGCGCCTACCTCTTCATCCACGGCACGACCAACTCCCCGGTGCAGTTCGAGGAGTTGGGGCGGCTGCTCCACGCCCGCGGCCACAACGTCTACATCCCGCTGATGCCCCGCCACGGACGCAAGAGCATGCGCCTGGCCGAGCTTCACGGGCTGCGGGCGGAGGAGTTGCGCGCCTATGCCGATGCCTCCGTTGATATTGCCGCCGGGCTGGGCGAGCAGGTCATGGTGGCGGGCATCTCCGGGGGCGCGGCTATTGTCGGCTGGATGGGCCAGCATCGCCCGGAGGTGGACACGGCGCTGTTGCTGGCGCCGTTTCTGGGCGTGCGCCGCGTCACGGCGACCATGAGCACGTTGATGATGAACGTCTACAGCCGGCTGCCCAGTTTCAATATCGAGGACCCACTGGAGCCGCGGCGCGACTGGGTCTACCGCGGGCAGACGACGCGCGGGCTGGCGGAAACGCTGCGGTTGGGACGAGCGCTTTTCAAGGCCGCAGCTACGACTCCCCCCGCGGCGCGTCGCCTCATCCTTCTGACCACGGCCAAAGAGACGCAGGTCGCCAACGGCGCAACGACGCGGCTGGCGGAGTTGTGGCGAGCGCGGGGCGGCAACGTCATCGAGAGTCAATTTGAACCCGAACTGGCGATCCCTCACAACGCCATCGACCCGGCGGCCGACCCGGCCAAGAAGGCAATTGTGTACGCGCGGATGTTGGAGTTGTTGGGGGAATCAGGTTAGAGAAACGGGTTTT
>CAZSOD010000210.1:0-3293 GCA_964608255.1 uncultured Ardenticatenaceae bacterium
AGTTACAAACTTGAAGCCCAGTACGGACGCGCGGCATGCCGTCTCCCCTTCCCCTCTCCTTCTACGCCCAACCCACCCTCGTCGTCGCCCGGCAACTGCTCGGCGCGCGGCTGGTGCGGGTGCTGCCGGATGGGCAACGGCTGAGCGGCCGCATCGTCGAGACCGAGGCCTACACCGGACTGGACGACCTCGCCTCCCACGGCCGCGCCAAGCCGACGAAGCGCAACGCGCCCATGTACGGCCCGCCTGGGCGCGCTTATGTTTACTTCACCTACGGCAACTACTGGATGCTCAACGTCGTCACCGAACCGGAAGGGCAGCCGGCGGCCGTGCTGATTCGCGCCGTGGAGCCGCTGGAGGGGCTGGACGAGATGGCCGCCCGCCGTCCCGGCCGCGTCCCGCTGGAGTGGACGAGCGGCCCGGCCAAGCTGGTGCTGGCCTTTGGCATCGGCGGCGATATGAACACGGCCGACATGACCACGACGGACGCCGGGTTGTGGATCGAGCCGGACAAAGCGGTGGCCGACGCCGGCGTGCGCACCGGGCCGCGCGTCGGTCTCAATACCACGCCGGAGCCGTGGCTCTCCCTGCCCTGGCGCTTCTGGGTGGCGGGCAACCCTTACGTCTCGAAGGGCAGCGGTCGGCGCGACGCAACTAAGACCTGACAGGTTTCGGAAAACCTGTCAGGTCTGTCACCCTGACCAGGGTTTAGGCCGCTGCATGTAGCGGTCGGGCGGCACGGGCTCGAAGCCGTATTGCGCGTATAGTCCGTGGGCGTCCCGTGTCGCCAGCAGAATCCGCAACTCGCGCAGGTCGGGGTGGTCCTGCACGGCCTGCATGAGCGCCTTGCCCACACCGCGGCCACGATACGCCTCGAGTACGAACACGTCGGCCAGCCAGGCGAAGGTTGCGTAGTCCGTAACCACGCGGGCAAAGCCAACCTGCCGTCCCTCAACATATGCGCCGAAGCACAGCGAGTGCTCGATGGAGCGCCGCACTGTCTCCAGCAGCCGCCCCTTGGCCCAGTAGGCCTTTTCGGACAGGAAGTGGTGGATCGCGGCGACATCCAGCCGTTTGGGATCGGTCGAGATATCAACGTGCATGGTCGTGATTGTACCAGAGGCTTCCAACGTCCATCACTGCCACGTCTTAACCTGCGGCCACAGTTCCGGCAGCGGTATCTTCGGCTCCGTCGCCAGCAGGATGGGGAAGTTTTCGGAACTCATGGCGTAGCGGTGGCCGGCGTGGCCGACGATTTGAACGCTATTAAATACTTGCCGCGCTTCGGACGCATCCACGCCCAGCAGCAGCACCGACTCGCCGGTGTAGTCCCGCGGGCCCCAGTAGAAGTAGTTCAGGTGGCCGCTGATCGCCTTGGGCAGGCCCAGCGCCGGGCCATAGAAGTCAATCGCCCCGGCCTGACCGTAGTTCTCGGTGTAGATGGCCGTGTGGGACCGCTGCGCCGCCGGCAGGGCGAAGTAGGCGTCGGCCGTCGCCTGCGCCATCTCCGGCCAGCCGAAGCGGTCGGCGAAGAACTGCGGCAACTCGACCGCCTGGTGCGTCTCCAGCCGCGGCTGGCCGACGCCGATCGTCCGTGTATAGCGGACGTAATCCTCCGGCTCCAGAAGCGGCAGGAAGATCGGCGCGAGGGCAACGCCGCCAACGACAAGGAGGAGCGGATAAGCCACCTTCAGCCACCCCAGGGCGCGCCCGGCAAACAGCCGCTCGAACACAACCGCCCCGCCGGCCAGGAGCATCGGGTAAGCTGAGGCCAGGTAATAGACGCGGCCGTCCGTCAGCAACAGCCCCACCAGGATGAGCAGGTACGTCCAGCCCAGAACCTGGAAGCGCCGCCCCTCGCGGTGGAAAAAGAAGTACCACAGCCCGCCCAGCCACAGCGGCAGCGTGACCGGGTTCAGGAAGAGGATTTGCTGGCTCATGAACGCCAGCGGGGTCAGGGCGACGTTGCGCCCGCTGGCGCGGATGTTGGCCAGCAACTCCAGCATCGGAAAGTCGTGACGGGCCATCCAGATCAGGTTGGGCAGGAAGAGGGCGAGGGCGAGGGCCCCGCCGGCCAGCAGCCACTTGCTCCACAGCAGCCGGCGCGCCGGGCTAAGCAACATGCCAAGAACAGCCGCCCCGCCGAAGAGGAGCATGGTGTGCTTGTTGAGCAGCCCGATCCCGGCCAGCGCGCCGAAGGCCAGCCACCAGCGGCCGTCCTCCGTCTTGATCAGCCGGATGAGCACCCACGCGCAGCCGGCCCAGATGAGCGGCTCGATGGCGTTCATCGACAGGTAGCTATTGATCATCAGGAAAATGCCCGCCGCCAGGATGCCCAGTCCGGCCAGCAATTGAGCGACGCGCCCGCCGCGCAGTTCGCGCACGATTCCTCCGACGATCAGCACCAACCCGGCCCCGGCCAGCGCCGGCAACAGGCGGATGCCGAAAAGCGAGTCGCCGAACAGCGCTCGCGCCAGCGCCGCTTGCGCGGCCGTCAGCGGCGGCATGTCAACATAGCCCCAGGCGAGATGTTCCCCGGCGGCCAGGAAGTACAACTCATCGATGAAGATGCCGTAGCGCGTGGCGGTCAACAGGTGAATGAGCAGCTTGACGCCCGCCAGCGCCAACACAACGACAAGCGCCGTCACCAGCGGCCGCCGCGCAGCGCGAGACGCAGGGGGTTGAATGACAACGGTCATGGGTGTAGCCCTCCAATCGACAGTCTAGTCAAATCCACCTCCGTCTGCGCCTACCAAAAGACATGCTTTCTATGGGGTCAGTTCGTCTTTGGCCGGCAGCCCGCGACCGGGTGACGCTCCTTTCTTCCCGGCCCCTGGAACCTGGCCTCTTCTGGCCGTGCTCGGCTGCCATCCGGCGGTCGTCCCAACGGAACCGGACCGCCCGCTCCGGTGTATAGTTGTTGAATGAGCTCGCTAACAGCGGCCGGGGGCAGCCTCCCGGCCGCCGATCCGGAGGAAGCCGCCCTCGTTCGGCGAGCGTGGGGCGGCGACGAGGCGGCCTGGGAAGCGCTGGTGCGGCGCTACCAGGAGCCGGTCTTTCGGCTGGCCTACCTGATTCTGGGCGACGCGGCCGAGGCCGAAGACGCGGCGCAGGAGGCGTTCGTGCGCGCGTGGGCGGCTCTGGGTCGTTTTGACCAATCCCGGCCGCTGCGCCCGTGGCTGCTCAGCATCGTCGCCAACCTGGCCCGCAACCGGCGGCGCAGCCTCGGCCGCTACTGGAGCGCCCTCCAGCGCGCCTTTGCCGCCGAACCGCGCCGCCACACCCCGCCGCTT
>CAZSOD010000211.1:0-3292 GCA_964608255.1 uncultured Ardenticatenaceae bacterium
ATGAGCGACTGCATCTCGCTCGTCGCCTGCGCGACGAAGAGCCGCAGCACCGCGGCCCTGTCGAGACCGGGATGCGCCGCGAAAAGCTGGTCGAGGTCGGCCGTCACCATCGTAACCGTATTGCGGATGCCGCTCAGAATGTCGACGACCTTGCCCGTGTGATCCATCAAGTCCGTCGTTTCCTGAATGATCGTCTGCTGGTAGGCCAGCTCCGTTTGCGCCTCTTGCAATTCGCCTTCGGCGTCATTGAGACCTAATTGCAACTCTATGATCGAGCCTGCCACTTCGGATGCCACGTCGTCCAGACCGCCCGGGAGGAAGAGTTCCTCCCATGCCGTCGGCCGTGAGGACTGGGCCTCGTCGATCTGGCGCTGGAGGTCGCTCACCCGCGACTGCAAGTCGCTGACGTTCGACTGCGCGGCCCGGTTCTCGTCGTTGAGTTGTTGCTGGTAAGCGTTCTGGTTGTCGAGGATCGCTTTGGCGTCCGTGAGGACGCTCTCCGCCTGGGCGTCAAGCTCCTGCGCGCCCGCCTGCACCTGGCGCAGTTCGTCGATAGGCCCGTCGATTGAGGGCTGGGCGGAATTGAGTTGCGCCGCGATGTCCGCCAGGTGGGCCAGCGCCGGCGTCGCGTAGGCCATCACCTGATCGCGCAGCGCGCCGCACTCGTCGCGCAACTGATCGAGCCCGGCCAGCATGTTCTGCTGGATCTCCTGGGTAGAGGACGGGGGCACCTCGACCGAGCGAATCGTCGCCTCGATCCGGCTGAGGTTATCGAGCACCTGGCTTAGCAATCCCGGCATGGGAATTCTCCTGTCATGAGCGCGTGAAGAGCGGGTAGACCGAGAGGCGACCCGGAGATCGCCTCTGCTGTCAGGTCGTTCACGCTGCTTATTAGCCTACGCGCTAGGCATGAGCGCGAATCACGTCCGTGATGAGCTGCCCGGGCTGGGCGACGATGTACTGCACACCGGCCAGTTGCTGTTTGATGGTGTCGACGTCGCCGAGAACGGTCTGGACCTCTTTGTTGGCGGCGCCGAGGAACAGCCGGCTCACCCCGGGGGATGCATCCGGGTTATCCCCCTTGTCGATATCCGCGATCAGTTTGTCCAGATCACTCGACAGGCTCGACCAGGCGTTGGACATATTGGTGGAGGCGGTTACGGCGCTACTCACCTGGTTGAACAGGCTGGAATAACCCGCCTGGAGGCCGAGGGCGAATTTGACCTCCTCTTTCAGGTCGGATTCCCGCCGGAGCAGGTTCGCCTTGGCGTCGTAGAGCGTGACCAGACCGGCCGCGGAGCCCGCCGCGCCGACGAACCCGACGCTCATGATCGCTACGCCGGCGATGACGAGCGGCGTCGAGGTCCCGGCGGTGACGAACTCGGCGACGCCACCCACGCAGGTGAGCAATGCCCCTCCGGCGATGGCCACGCCGCTCAGCGCCGCCCCGGCGATCGCCCAGTCGATCTTCGAGCGCACGTCGTCGATCTGCTTGGAGAGATCGGCCAGGACCCCGTTGTCACCCCCCACCGCGCCGTTCATCTCCGTCACGTAGTGGCTGAACTGCTTGGCGTCGTCGCTGAGCGTGTCGTGGAGAGCCGTCAGCATGGCAAGCATCTTCGCCGCCGAGGCCTCGTAGTCAGTCGCCTGGTCTTTGAGCGCGTGCAGCACGTCGAGCCAGTCCGACTTCGACGAGCCCGCCGGTACGGCCGTCGGAATGGCCTGATGGAGATCGTAGTAGCTGCCGATATTGCTGATGTTGCCAATCAGGGCGGGCTGAATGTCGTTGAGGTAGTGATGCGCGTGGTCGCGCGCCCCGTTCAGGCCCGTGTTGATCTCCGTTTCGTACGTCCGGAGTTCGGCGAACCCGCTCAGATCGACGTCGGGCTGTTCGAGGACGCTGTTGGCAAAGGTCTGGACGACAAGCGCCTGCGCGCTTGATTGCTTGTTCGCGCTGCCCATCGCCTGGGTGGTCGTGCCGTTGCCGTCTGAGCCGTTGGAATTGTCTGCCATCTACTTGTCTCCCTCTGTCGAAACTGGTTGCTGACCGGGTTGATGAACGGGGCTACCCCATCCCCGACAACTTGCGCTTGACTTGCTCCAGGACGTCGCCCACCGCCTGCCAGAGCGGCGTGGCTTCGCGGACTTGCCCCAGAAGATGAACGGCCGTGTCCGCGTCGGCCGCGGCGTCGACCGCGCGGGCAAACTCGACCAGGGCGCCGCTAATCCCGTCGCGGCCGGTCGCGCCCCACAGGGCGGCGAGACTCGCACCGGCCTGCTCGAACTCCGACAGGGCCTGCCTGAACTGGGAACTCTGGCTTTCGATAGCTTTAGCGACGGTGATGGCCGCTCGCGCGCGGGCCAGACGCTGATACGCTTCCGCGAGCGCGTCGTTATTGCGCTTCAGATCGACTTGCGCCTGGGTCAGCTCCTCGCTGCCTTCCTCGAGCGTCTGAAACGCGCCGATGGCGAAGGTCGGCGACGTCTCAACGCCCGCCGTCTTTTCAATCTTCTCGGTCATGTCTTCGGCCTCGACGATCTCGCTGATGTCGACGACCGTCAGGATGCCGGTGATGAGGTCGCTCCCTCCGGTGCTCAATTTCTCCGATCCGGAAACGATATCGTCTATGTTCTGGTAGATCTTCTCGTTCAGATCGTCGATCTCTTGCTGGTCGCGGTCGAGTTCTCCCGGCAAATCGCCGCTCTCGGCGTCCAGCCCGCCGCGGTAGAACGAATAGTCGTCATCCAGCTGGCGATTCAGCGCCTGCAGGTCGTCACCCAGCGCGGTCAGCGCGGCTCCAATCGCCGCGGCTTCCTTGGCGATTGCCTGGAAGTCGGCGCTAAAGGTTTCTCTGGCCGCGGCGTCCGAACCGATGGCGCGCATCGAGTCCAGGTCATCGTCGTTGAGCGCCTGCCACAGGGCGACAAAGGACTCGGCGGCCGAGAGAATCGCGCTGTAGCGCGGCCCATACGCATCAAAGAACTGTCCGGCCTCAGCCTGAATCTTGGACTGAAAGTGACTCATGAAGTACGTAAACCCGGAGCCGCCCAGCGACAGAAACGGCTGTTGCTGCTGGAGCAGATCGGCGCATTTCTGCGCCAGCGCAAACTTCCCGGCGCTCGTCCTCAGGTCTTGGCTAAGGGTCATCGGTCCGATGTTGGTCATCAGCAGTGTTCCTGGTATGAAGCAAGGTGATAGAGGGACTGGCCGGCGTCCAGACGCGTCCGGAACGACTTCCGGGGCGCACCACCTCCCTGGTTGTCGCGCCCTGGGCAGAGTCTAAAGTAAGCC
>CAZSOD010000212.1:0-3265 GCA_964608255.1 uncultured Ardenticatenaceae bacterium
CGGTTTTTCCCCGCCGCCGGTCAGCGGCAGCGGCGGCGGGCCGGTCTATGGCGGTGGCTCGAGCGGCGGTTCGCCCTTCGGTGGTTTTCCGGGCGGCGGGCGCGGCGCGGCCGGCGGCGGCGGCATCCTGCTGTTCATCTGCGCCATCATCGCCTACTTCCTGTTTGGCCAGGGCGGCGGGGGCGACCTTGGATCGGTGTTTGACACCGGCCAGCTTCCCCAGGATCAGACGTCCGGCCAGGTGAGCGACCAGAATACCGAGGTGGAAGACCTGGGCAGTCTGGCCGGGGACCTGGGCCAGGGCCAGCCTTTGCCCGAGGTCGCGCCGGTGGGGCAGACGTCGCCCAGCTTCCAGGGTAGCGGCGGCTTGGCCGGGTCGGCCACCAGCGGCGAAGTTACCGGGGCGGCCGCGGCCGCCCTGCCCGCGGCGACCGGCGGCGGAACCACGCCCGGCCAGACGTGGACGATTTTGCTTTACCAGGACGCTGACGATAAGGTGCTGGAGCAAGACATCTTCATCGACTTCAATGAGGCCGAGCGCGTTGGCTCGTCGGATCGCGTCAAGATCGTGGCCCAACTTGACCGGTATCAGGGCGGCTTCAACGGCGACGGCAACTGGACGGAAACGCGCCGCTACCTGTTGCAGCGCGACGATGACCTGACCCGCATCGCTTCGCCCTACGAATCCGTCGGCGAAGTGGACATGTCCAGTCCCCAGGCGCTGGTCGATTTCGTCACCTGGGGCATCCAGAAGTTCCCGGCCGACAAATACGTGCTGATAATGTCCGACCACGGCATGGGCTGGCCGGGCGGCTGGACAGACCCCGAGCCGCGCGGCGGCAGCGGCGGCCGCGGCATCCCCATCGGCCAGGCTATCGGCGACGCGCTTTACCTGCAAGACATCGACGCCGCGCTCCAGACCGTTCGCGACCAGACCGGGCTCGACGCGTTTGAACTGGTCGGCATGGACGCCTGTCTCATGGGCCAGATGGAGGTTTTCACGATGCTGGCGCCGCACGCGCGCTACGCCGTGGCCTCACAGGAAGTAGAGCCGGCCGTTGGCTGGGCCTACACCGCCTTCCTCAGCCAGCTGGAACAAAACCCGGACGTGACCGGCCGGGAACTGAGCCAGTCCATCGTCGATACCTACATCGTTGGCGACCAGCGCATTCAAGACCCGGCGGCGCGCGCGGCCTTCGTCGGCAACCGCGGCGCGACGGCGCAACAGGTGGCGGCGCAACTGGAACAGGGCGTGACCCTGGCCGCGGTGGACCTGAGCCAGATGCCGGCCGCCGTGGACGGCCTGAACAAGTTCGCGCTCTACATACGCGGCATGGATCAGCGCGCCGTAGCCAAGGCGCGCAACTACGCCCAGTCGTTCACCAGCATCTTCGGCCAGCAAGTGCCGCCGTCTTATATCGACCTGGCCCACTTTGCGGCGCTGCTGGTGAAAGAGACGGGCGACCAGCAGTTGCGCGCGGTGGTGCAAAACATGTTCGGCACGTTCCAGAACGCGGTCATCGCCGAGAAAAGCGGCAGCCAAAAACCGGGCGCGACCGGCCTGGCGATCTACTTCCCCAACTCGCAACTCTTCGGTTCGCCAGCCGCGGGCCCGCAATCGTATGTACCCGTCGCGCGGCGGTTTGCCGACGTGTCGCTCTGGGACGACTACCTGATGTTCCACTACACGGGGCGGCCGTTCCAGGACAACGCCGGGTCGCTGTCGATCCCCGAACGGGGCGTGGCAATCGCCGCCCCGGGCGCGGGCCAGATCAACGTTTCGCCACTCAGCGTCTCGTCGAACACGGCCTCGCCCGGCAACCCGATCCTCATGAGCGCCGACATCGACGGCGAGAACATCGGCTACATCTACCTGTTCGCCGGGTTCTACGACCGCGAGGTTAACTCGGTCAACGTCATCGACACCGACTACATTGACAGCGGCGACACGCGCGAGATTGACGGCATCTACTACCCGGACTGGGGTGAAGGGCCGTTTACGCTCGAGTTTGAATGGGATCCCATCGTCTTCGCCATCAATGACGGGCAGAACCAGGTGCTGGCGCTGCTCCAGCCGCAGACCTACGGGGCGACGCCGGAGGCCGCGATCTACGCCGTCGACGGCATCTACACCTTCGCCGATGGCGAGCAGCGGTATGCTCGCGCGCTGTTCAGCAACGAGTCGCTCATGCAGGTCTTCGCCTTCAACGATGTGGCCGACGGGACACCCGCCCCGGACGGGGTAACGCCCGCGCCGTGGGAAGTGACTCCGCAGCAGGGCGACCAGTTCACCGTGCTGGAGCAGTGGTACGACCTGGACACCAACGGCCAGTTAAGCCAGGTCAACTACGAGCAGGGCGGCACGCTCGTTTTCGGCAGCGAGCTGTGGACGTATGAGGTACTCGACGGCCCGGCGGGCGACTATACCATTGGCTTCATCGTCGAGGACCTGGACGGCAACCGCATCGAGACCTATACCGACGTGACAGTGCAATAAGCGCGACCCGCGGGCGGGCCGCCCGCCCGTCAGGCCTTGAGATGACAGGAACCCGGCTCGCAGGGGCCGGGTTCCTTTTTGTTGGACCGGCCAGCCCCTATATTTTGGGGAAATTGTGCTATACTCTCCATATCAGGCACATCTGGCGCAACCTGGAGGCCAGACCCGCGTATAGGTTACAGGCGGCGCGCGACTAGACCGCGCCGCTCAGGTAGCAAGGCTATGGAACAATTCTCAGTAACCATCCCGCAAATATTCGTCGTGGCCGGCCTGCTGATGATGCTGGCTGAACTGGTGCTGGGCATACAGACCGGCCTGGATCTGCTGCTGATCGGCTCGATTCTGGTCGTTTCCGGCTTCGTCGGCATCTTCACCGGTAGCGAAGTCGTGATGCTCCTCCTGGCCATTGCCTTGAGCATCGCTTATATCGCCGTAGGCCGGAAAAAGATTCGCCAGCGCATCACGACGGTAACGAACAAGACCAACATCGACAAGCTCGTGGGCAACACGGGCACGGTGATGCGCGGCATCGCGCCGGACACGCCCGGCATGGTGCGGGTGAACGATGAAGACTGGCGCGCCTCGGCCGAAGAAGTGCTGTACGAGCGCGATCCGGTGATCGTCGAGGGCATCGAAGGCGTGACATTGATTGTGCGCAAGTTGAACAAGTAGGGCAGGAGATACTCCCATGACAGGTGCATTTGCCTTTATCGTTCTGATGCTGATATTCATCATCGCCATCGCGGCGCTGGCCTTCAGCGTTCGCAT
>CAZSOD010000213.1:0-3210 GCA_964608255.1 uncultured Ardenticatenaceae bacterium
CCGCCGTGGCCCTGACCGTAAGCGGCGGGAGCGCTAGTTCCGCAACGACGGCTCTTCCCCTGGTCCCTGGCCCCTTCCCTGGCAATAGCGGCCCCACGGCTGTCCGTGGGGCCGCCCGCGACCGGAGCGCCCCGGTAGACGGTGCGCCGCCGGGTTCAGGGCCGCGGCGGCGCGCCGTCCATCTGTAGCATAGATCACCGCCCGGCCGAATAACGCCACAAACCGCGCCTTGTTTCGTAGGAACGCCCTTCGGGGCGTTCTTCGCCGCGCCGGAGCGCGCCCTGGAAGGTGCGACTACGAGCGAAGGCCATCCTATCGTTCCGCGCCGCCACAGGTGACAAATGTCACTATCGGGCCGGCGGCCGTTCTGCTATGATGCCTAGTAGGGCTACTGTTTCTGCTTCATTACGGGCGACCTCGGGGGAAACGTCGGCCGCCGTGCCGGAGCCGCCTCCTTCCCTGTCGCCGCCAAGGGGAGACCATCATGCCACCTTCTCCGCGTTCTGAGCGCCGCCGGCGCTCGGTTCAACTTGTCCTCCTCGCGTCCCTGCTCGCCCTGGCGCTGGTCGCCGGCCTGGCGAGCGCCCCGGCCCGTGCCAACGGCGGCACAGCCACCCTGACCCTCACCAAGCAGGCCGCGCCCGACACCGACCGGCTCTTTTCTTTCGTCATCGACCCGGGCAACGTGGAATTCAATCTGGGCGACGGCCAGAGCCGGATCCTGAGCGATCTCGCGCCGGGCGATTACCTGATCAGCGAACTCGTCCCCGACGGCTGGGTGCTGGCCCAAATTGGGTGCACGCCCAACTGGGCCACCCGCGCCGGCAACGCCGTCTCGCTGCAGCTGGCCGCCGGCGACGACGTGACCTGCGTCTTCACGAACGAGCAGCGCGCCGCGCTGACGGTTGTCAAGGAAGCCGAGCCGGACACCCTGGAGGTCTTTCCTCTGACTCTCGACCCCGGCGCGGTCTTCGCCGGCGCGGTGGGCAGCGCCGGCAGCGGCGACGGTCGGTTCAACTCGCCGGCGGGCGTTGCGGTGGACGACGCCGGCAACGTCTATGTCACCGATCAATTCCACCACCGCATCGAGAAGTTCAACAACGCCGGCGCGTTCGTGCTGGTCTGGGGCTGGGGGGTGGGGGACGGCACGGCCGAGTTCCAGATTTGCGCCGCCGACTGCCAGACGGGCGTCCAGGGTAGCGGCAACGGCCAGTTCAGCTTTCCGGCGGCCGTGGCCGTGGACGGCGCCGGCCACGTCTACGTGGCCGACCAGTTCAACCACCGTATCCAGAAGTTCGACCTCGACGGCAACTATCTCGACCAGTGGGGTAGCCACGGCTATCTGGGCGGCCCGGGCGAGTTCGAGCAGCCGCAGGGCGTGGCGGCGGACGCGGCCGGCAACGTCTACGTGGCCGACTTCTACAACGGCCGCATCCAGAAGTTCGACGGCGACGGCAACTTCCTGGGCCAGTGGAACGGCGCGGGGAGCGGCACGTTGCTCGGCTACCCGGCGGGCGTGGCGGTCGACGTCGCGGGCAACGTCTACGTGGCCGATCAGTTTGAGTCGTTCGTCATGAAGTTCGACAGCGACGGGACGTTCATCGCCGCCTGGGGCTGGGACGTCGTGAAGGGCAATGCCGAAGTCGGGTACGAAGTCTGCGCCGCCGGGCAGGATTGCCAGGGCGGCCGGCAAGGCTCCGGCGCGGGCCAGCTGAACAATGCCCGCGGCATTGCCGTCGACGACGCGGGCCGGGTCTACGTGGCCGACTGGGGAGCCGCTCGCGTCCAGATTTTCGATAGCGACGGTTTCCTTCTGGGGGCGTGGGATCGCTTTGACGTGCCCGACGGCCACTTCGACCCGTTTGCCGTGGCGTTCGACGGCCCGGCCGTCTACGTCGCCGACAATTCCTATGAGCGCCTCCAGAAATTCAACCTGACCACGACGTCTCTGGGCGACGGCGGGAGCCACACCTTCGCGGCTCTCAAGCCGGGAACTTACGTGGTCAGCGAGACGCCGGTCGCGGGCTGGCAACTGGGGAGCGCCGACTGCGGCGGCGCGCCGGCCGTGGTGGATGGCGGCCGCGTGCGAGTCACGCTGCCGCCGGGCGAGACGGTGGTCTGCACGCTCCACAACGTGCCGGCGGCGCTACCGGACGGCCGCGTGACGGTGGTCAAAGAGGTGACCGGCGCGCCGGCCGCCGGCGACTGGCGCTTCGCCTTCAGCGGCGACCTGGGGCCGTTCGACCTGACAAAGGCCGCGCCGCAGGTGACGTTCGCCGACCTGCCGGCGGGCGAGTACGCCATCAGCGAGGCGGCCGCCGCCGGGTTTGCCGCGTCGGCCGTCTGCGACAACGGCGACAGCGCCCCGGACGGCAACCTGACTGTCACCGTCGCCGCGGGGGAGGCCGTCACCTGCACCTTCCGCAACACCGGGGCGGACGTGTTCCTGTCGGCCGCGGGCGGCGTGGCCCGCAGCGCGGGCGCGCCGGACGTGGCCTACACGGTGGCCGACGTGCTGAAGTGGGACGGCGCGGCGTGGACGAAGTGGTTCGACGGCCGCGCCGCCGGGCTGACCCCCGATGGCACGCGCAAGCACGACATCAGCGCCCTGTGGATTCCCGACCCTGAGGGCGACGATGTGGCGCTGGCCTTCGCCCATAACGCGCGCAACGTGCCGGGCATCACCGGCAAGGTCGATGGCATGGACGTGGTGTGGTGGGACGGCGCGACGTTCGCGCTGTGGTTCGATGGGCAGGACGTGGGCCTCAACGCGCTGGCGGCGGAGAAGATCGACGGGCTGCACGCGCTGCCCGGCGTCATGGCCCCGCCGGCCGTCCTCGCCGCCGCGGGCGGGAGTTGCCAGTCGTACCTGCTGCTCAGCACCCAGGGGCCGGGCAGGGTGACGCGCTATGACGGCGCGCCGCTGCGCTTCGGCGGCGAGGACGTGCTCGGCTTCTGCCTGACCCAGTCCGGCGCGCAGACGCGGGGCAAGTGGACGCTGGTTCTCGACGGCTCGGCCGAGGGGCTGCGGGCCAACGCGCTCGCCAGCCTGTGGGTCGCGCCCGACGGCGCGACGCTGTACCTGACGACCCAAGGCGCCTTCGCCGCCGACGGCGCGGCCGGCGGCCACTCGATGGTCTACGCCTACAACTTCGCCACCGGGCGCTTCCGCGGGCCGCTGTTCTCCGCCCCGGCCGCGGGGCTGGGCGC
>CAZSOD010000214.1:0-3180 GCA_964608255.1 uncultured Ardenticatenaceae bacterium
GCTAGGTTCTAGGGAAGAGCGCTCTTCCCTAGAACCTAGCCCCTAGTCCCTTTTTATCGCTCGGCCGCCGGCAACGCCGCGCCCGGCCGCTCAATGGGCGCGCCCGGCTCGACGACCATGCCGCCGCCGCGCACCGTGGCCCCCAGCGCCAGCGCCGCGCTGACCAGCACCAGGTTCTTGATGATGTACTGCCCCTCCAGCGTCGGGGCATAAGGGACGCGCGTGAACACCTCGGCCGGGAAGAGAAAGACAGGGCTCACCGTGCCAAGCATCTGCACGAACAGCAGCAGGAGCGTGACGCGCATGGGGCGGCCGATCAGCAGCCCCAGCCCGATCAGGCACTCCCACACCGCCAGGATGTAGATCGATACCTCCGGCCGGACAAGGCCGAACGACAGCGTCTCGATCGTCCGCGTGGCCAGGTCTTGCGCCGGGCTGAGGCCGGGGAAGAACTTCAGGAAGCCGAACCAGAAGAAAACGATGCCCAGGCTGATGCGCAGCAGCAGCAGCCCGTAGCGAGCCATCCAGGTCGTGATGCGCTTGTCGACCCGGTCGAACCAGTGTTGTGCGTTCTGCATGATCTGATCTCCATTCGGGGACGAACCTCCCCGATTTTGCCTGTGATTTTAGGCAAAGTCGGGCCGGTTAGGGCGCTAACCTACTTGGCTCTCATTGTTGGACGACAGACTACAGACCGCGACTGGAAGACGCTCTTGCTGTTGCCTGTAGCCCGTCCTCTGTCGCCCCCTCCGGTTCATCCTGCTAGAATGCCCCAGTATGTCTGCGCTGCCGTCCCGCCCACGACCGGTCGTGCCCACCGACCGATTCATCGCTCTGGCCCTTTTCATCGGCCTGTCGTTCGTCTACTTCCTGACCCTCGGCGGCATCACCAGCAGCAACGACGGCAGCCACTACGCGCTGCTGCGGACGATGGCGGAGAACCGGGCCTTCACGCTCAACCAGTTCGACGACTACGCCGAGGGCAACGACATCGCCATCACCCCCGACGGCCGCCTCTACAGCGACCGGCCGCCGGGCACGGCCTTGGCCGCCATCCCGTTCTACCTTCTCGGCGGGCCGCTGCCCGACGGGCCGGCCCCGTTCCCCTCGGCCGCCGCCCCCTCGCGCCACGACGCGGACAACCCGCGCCTGCCCTACGCCCTGCTGCTGCCCGTCTTCGCCGGGGCGGGGACGGCGGCGCTGCTCTATGGCCTATTGCGCTACCTCGACATCGGCCGCGGCGCGGCGCTGGCGGCGGTCGTCTTCTTCGCCGTGGGCACGACGCAATGGAAGTACAGCGCCGTCCTCTTCTCCCACGCCCTGTCGGGCTTCCTCGTCGTCCTGTCGGTCTATCTGGCCCTGCTGCTGGCCGAGCGGGAGCTGGCCGGCCCCGGGTGGTACGCGCTCTCCGGCTTCGCGCTGGGCGCGGCCGTCGTCGTCGAATACTCCAACGCCCTGCTGTGGCCGCTCGTCGGCCTGTTCTGGCTGTGGCGCAGCTGGCCGCGGGCGCGGCGACGGCCGCTGACGACGGTTTTGCCGGCTCTGCTCGGCGCGTTGCTGCCGCTGGCCTTCCTCGCCTGGTACAACGCGGTCAATTTCGGCCGCCCGTGGACGCTCTCCTACGCCTACGCCGTCAACTACCCCTGGGCGGGGGCGTTCGGCACGACCTTCAGCTTTCCCCTGCTGCCCGGCCTCCGCGCCCTGCTGTGGCGCGGTGAGGGCGGCGGCTGGTGCGGCGGACCCTGTCTCAACGACGGGCTGTTCCACCTCTCGCCCATCTGGCTGCTGGCGCTGCCGGGTCTGGTCGTCTTCCTACGCCGCCGGCAAGCCGCCTTCTTGCTGCTGGCCGGTGTGTTCGCTGTCTACCTCCTGCTGTTCGCCAAGCACCACACGTCCCACGGCTTCACCGGCGACGGCCGCTACCTGACCCCCTTCCTCGGTCTGCTTGTCCCGGCTCTCGGCTATGCGCTCGACTGGCTGTTCGGCGCGCGGCCGGGGCCGCTCTTTCGCGCCGCCGCGGCCGTGGCCGTCCTCGCCCTGTTCGCCCTGTCGCTCTGGAACCAGATGCTCCACATCGGCACGAGCTACAACTACACGCTTGACCTGGCCGCGCTGCAACGGCCGCTGCCAAGGCCGGAGAACGCGGCCGCGATCCTGCGCGCCGTGTTCCCCAATGCCGCCAACTGGCCGCTGCTCCTGCTGCCCCTGGCAGGGCTGGCGGGGCTGGCGGCGCTGGCCGGACGCGTTCGCCATTAAGCTGCTTCTCATGCTCGCCGGGGAAATGTGGTAGCGCACTGGCGCTACTGTTAAGATAGCATGTTGTTTGTCCGGCGCGCCGACGCGCGTCACGTGGTCGCCCTTCGCCAACGAGCGGGCCGGGCGGCCGGCTCTGGAGGAAACTGAGAACCGACATGCGAAAGACACACCTGCTGCCGCTCCTGGCAATCATCGTTTTGCTGGTGGCCGGTGCAGCCACACTCCCGGCGCGGGCCCAGAGCGGTCCGAACCTGCTGGAAAACCCCGGCTTTGAAAACGGCCACTTCGCTCAGGACGGCATCCCGCAGATTACCGTACCCAACGGCTGGCGGATGCATTGGTCGAATCGGGAGAAGATCTTCGGCGGCGAGTGGGACACCACGCGCCCGGAAACAATCGTCTGGAACATCAAAGGCGCGCCGCCGGGCGAAGAGTTCTTCTGGAAGGACGGCGCCTACACCATGAAGATCTTCAATACCTGGGCGCCGCTGTGGGCGGCCATGTCACAGGACGTGGAGGGGCTACAGGTTGGCCGCAAGTACCGCCTCAGCGTACCGATCTACATCGACGTCTTCGAAGACTACGAAAACGGCCAGAAGATCCCGCCGGAGCGCAAGGACATGGCCAAGGTGCGACTGGGCGCCGGGCCGGTGGGCGCGACGTGGCGCGACGAGAACGCTATTGCCTATAGCGGCTGGTGGACGGGCGACTCGGTGAACCCGTTCTACATGGCCTACCCCACCTTCGTCTACGACTTCGTGGCCACGCAGCCGAACATGACCGTCTACATCGAGATGGCCTCGGCCTACCCATTCCCCAACAACGGCTTCTTCTTTGACCTGCCCTCGCTGGTGGCGCTCGACGCGACCGGCGCCGTGCCCCAACCGGCCGCGCCGGGGGGCCAGCCGCCCGCCGGGCAACCGG
>CAZSOD010000215.1:0-3173 GCA_964608255.1 uncultured Ardenticatenaceae bacterium
TGACGAGTGACGAGTGACGAACGACGAGTGACGAACGACGAACGACGAGTGACGAACGACGAGTGACGAGTGACGGGTGACGAACGACGAGTGACGAGTGACGAACGACGAATCCGGAAGTGCTAGGTTGGCGAGTCTTTTCATTCGTAATTCGTCGTTCGTAATTCGTAGTTCGGTATACTTCTCCTATGACCTACAGCGAACAAGAGACAATTGAGCGTATCCTGCGCGAAGCGCACAACGTGGCCGTCGTCGGGCTGACCGACGACGCGTCCAAGCCGGGCAACTTCGTGCCCGCCTATCTCCAGGCCAATGGCTACCACATCATGCCCGTGAACCCGACCCTCAGCGGCCGCGTCCTGGGCGAGCCGGTCTATGCCTCGCTGGCCGATGTCCCCGAGCCGATCGATGTGGTGCAGATCTTCCGGCGCAGCGATGCCGTGGGGCCTATCGTGGATGAGGCGATAGCCGCCGGGGCCAAGGCGGTGTGGATGCAACTGGGGATTCGCAACGACGAAGCGGCCGCTAAGGCGCGCGCCGCCGGCCTCGACGTCGTCATGAACCAGTGCATGAAGGTTCAGCACATGCGGCTGAATAGCACGATGATTTGACGCGACAAGCGACGAGCGACGAGCGACGAGCGCTCGTCGTTCGTCACTTTCTGCCCAACACAAACCACGTCCGCATCTCCCCTTTGCCCTTGATCTCGATGGCGCCGCGCGGCCGGGTGATGAAGTCGTCCTTGATCAACTGGTAAGTCGCTTCGCTGACCTGAATGCAGTCGGACAGGCCGTGGGATTCCATGCGGCTGGCGACGTTCACCGGGTCGCCCCACACGTCATAGCTGAACTTAGCCCGGCCGATGACGCCGGCCATGATCGCGCCGCTGTTGATGCCGATGCGGTAGTGGACGCGCGCGGCGTAGGGCGAATCCCAAGCGCGCACGAAGGCCAGCATTTCCAGCGCGGCATCGACCAGCGCGTGGGCGTGGTCGGGGCGCGGCACGGGCACGCCGGAGGCGACCATGTAGCCGTCGCCGATGGTCCGTATTTTCTCCAGGTTGCGCCGTTCCACGATGGCGTCGAAGGCGCTGTGGATGTCGTTCAGCAGGTCGACGACCTGCTCGGCGCCTAACTCGGCCGAGAGAGGCGTGAACCCGGCGATGTCGGCAAAAAGAACGCTGGCGTCGTCAATGCACTCGGCGATCTTCTCCTCCCCCGCCTTCAGGCGCAGCGCGATGGACTGGGGCAGGACGTTGAGAAGCAGCCGTTCGGAGCGCGCCTGCTCCAGCAGGAGCAATTCGCGGGAAGCGTCGCGCTGCCGCATGAAGTAGGCCACCAGCAAGAAAACCACAACCGACGGGCCGATGGCATTAAGGATGAAAAAAGTGGTGATGAGGTGGGGGTCGAGTTCCGGGGCCGGCGCCAGAACCACGGGCAGGATGCCCAACTCCAGCAATCCGGCGACGAGGACCAGCGCCAGAAAGCCCACGAACCACAGCGCCGCCTGCCGCCGCCCGGCGAACAGCATCGCCCCCACCGGCGACGTCAGCGACCAGAGGATGACGCCGCTGGAGTTGATGAACCCGCCCATGACGAGCATGAGCAGCGCCGGAAAGATGAGCGTCAGCAGCAACTGGCCGAAGCGCAGCAGGTGATAGCGGCTGGTCAGCGCGTAATAGCCGATGCTGACGAATGATAGGGCGGCGTAAACGAGCGGGATTGCCCCGGCGGTGACCGCGCCGATGTAGAGGTAGATCAGCCCCCAGAGCAGCCCGAGCAGGGCGATGACCGTCGATGAGGTGACCAGCAGGTCTTGCTGCATCCGTTCCCGTTCGGCCCGTTCGGAGCGGCGCACCGCGTCGGGGACGGTCAACAGCGGGTGGTTGGCCATAGTTTGCACGCTGACAGTATAACGGAAGATCGCCGGCGTGTAGTAGTGGGGGTTACAGTCATCAGTATGGGAGGGTCGGTTGATCGGCCAGGGTGGCCCGCTGCCCGCCGCCCGCGGCCTATCCGGGCCAGCGCAGTCACTCGTCCGCCGTTACCAGCATGACCCAATCCCCACCCGGATTGTAGGGCGGCGGGCCGAGGGGAAGAAGCCGGCCGGCGACGTATTGGGTTTGCGGCGGGCCCGGGAAGAGGCCGTCGCGCGGGTCGTACCAGCGCAGGCTGTAGCGGCCCGGCGGGACGATCAGCGTGGCCGGGTCGCTGGCGAGCGGCAGGTAGATGGCGTAGACCCGCCCCGGCAGAGCGAAGACCTCGCCGCCGCCGTAGTCTTGCGCTTCGCCCACCAGCAGCGCGTCGGCCGGGACCATTTGCCAGAAGGGCGTGTTTTCCTCCAGAAAACGGCGCGCGTGGCGCATCGCGGCCCACATCGCCTCGCGGGTGCGGAAATTCTCCAAATTCAGGTCGCCGCCCAACGGCAGGTCGTGGTAACCGGCATACCATTCGATGTTGCCGCCGCTGAACAGCACGTCGTAGAGGATTTCCTTGCGCAGCGCCCCGGCATTGTCGGCCGTCAGCCCTTCCTGGGCCGGCTGGTTTTCGTCCATGTCGATCACCCACGGCCGCCCGGCGGCCGTTGACGCCGCGCGCCACGCTTCCACGAGCGCCCCGGCGTCGTCGGCCAGGTACTGCATGGATGTAGCCGAGAACTGCGGCGCGCCCAGCACCTCGGCATACGGTTGCGTCCAGCCGGCGGGGTTGTGGAAGGCGATCGGGTGGCCCGCCCAGTCGAGATCGCCCAGATAGCTCGCGTAGGCCAGGGACTCGTCGCGGGTGAAGACGTTTTCCTCGCTCAGGTTCCATTTGATGGCCGGCAGGTCGGCGAAGCGGGCGACCAGCTCGCGGTAGTAGAGGCGGCGGGCAATGCTGATGCCGCCGCCGGCCGCCGGTTCGCGGTCGAGCCAGGCGCGGTTCTCCGGCTCCGTCTCGTTGAGCACGATCTGCAACGCCACGCCGCGCCGCTGGGCGTGCTCGAAGACGACGCGCCACTGCGCCAGCTTGCCGACGTCGTAGTGGGTCACATCCTCCGGCGACAGGAAGGGCCAGGTGTCGCCGCCGTCGCCGCCCAGATTCATCGTCAGAAAGTAGAGCGAGTTGACGCCCTGGTCGGACAGGTAGTTGAGCGCGCCGATGATGCCCTTGCCCTCGTCGGCCGCGCCGGGCAGC
>CAZSOD010000216.1:0-3114 GCA_964608255.1 uncultured Ardenticatenaceae bacterium
CGAACGGCAGCGTGGCAAAGGGCAGCAGGGCGACGACGCCGATGACGGCGAAGAAACCCAATTCCAGGTTGCGCAGCACCAGCAGCGCCCCCAGCCCGCCCAGCGCCACCGCCGCCCCGGCCACCGGCCCGCCGAAGGCCAGGACGATGCCGGCGAGGGCGGCGGTCAGGCCGGCGAGGAGTCCTATCGCCAGCGGGGAATCGGGTCCGACTGGACGACGGAGGACGGACGACAGACCACGGCCGGCAGACCGCGCGCGTCGAGGTTCCGGCTGTGATCTGTGGTCTGTGGTCTGTCGTCTGGTCTCCGTCGTCATCGCGGATCCACCCTCACCTGCGTCAGCGTCAGGAAGTCGTCGGTCAGGCGGCCGTCGGGCGTGACCTGTTGCAGGCGGTCGAAGCCCCCGTCGGCCGTCCGCGTATACAGGCCGACGATGAGCGGGTAGGCGTCGGGCGGCGCGGCCGGGTCGACGGTCAGCGGCAGACGCACCTCGTAGACCTCGCCCGGCGACCAGTCGCTCGTCGGGGTCGCTGGCGGCGCGTCAATGGCCGCGTAGCGCGTTGTGTCCGGGGCGACGATCTGGGCAAAGAACGTGTAATCGTCGGGCAGCGGCTCGTCCGGCCGCCAGTAGGTCACCGCCTCCAGCGTCCCGCCCGCCGCCACCCGCCGCGGTTCCACGCTGAAGCCGACCAGTTCCAGCCCGTGCTCAAAGAACAGCGACGTCGGGTTCGGATACTCCCCCTCGCGCGGCTGCAAGTGAATGGTTGCCAACGTCACTGCGTCCGTTGTCGGCTGTCCGTCGTCGGCGGTCGGCGGTCGGCGGTCGGCGGTCAGCCTCTCCCCCGTCCCAAAATCATACAACCCCACCGCCACTTCCAGATCCGCCGGCGCGACGGCCGCCGGCGGCACGGTCAGCACGTAGTCGTTGACCAGCCGCTCGCCCGGCGACAGCAGGCGCGTCGGCCGCAGCCCCTGGCCGGGGTACATGTCCCGCTGGGCGATCGGCCGGCCCAGCACGGGGTCGTTGAGATGCACAAAGACACTCCAATCGCGGTCCATCGGTTGCAGCGCTTCCCACTCCAGCCGGACGCGCAGCGTGTCGCCGGGCTGCAGGTCGCCCGATTGTACCTCGTAACCGGCCAGACGCATGACGCCGCCGAACGTTATGTCCAGTTCATCCGCCAGCGGGCCGGGGTAGGCCGGCGGCTGGTAAGCAGGGCGAATTACCAGCCACGGGGCGGTAGCGGCAGTGGCAAAAAGAAAGACAGCCGGGGTGGCGACCAGCGCAGACCTCAGAGGTCCGGGAAGACCTCTGAGGTCTGCCAGCGCGTGCCACCCCAGCGCCAGCAGCACGCACAGCGGCGAGATAGCCGTGAAGACCAGCCGCCCCTGCGACGACCAGGTCGTCGTCGCCCACTGGACGAGGCCGTAGAGGACGGCCGCGGCGAAGAGCAGGATGACGATGAGGCCAAAGTTGCGCTCCACGAGGCGCAGCAGCCGCCAGAACCACGAATCGGCCCCGCCGCGCCACAGCCGCCACTCAGCCGCCAGCAGGCGAGCGATGTAGAGAACAAACCCCACAACACTGACTATGAGAAACAGATTGAGAACCGCGTAGACCCACAGCGGCAGCGGTACGTTGACGCCGCCGAACAGCCCCCAGAACGACATCAGGAAGCCGCGCCGCTCGCCCCAGAGTTGGGCCAGCGAGGCCGGCGTCGCCCGCTGCCCCAATACCGCAATGAACGCGTTCCAGCCCAGCCAGTCGCCGTAAAGGACGACGTTGCGGATGTACCACCAGCCGGCGATGGCGAGGGCGGGCAGTAGCACAAGAGCGAGGGCGGGCAGGAGACCAAGGACGACGGACGGCAGACCACGGCCAGAGGGGCGACCGCCGACGGCCGACCGCCGACCGCCGGTTCCCTCGCCCGGTGGGAGACGGCTAGGGAGAGGGCCTGTTCCCTCGCCCGGTGGGATAGGGCCAGGGAGAGGGTCTGGGTGTCTCTCGCGCCCCTGCTCCCCCGCTCCTCTGCTCCCCCGCTCTTCCACGCCGCCGTCGTCCGTCGTCTGTCGTCTGTCGTCCGCAAGCCGCTGCCACGCCGCCACGACCGTTGTACCGAACGCCAGCGGGAAGAGGCCGAGCGTGCCCTCTTTGGTCAGCGCGGCCAGGCCCAAGATGACGCCGACGGCCGCCCACTCCGTCCAGCGTACAGGGAACCACCTTCCCCGTCGCCGGGTGACGATGCGAATCAGCAGCAGCAGCGCCAGCGACGCCAGCGGCAGGGCCAGATTGTCGTTGTTGACCGCGCCGCTGATGAACAGGAACATGGGCAAGAAGGCGTTGAGCGCCGCGGCCAGCAGGGCTACCTCCGGACGGCCGGGCGCGACCTCGCCGGCGATGCCCCAGGTCAGGTAGACTGTCAGCGCGCCGAGCAGGACGGAGAAGAGACGGATGAGGCGCACGGCCAGCAGCGTCCCCGCCCACGGATTGGCCGCCGGGTCGTGGATGGCCAGGTTGGTGTTGCCGTCGGGCGTGATGACGCCGTTGTCGACGTGGGGGTTGAGCCAGCGCGCCTGCGCCATGTCGGCCGTGTCAATCCAGAAGGTGAGCGCCGCGCCGAGATAGTAGTAGAGCGGCGGCTGGCTGGCTTCCTGGTTCCAGGGCCCGGCCAGCGCGGGGTCGAAGACCTGCACCGGCAGCGCGTTGCCGTCGGCCAGGTGGCGCACCATCGGGTAGTGCCACAGTTCGTCCGACGCCTCGAACGCCGGGGTAACGAGGGCGTAGGTGAAGCCGAGAAGGAGGAAGAGCGCCAGGATGAGCGCGAGCCAGCGTCGCTCGGCGCGGGGGTGGATATGCATCAGGGCGATTCTAGCAATGGGATAGCGTTTCGACACCGCCGTGATGGGCACGGTTAACCTACGTCTGGGCCAGGTTGAGGGTTCCTGATCCGCGAAATCCGTGTCGATCCATGTTGGATTACTTCATCACCATCGACGCAACAACTTCGGCAAAGAAATCGGCCGTCAGCCCGGCGATGCGGCCCCAATCGAACAGCGCCGCGACGTCTCGCGCCCCGCGGCCCAGTCGTGCCCGCAGCGGCGCGTCCGCGGCCA
>CAZSOD010000217.1:0-3090 GCA_964608255.1 uncultured Ardenticatenaceae bacterium
TGACGATGATCGGTACTTCACCGCCTGCGAGATCGAGTGCCGGCGGCGATACCAATGACGACGTCGTGATCGCGGCGGGGCTCAGATCCTCGTCATGCGCCTGCGAGATGCTGTAGCGGCGCGTGGCCCACAGCAGCGCGCCTCCTGCCCCGGCCAGCAGCAGAACGGGCACTACCAGAGCCGCGGCTGACCTGGCAGCGGGCGCGGCGGCTGGTTCCGCCGTGGGGGCGATGGTTGGCGTTGGCGGGCTGGGCCGGGCGACCTCGATCGTTAGCGTGACGGGCGCAGCCGTGGCGCGGAAGCCCAGTTCGTCCGCCACCTCGACCGACAGCCGGTAGACGCCCGCGTCGCGCTCGCTAATATCCCACGTTAGCGGCAGGCGGCCATCCTCGTCTGGTTGTGGTTGCCCGGCCAGCGGTTGGGCGACGCCATCCACGAGGAAGCGCACCTCGGTCAGCGGCCGCTGCTGGCCGTCGGGCCAGGCAACCCGGGCGGCCAGCGGCAGCACGGCCGGCTGCAGCAGCGGCAGCGGCGTATCCACGGCGCTGCCGGCGCGCCGGATCGTCGTCGCGGGGAGTTCAAGCGCCACTTCGGGCGCGGCCAGCGCCAGCTCGTAAGTCGCCGTGGCCCGGACGTTACCCAGATTCACCGCCACCTGCTGCGGCCCGTTCTGGCGGGCAGCTGATCGATAGACAAGCTCCGGCTGATCGCCGTGGGCGGCAAAGAGAGCATAGAGCGGATCGGCGGCCTCCGGCGCGGGCATGTGAAGGGTCTGGCCGTTGGTCGGTTGCGTCAGGCGGCCGGCGTTCGCCAATTCGTCGGGTGACGCCGCCGCGCCCAAAATAGCGACGTAGACCGGGATGCCCGCCACTTGCGCCGCCTCGACCAGGGGCGGGTAATCGAGCTGCCGGTCAAGGCGCGCGCCGTCGCTATAGAGCAGCACGGCCTGAAATCGACCGTCGGCCGTGCGCGCCGCCAGGTGGTCAATAGCCGCGGCCAGCATCGCCTGCAGTGGTGTCGCGCGGCGGGGCTGGTCGGTCGGGCCGGTCGGCACGTAGGCGAGGACGGCCGCGGCGACTTCGTCCGGCGCGGTCGCGTCGTCAATCAGAACCACGGGCGACAGGCGAGCCTCATCAGGCACGATGATCGAGACGCGGTCGAGGCCGGCAGTGTTCATGTTCCCGGCGGCGAAGCGTTCAAGGCTCGCCGCTACTTGTTCGCGCCGCGTAGCCCCACCGGGTTCGTCGGCGAGCAGGAAATCGGCGTTGGCGTCGATGACCACAGCCAGGTCGATGCCGACCGGCGTGGCAGCTAGCGTGGCGTCGGGGATGGGCACACCGTTTTCGCGCAGCGTCAGGCGCGACAGGTCGGCCAGCGGCGCGCCGCCCGCGCCGGTCGCCAGCAGGCGCACGCGGACGGTGGGAAAGGTGCTGGTGTCAACCGCAGTAATCCGCACGGCCGTCTCATCGCGCGCTACCTGCTGCGCCGCCAGCTGGCCGGCGCCAGATAGAAGGGTCAGCGCCAAGAGGTAAAAAAGAAGGCGAACGCGCGTGGGTCGGCCGATCATGGGTTTCCTTTCCGCCTGCCGTCTGGTATTATATCAACATAACCTCTTTGGAAGGGAGAAGTCTCATGGGACACGCCGTCAGTCGCACCCGTCGCGGCTTCCTTGCCGCGCTAGTTGTCTTTCTCAGCGTGGCGGCGGTTAGCCGGGCGGCGGTCGGCCGGGCACAGGAAGCGGGCCAGATCGGAAGGCTCCAGATCACCGGCTCCAATACCGACAGCTTTCCCAGCGTCCAGCTCCAGCTCTATGGCATGGACGGCCAGGGCAACCCCATCGACTTCGCCACCGAGCCGCTCTTCGTCAGCCACAACGGCTTTCCCGTCGATGAGGTGGTATTCGACGGCAAGGTTCCCGTCGGTACGCTGACCGTGTTCCTGATCGACGTTGCCGGCGGGCTGACCGAGCCGCTGGCGGGCATCGAGGCGGCCATTCGCCAGTACGCCAGCGCCGGTAACATGCAAGAGCAGCTGGACTACGTCGCCATCTACCAGAACCGCGCCGCTGGCCCGCAGCAGCTTCTGGCCCCGACGCAGTTCTATAATGGCGTCGGCAACCTGTTCACGACGACGCCGCTGACGGCCGAGGAGGGTTCTACCTCGCTCTATGATGCCGTGGCGAGCATGGTGGATGAGACGGCGGCGATAAAACCCAACCCGGTTATGGCGGCGTCCATCGTTCTTTTTAGCGATGGAACTGACCCCGGCACCTCGCAGGTGCAGCCGGCTGACGTGCCCTCGCGTGCCGCGGCGGCCGGTATCCCCGTGCATACCATTGTCGTCGAAAACCCGGCCCTGAGCGTTGGCCAGGAGCTAGGGCGCGAGTACATGCGCGACGTAGCCATCGGCTCGCGCGGCGTTGCGACCGAGTTGGGGAGCGCCGACGGGCTGGCCTCTATCTGGAGCCGCATTGCCGGCTTCCGCGAGCACGCGCGGGTGCGCTACACGGTGCCCGAACCCGCCAGCGGCACGTTCCCGGTCGAGGTCAGCTTGCTCAACAACCGCGACACGCGGGCCACGACGGAAGTGACCGTCTCGACTGCCGCTCCCAGCGTCATCATCAATCTGCCGCGCGAGAGCCGCAGCATCACCGTCCCCAACCTCGATGAGCCGGTGGAACTGCAACTCTCGGCCACCGTCTCCTGGCTCGACGAGCAGGAGCGCGAAGTCACCGCGGCGCGCCTGCTGGTCAACGGCCAGCCGGTGAGTGATATCCCCGCGGCCAGTCTTAGCTCGTTTACGATCCCCATCGGCAACCTTATCTTCGGCGAAAACCGCCTCGAGGTGGAGGCCACCGACAGCCAGGGCTTCACGTCAGTCAGCGCGCCGGTCATCCTGACCGTGGCTCAAGGTGACAACGTGCAGTTGCCGGAGGAACTCCAGCCGGCTGGCCTCAGCTTCAACCCGTGGTGGATCATCATCCCGCTTCTGCTTCTGGCGCTCGGCGGTCTTGGCTACCTGCTCTGGCGGCAGACCCAGCAGCGGCCGCGCCGCGGGACGCCCACCGCGCCAGCCGAGGCGGCGGCCCCC
>CAZSOD010000218.1:0-3042 GCA_964608255.1 uncultured Ardenticatenaceae bacterium
GGCGGCAGCCGGCGCGAGCTGCCGGCCGACCACGACCTCCTCGCCGCCTCGAGCACGCCGGTGACGGTCGGCATCGGCACCGAGCACCCGACCTTCGTGGTGTGGGCGTGGCTGGGGCTGACCCAGGGAAGGCCGACGCGGGCAGGGCGGCTGCTGTTCGGCGCGGTCGCCTCCGAAGCTCGGCAGCAGGGCATCGGCCGGACGCTGTGGGCGTGGGCGCTGGCCGAGGCCCGGGCGCGCGGCTGGGAGACGCTCACGGTTGGCCCGGTTTGGGAGCCGCGCGAGGGCCAATCGGCCGCGGCGGCGTTCCTGGAAGCGGCCGGGGCCGCGCCCCGCCAGACCTATCAACTATACGAATGGTCGTTCTAGGAGTGTCCGCAGATTGGGCAGATTCCGGAACGAAGAGTTCACGCAAAGGCGCAAAGAAGTAAAGGATGCAAAATGGCTCTTCATGGCGTTCTTCGCGCCTTCGCGCCTTTGCGTGAGCTTCTTCAAATCTGTGAAATCCGTGTAATCTGTGGTTACTTCTCTTGTTCTACGGAGTTCAGCAAACATGGCCGGAATCGACGTTGTCTGCATGGGCGAGGCGCTGATCGACCTGTTCCCGGCGGAGATCGGCCGGCGCATGGCCGAGGTGCCGGCCTTCCACCCCAAGCCCGGCGGCGCGCCGGCCAACGTTGCCGTGGCCGTCAGCCGGTTGGGCGCGGCGGCGGCCTTCCTGGGCGACGTGGGCGACGACCCCTTCGGCCGCTTTCTCATCGACACGCTGAGCGGCGAGGGCGTGGACACACAGGGGATGCGCGTCGACCCGAGTATGCGCACGACGCTGGCCGTCATCGCCATGCCCGACCCCCACCGGGCCGAGTTCGTCTTTTACCGCCAGCCCGGCGCGGCCATGGCCCGGCGACCCGACGAGCAAGACCGGGCGCTGTTGCGCCGCACTCGCGCCTTTCACGCCGGACCCATCAGCCTCATCGACGAGCCCGGCCGCTCGGCGACGCTGCAGGCCATGGCCGCCGCCCGCGCGGCCGGGGCGCTGGTGTCGTTCGACGTCAACTACCGGCCGAGCGTCTGGCCGTCGCCGGAGGAGGCGCTGCGCGTCACCGCCTCCGTCCTGCCGCTGGCCCACCTGATCAAGGTCAACGAGACGGAACTGCGGTTGCTGACCGGCCACGACGACCCGGCGACGGGCAGCGCCGCGCTGCTGGAGCGCGGTCCGGAACTGATCGTCGTCACGCTCGGCGCGCAGGGCAGCTACTACCGCAGCGCGGAAGCGGCCGGGTTCGTACCCGCCTTTCCGGTCGAGACGGTCGACGCCATCGGCTGCGGCGACGCGTTCATGGCCGGGGTGCTGGTTGGGCTGGTGGGCGGCGCGGGCGATGAACCGTGGCGGGAGCGGCTGGACGAGGTACACTTGCGACCGATCCTGCGTCGCGCCAGCGCCGTCGGCGCGCTGACCGCCACCCGCCCCGGCGCGCTACCGGCCCTGCCGCGGGCGGCGGAGGTCGAGGCGTTTCTGGCGCAACAGACCGCCGGAAGAAGGGGCTAGGTTCTAGGTTCTAGGGGCTAGGGAAGAAAGAAGGCTGACCACCGACCACTGACAACTGACCACTGACAACTGACAACTGACCTACTGAAGACTGACAACTGGCCACTGAACACTGACCACTGAAAAGGAGACACCATGCGCATCGGAGTCATCACCGTCCTGTTCCAGCAATTTGAGTTTGAGGAAATGCTCGACAAGGTCGTAGCCGCGGGCGTCACGGCGGTGGAGATCGGCGTCGGCGGCTACCCGGGCAGCCACCACTGCCGCGTGGCCGACCTGCTGGATAGCGAGCGCGAGCGCGCCGCCTTCCTGCAAGCCATCGAGTCGCGCGGGCTGCTGCTCAGCGCCCTGAGCGTCCATAACAACCCGCTGCACCCGGACGCGGCCGTGGCCCGGACGGCCGACGAGGAGCTGCGCAACGCCATCCGGCTGGCGGAGATGCTCGGCGTGCCGGTGGTCAACACCTTCTCCGGCCTGCCCGCCGGCGCGCCGGGCGACAAGTCGCCCAACTGGGTCACCTGCCCCTGGCCGCCCGACTTCCTGCAAATGCTCGACTACCAGTGGAACGAGATCGCCATCCCCTACTGGCGCGAGCTGGAGCGCTTCGCCGCCGGCCACAACGTGAAGGTCGCCTTCGAGATGCACCCCGGGATGCTGGTCTACAACGTCGAGACGCTGCTGCGCTTGCGGGCGGCCACGGGCCCGATGCTGGGCTGCAACTTCGACCCCAGCCACCTGTGGTGGAACGGCGTCGATCCGGTGGAGGCGATCCGCGCGCTCGGCCCGGCCATCTTCCACGTCCACGGCAAGGACTGCGCCGTAGACGCCCACAACGTGCGCGTCAACGGCTGCAACGACCATAAGCCCTACGACCGCATCCTGGAGCGGGCGTGGACGTTCCGCAGCATCGGCTACGGCCACGACGCCGCCGTCTGGCGCGCGATCGTCAGTATGTTGCGGCTGGTCGGCTACGACTACGTCATCTCCATCGAGCACGAGGACGCGCTGATGTCGAACGACGAAGGGCTGGCCAAGGGCATCGCCCTGCTGAAGCAGGTCACGATGTTCGACCAGCCGGGCGAGATGTTCTGGGCGTAAAGGGAAAGAGGCTCACGCAGAGGCGCAAAGAAGCAAAGAACGCCAGGAAGACGAGCTTTTCTTCCTTGGCGTCCATTGCCCCTTAGCGCCTTTGCGTGAGCTCTTTGAACGATGAAAGCAATCCAGATTGACGGCGAGGGCTGGCAGGAGGGGCGAGGGTACCGGAAGCGGCGGCTGCTGTCGGCCGCGGAATTGCGGCAGGACGGCGCGCTGGTGCAGGTCGTCGTCGTCCCGCCCGGCAGCCACATTCCGCCGCACCGCCACCGCGCGTCGGTCGAGGTCTACGTGGTCACACAGGGTGTGTGCGAGTTGGTCGTCAACGGCGCGCAGCGCGAAATGCGGCCGGGCGACATCCTGCTCATGGAGCCGGGCGACGTCCACGAACTGACCAACCG
>CAZSOD010000219.1:0-3016 GCA_964608255.1 uncultured Ardenticatenaceae bacterium
TCATCGACGACGACGAAGTCATCAAGCGCATTCAGGAAGGCTGGACGGAGTTCGACGTCGCCATCGCTGTGCCGTCGATGCTGGGCAAGGTCGGCCGCCTCGGCCGCGTGCTGGGCCCGCGCGGCCTGATGCCCAACCCGCGCGCCGGCACCGTGGCGCCCGCCGCGGACCTGCCGCGCCTCATCAACGAAGCCAAGGCCGGCCGCGTTGAGTTCCGCGTCGACAAGACCTCGAATATCCACGCCCCGATCGGCAAGGCCAGCTTCAGCCAGGATCAGCTGGTTGAGAACCTGACCGCCTTCATCGGCGCGGTCAAGCGCGCCCGCCCGTCCGCGGCCAAGGGCACGTATATCCAGAAGATCACCATTGCCAACACGATGGGGCCGGGGATCAAACTTGATCCCATCGAGGCAACGCTGTAAGATAAGCGAATAGACATCAACAGTTGTCTCTACCAGAGACAGCCGGCGGGAGCCAGCGGCTCCCTTAATGATGCCGGCCGAGGTGGGAAACTACACGATGCAAAGCGGGCGGCCAGCCGCTCGCCCTTTGCCTGACCTGTAAGTCCTCATATCGGCCGTGCCGGTATGAGGACTTTTTACGTTCAGAGGAGGTGAAACCCTTTGGCAATCACGAAAGAACGCAAGGATGAGCTGGTCGGCGAATATCGCGAACTGCTCCAGCAAAGCTCGGCGATCTTCCTGACGCAGTATGGCGGCCTGTCCGTCAAGGAACTGGAAGCGCTGCGCCTCAAGATCGGCGACGTCAACGGGCGCATCAACGTCACCAAGAACACGCTGCTGCGCATCGCGCTCGAGCAAGCAGACCGCGTGCCGCCCGTTGAACTGCTCAACGGCCAGGTGGCGACGAGCTTCGCTCTGGGTGAAGCGCCAGCGCTGGCCAAGGTGCTGGTTGACCAGGCCAAGGCCAACGACAAGTTGAAGATCGTCGGCGGCATGCTGGGCAATCGCGCGCTCACGCCGGCCGAGGTCGAGGCCTTGGCGACGCTCCCGTCGCTCGACCAGCTGCGCGCCCAGATTATGGGCCTGATCAGCGCCCCCGCCCAGGGCATCGTATCGGCCGTCGCTAATGGCGTGCGCCAGGTCGTCAACGTCCTGGACGCCTATGCCAAGAAGGACGAGACTGCCGCGGCCGCTGAACCCGCGGCCTGACCATCGTAGCGCGGGCAACCTTGCCCGCGACCTGTGACAAAGACTGAAGATAGTGGGCTGGCAGCCCGCGCTATAAGCAGATTGAGGAGACAAACAAGACAATGGCAAATCTGGACCAACTCGTACAAGACCTGAGCAGCCTGACCCTGCTGGAAGCCGCCGAGCTGACGAAGAAGCTGGAAGAAGCGTGGGGCGTCAGCGCCGCCGCGCCGATGGCGATGGGCATGATGCCCGGCATGATGGCCGGGGGTGGCGCTGCCGCTCCCGCCGAAGAGGTCGAAGAGCAGACCGAGTTCTCGGTCAAGCTGAAGGACATCGGCCCGAAGAAGATCGAGGTCATCAAGGCTGTCCGCACCCTGACCAACCTGGGCCTGAAAGAAGCCAAGGATGCCGTCGAGGGTCTGGGCACCATCATGGAAGCCGTCACCAAGGAACAGGCCGCCGAAGCCAAGAAGGCTCTCGAAGAGGCCGGCGCGACCGTCGAGGTCAAGTAGTTCCAGTTCTGAACGAGTTCTGGCAAGAGGAGACCGGCCTGCCCCTGCGTATGCCGGTCTCTCTTTGTTTCCCATGAACCACACTCGCTTCATCCTCGCCTCGCAGTCACCGCGCCGCCGCGCGCTCCTGGGGCTGCTTGGCTACCCGTTCGATGTGGTCGTATCCGGCGCGGATGAGGATGCGCACCTTGACGCTGGTCCAACGACCTACGTCTTGCGCACCGCCCAGGCGAAAGCCGAAGCCGTGGCGCAAGCGGTAGCAACCACTCGTCCCGGCGCACTCATCATTGCCGCCGACACGACCGTCGCCCAGGACGGCGAGATCATGGCCAAGCCGGTTGACGCCGCCGACGCGCGGCGCATGCTCCTGGCGCTGCGCGGTCGCACGCACGACGTCCACACCGCCGTTTGCGTGGTAGACCGCGCCACGGGCCGCGAGCGCAGCGCCGTTCATAGCGTCGCCGTGACCATGCGTGACTACACGGCGGCCGAGATCGACGCCTATATCGCCACCGGCGACCCGCTGGACAAGGCCGGCGCGTATGCGATCCAGCATCCGATCTTTCAACCCGTCGTCCGGCTAGACGGCTGCTTCCTGGCCGTCGTCGGCCTGTCCCTTTGCGGCCTCGTTCCTCTGCTACATGACCTCGGCGCGACCTGCCACGCCGATCTCGCCGCCATCGCCGCGGCCCATCAGGGCGTGCCCTGCGCCCTCTTCGAACAGGCAGCCGCACTCTGTCGTTGATAGCCGGTAGCGGCCGACCGGCGGCGCACACCCGCCAGAATGCTGGCCCCTGAAAACCGGCGAATGGCAAGTGGCGGCCCCTTCACAAGCGCGCTACAATTTTGACATAACCGTGACGAAGTGAGGGAAATGATGACTGCCACCCTGCAAGAGGCCATCGCCGCGGCCCGCGGCGGCGACATGGAGCAAGCCGTGCTTCTTGCCGCCGAAGTCGCCCAGGAGCATCCCAACGACGCCAATGCCTGGTACCTGTTGAGCCAACTGGTAGACTCGGACGCCCGCCGCGCCGCCTATCTGAGCAAGACCCTGGCGGTTGATCCCGGACACCAACGCGCCCGGGCCGAATGGGCCGCGCTGCCCGCGGATTTGATGGAAACACTGGTCGTGGATGACGTCGCGATCATGCCCGAACCGGCGGGCATGGCCGGCGCGGAGGAAGACCTGGAGCCCGCCGCGGCTTCGTCTGGGGTACCTGAATGGTTACGGCCGCTGGGCGCGGAACCCGTCCCAGCGACGCCTCAGGCGGTGGTAACCGCCGCGTCGCTCGCGCCGCCCGCCGCGAGCCGGCCCCCCGCCCGACCCAGGCCCAAGACGCCGCCACCGCC
>CAZSOD010000220.1:0-2986 GCA_964608255.1 uncultured Ardenticatenaceae bacterium
CCGGTCACCGGCTTCGCCACCGGCGACGTGACGCTGAGCGGCACGGCCGGCGCGACGACGGCGACCGTGACCGAGGTCGCGCCCAATGACGGCACAACCTATAACGTGGCTGTCAGCGGCATGACCGCCAACGGCACGGTGATCGCCACCGTGGCCGCCAATGTGGCCGAGGATGGAGCCGGCAACGACAACACCGCCTCGACCTCGACCGACAACACCGTGACCTTCGTCATGCCCACCGGCGCGACAGAGATCTTCGTCAGCACGACGGCCGCCGGCACGGTTGGCGCGGTCAGCTTCGGCAGCGAGGACATCCTGAAGTGGGACGGCAGCGCCTGGTCGGTGTGGTTCGACGGCTCGGCCGCCGGACTGACCGCCGCCCGCGCCATGCACAACCTCAACGCCGTCTTCATCCCGGGAGTGGGCAACCAGGTACTGGTCGCCTTCACCCAGAACGCGCGCTTTGTCCCCGGCATTGCCGGCAAGGTCGACGGCATGGACCTCGTCCTGTGGAACGGCAGCGCCTGGTCGCTGGTCTTCGACGGCCAGGACGTGGGCCTGACGAACCTGACGCAGGAGAAGATCGACGGCCTCCACATGCTCGATACGTCGCTCGTTCCGGCCCCTGTCCAGGCGGCGGCTGGCGGCTCCTGCCTGACCTACTTCCTCATCAGCACCGCCGGCCCCGGCAAGGTTCCCGGCTACACCGGCACGCAGATTAAGTTCGGCGGCGAGGACGTGCTTGGCTTCTGCGCGACCCAAGTCGGCGCGACGACGGCCGGCAAGTGGTTCATGGTGCTCGACGGCTCGGTTGAGGGCATGCCCCTCAACTCGCTCGACAGCATCAGCGCCAGCGCCGACGGCCAGACGCTCTACCTGACGACCCGCGCGGCCTTCAACGTCGATAGCGCCGTGGGCGGCCACTCGATGGTCTACAAGTACGAGTCCGCCACCGGCCAGTTCAGCGGCCCCTACTTCTCCGCCCCGGCCAACGGCCTGACGAAGAAGGTGGACGCCCTGCACGTGGTCGGCGACCTGCCGTAACCCCTTCTCCGGCCTGACAGGTCTTCCCAGACCTGTCAGGTCTACGAGGCCACTCGCTAGCGGGCGGCGCGTCTCCGGGCGCGCCGCCCGTTCTTTATGAATACTTTATGTGATCTTAAACAATCCCTTAAGGCGGCGGGAATATGATTCCGACGGCTGCCAACCCGCATTCATTCCTGTCACCCGGCAGCCGTAATCTCTTTCACGGAGGAAACTGCCATGCGTCATTTGCGAGACTGGCGACGGGGCGCGCCCGCGCTCCTGATTTTGCTGACCCTGATCGCCTTCGGTCGTGCCACGCGCCGCGCATCGGCCGACGCGCTGCCGCCCTACCAGCACCCCATTACCGTGGCCGCCAACGGCTTCGCCCGCACCGACAAGCCGGTCGAGGTGGCCCTGAACTTCACGCCGCTGCTGCAAGCGCAGGGCGGCTCCGGCGCGTTCGACCCCGCCTCCGTCCGCGTCGTCGAAGTTGACGGCGGCGGCACGGTCATCGACAACAACGTACCCTTCCAGTTTGATCGCGCCGCCGACTATAGCGCCACCGGCAAGGCCCGCGGCGTGCTGACCTTCCTGATGAAGGGCGCGACCGCCGCCAACGCCACCCGCCACTACCGCGTCCACTTCGACGTGACCGGCGGGGGCTACACGCTGCCGGCCTTCCCCGACCAGGTCGCCGCCACCGACGGCGTGGCCCACAAGGGCTACCAGAGCATCCGGCTCCAGACGGCGGCGGCCGAGTATTTCTACCACAAGCCGGGCGGCGGCTTCGCCACGCTGTTCGATGCTAACAACAATGACTGGATCAACTGGAACACGGCCGCGGGCGGCGCGGGCGACTATCGCGGCATTCCCAACATGGTGCACCCCAACGACGGCGGCTTCTTCCACCCCGGCCGCAACAGCGTCACGACGACGCTCGTCGCCGACGGCCCGCTGAAGGCCACCTTCCGCTCCGTCAGCGATGGCGGGGCATGGACGGTGCAGTGGGACGTGTTCCCGACCTACGCCCGCATGACCGTGATCAAGGCCGGGACGACCAACTACTGGTTCCTCTACGAGGGCGTGCCCGGCGGCGCGCTCCAGCCGGCTACCGACCGGATGACGCGCTCCAACGGCGACAGCATCCCCGCCTCCGGCACGTGGACGACCGACATCCCCGGCGACGAATGGGTCTTCGCCAGCGATCCCAACGTCGGCCGCTCCCTCTTCCTGGCCCACCATCAGGAAGACACCAAGGTAGACGGCTACTACGCCGACGGCAGCAACATGACCGTCTTCGGCTTCGGCCGAAGCGCCAACCAGCGCCTGCTCAACGGCCTGCCCGGGCAGTTCACCTTCGGCTTCGCCGACGCGACGACGCTCAACGGCGTGCGGCCGGTGGTCGAGGGGGCCTACAAGCCGCTGACTGTCACCGGGGCGAATGACGACGGCGGCAGCCCCGGCCCCATCTGCGACGCCCGGCCCTACAGCGTCTACTACAGCCCGCGGGTCAACAAGACCGTCGCCGGCATCGTCCAGGCGGATGAGGACGTCATCCGCTACGATGGAACCACGTGCGAGTGGTCGGTCGTATTCGACGGCACGGCCGCCGGCCTGCCCGCGGCGGCCAACGTCGATTCGCTGGCCATCAAGGACGGCGATCTGTACCTGAGCTTCCTCGCCCCGCTGGCCGTGCCCGGCATCCCCGGCACGACCGACGACTCCGACGTCGTCAAATATAGCGGCGGCGCGTTCAGCCTCACCTTCGACGGCTCGGCCCACGGCCTGACGACCGACGCCGAGGACGTGGATGCCCTCGCCTTCGACGAGACGGGCAAGCTGCTGCTGAGCACGGTCGGCGCCTACACCGTCACCGGCCTGCCCAAGGGCGGCGACGAAGACCTGCTGCGCTTCGACAACGGCGCGTGGGAACTGCGCTTCGACGGCTCCCACAACGCCG
>CAZSOD010000221.1:0-2977 GCA_964608255.1 uncultured Ardenticatenaceae bacterium
TGGGCTACGTGCTGCGCAACCTGGCCCCGCTGTTCCTGATGTGCGACCCGGAGGACATCAGCGTCTCGGCCGAGCAGCTCAACCCGGTGACGCGCGCGCCGACGCTGGTCGTCTATGAGCGCGTGCCGGCCGGCGTCGGCTTCAGCCAACGGCTCTATGAACTGCACGACGAACTGCTGGCCGCGGCGCTGGAACTTGTGACCGACTGCCAGTGCCGCTCCGGCTGCCCGGCCTGCGTCGGCCCGCCCGGCGACATCGGGCCGGATACAAAGGAAGCGACGCGGCAACTGCTGGCGATCCTCGCGCCGCGCCGCGAACTCGAACGAAGCTAACGACAAAGCGCGCCAGGCGCGATACAATAACGTCGCAGCCGCGAGATGCGCGACGATACTCTCTTGGTCGCCACGCGCGCCGGGTCGGGCGCCGATCTCCTTCACCCTTCTTTCGCCATCGGCAACTCGAAACAATGCAGCGGATTGGCGGCTGAGGCGTGCGCGCAGTTGCGCGGCGGGTTCCGTGTCTTTACGGAGTTGGTATATGACTGAACAAGACAGCCAGAACCGTCTAGACAATCTGCTGATACCGGCCGGTCGGCCAGTGGACGACGTGGTTCTGCTTGAGGCACGGAAGGTATTCCTGGAAGACGTCATTGCCACCGTCCACGACGGGCTGCTGGTGCTGACCGAAAACCTGACCGTCCTCTACGCCAATCAGTCTTTCTACCGGATGTTCGGCGTCACGCCGGACGAGACGCTGACGCGCCGGGTCTATGAACTCGGCAACGGCCAGTGGAACATCCCCGCCCTGCGGCGGCTTCTGGAGGATATTCTGCCGCGCGCCGGGGCGTTCGCAGATTATGAAGTGGAACACACCTTCCAGGGCATTGGCCGGCGCATCATGCGCCTTAATGCCCGCCGCGTTCAGGAGATCGAGCTCATCCTGCTGGCCATTGAAGACGTGACCGACCGCGTTCTGCTGGCCCGCGAGCTGGCTGCGGCCAGGCTCTATGCCGAAAAGATCATCAATACGGTGCGCGAGGGGTTGCTGGTGCTGGCGCCCGACCTGACGGTGCAACTCGCGAACGACTCTTTCTACCACCTGTTCCAGGTCAAGCCGGCAGAGACAATCGGGCGGCTGGTCTACGATCTCGGTAACGGCCAGTGGAACATCCCCGCCCTGCGGCGGCTGCTGGAACAGGTGCTGCCGGACAACGACGCATTTAACGATTACGAGGTCGTCCACGAGTTCGAACAAATCGGCCTGTGCATCATGCGGCTGAACGCGCGGCGCGTCGACTCCATCCAACTCATCCTGCTGGCCATCGAGGACGTGACACGCCGCACCCAGGCGCTGGCCGAACTGAAACTGCGGCAGCAACAGTTGCGCGAATTGAACGAGACGCTGGAAACCCAGGTGGCGGCGCGGACGGAACAGGTGCGCGCGCTGTCGTCGCAACTGGCCGTGGCCGAGCGCGAGGAGCGGCAGCGCATTTCCCAGTTACTCCACGACGACCTGCAACAACGCCTCTACAGCCTGCGGGTCCGGCTGGCCCTGACCCGCCACTTCGTCCAGGAGGGACGGCGTAACGAGGCGTTGCGCGAGACGGCCGAGATCGAGAAGTTGCTGAAGGAGTCTATCACCACCACCCGACAACTCAGTGTAGACCTCAGCCCGCCTATCCTATATGACGAGGGGCTTACCCAGGCGCTCGGCTGGCTGGCGTCGCAGATGGACGAGCGCTACGGGATGCGCGTGGAGGTCTTGGCCCAGGACTCTTTCTTGATCGGTGACTCCGGCCTGTTAACGCTGCTGTTCCAGATAGTGCGCGAATTGCTATTCAACGTTGCCAAGCATGCGCGGGGGGCCACGGTCGTGGTGACGCTGGAGCGAACTGACGGGCGCTTGCGGCTGCGCGTTGTCGATAACGGTCCCGGGTTCGATATGGCTCTGCTCGACGGGGCGACAAAAGGGTTAGGCCTGGCCCGCATCCGCAACGAACTCCTGTTGCTGCAAGGGGAGATGACCATCGAGTCGGCGATCGACGCCGGCACGCAAGTGACGATCCACGCGCCGCTGGTAATGCCGCCGCCGGAGGCCGACGATCAGGAGCGGGCCGCATGACCGACATCGTTATCGAGAGCTGGCTCGACCTGCACGACAAGATCTTCCAGCCGGCGTGGCAGCCGGACATTAATCGCTTCCGGGCCCAACTGGCTTATCGCGGTTTATCGGACGCCACTTATGACCTGTCCACGTCGCTCATGCGGCTCGGCAAAGGTTACGACCGGCTCGAGAAGCATCTGCTGCGCAACTTCCGCAAGTATGCCCACCGCGACGCGGTACCCGACGACTCCAACTGGAACTGGCTAACGCTGGCCCAGCACCACGGCCTGCCGACGCGGCTGATGGACTGGACCTTCTCGCCCTACGTCGCCATGCACTTCGCCACGGCCAATGTGGATTCGTTCCACATCGATGGCGTCATCTGGTCGGTGGACTACGTCAAGGTCCACGCCTCCCTGCCCGAGACGTTGCTGCGCGAGTTGCGGCAAGAGGGGGCCGACCTGTTTACCGTGGAAATGCTCGACCGCGCCGCGCCCGGCCTCGACGGTCTGGGGCAGCTTGGCGGCCCTTTCCTGCTCTTCCTGGAACCGCCATCAGTCGATGACCGGGTCGTAAACCAGTACGCGCTGCTGTCGGTCATGTCCGACGTTGCCGCCCACGTTGACGAATGGTTGGCCGCGCGGCCGGACATGTACGCGCGCTACATCATCCCGGCGGCGCTCAAGTGGGAAATCCGCGACAAGCTTGACCAGGCCAATGTCACCGAGCGCGTCCTCTTCCCGGGGCTGGATGGGCTAAGCACCTGGCTGAAGCGGCACTACACGCCGCGCAGCGGGTAGGGCCGACCGTCGACCGCCGGCCGCCGGCCACAGACCACAGCAAGAGCAACTAACGACCTACTGACCTACTGACC
>CAZSOD010000222.1:0-2974 GCA_964608255.1 uncultured Ardenticatenaceae bacterium
TTGCCGCCGACGTTCACATCGATGTTGGCCGCCACGCCGCCCTCGGGCACGCCCTCGAACTCGCTCTTGACGGTGGCGACGCCGCCGGAGACGATCAGGTGAAAGGCCGCGTCGTCGGGCAGCGTCACCGTGGCGTTGCCCGCGCCCAGGTTGACCTCCACATCGCCGCTTGGCCGCTCCACGGTCAGGTCGCCCGCACCCTGATCGATGTTCAGCGCCGTGCCCGGCGGGACGAGCAGCTCCAGATCGGCCGATGGCGCGTTGACCATCTCCGCAAACTCATCCGGCCCCTCGATTGACAGCGTCACGTTCGTGCCGTTCTGCGTGAAAGTCATCGTGATCAGGTCGAGTTGCGCCTGCGCCGCGGCCTCGTCGGTTAGCCGGCTGCGGCGGGTCAGGTTGGCGGTGATCTTGCCCGCCTCGCCGTCGCGGATGGTCACCTCGCCGGCGAAGTGGTTGAGCGTCAGCGACGGCACGCCGTTGACGATGACGCCCTGCGTCTCCTCAGACTCAGCGGTCGTCTTGCCGCCCAGGCCGCTCAGGCTTGAACACGCGGCCAACAGGGCGACAAGCAGAACCAGGAACAGAGTGCGAAAGCGAAACATGGTTCCTCCTCGTGGGTTACCAACTGAGGCCGGCCGCCGGCGGTCGGCGCCTGGCGGCCGGCGCTTCGTCAAACGGGTCAACGGTGAATCGCGTCCAGCGTGATTCGCGTCGCCCGAATGCGGCCGATGAGCCGCGTCTCCCGCGCCTGCTGTTGGCGCGGGTAGACATAGCCGTAGAACTGCGGGTGGGCCGTGAAGCGGCGGGTCAGCGCGTCCAGATGCTCCACCGCGCCCTCCTGGGCCAGCTCCACCTCGCCCCGAATCTCCATGAAGCGCGTGGTGTCCTCCGGGTCGATGAGGAGCAGCGTCACGCGCGGATCGCGACGCATGTTGCGCCCCTTCTGGCGCTCGGCCGTGGTGTTGATGCGCGCGCACTCGCCGTCGGTGTCGCACCACATGAGGCACGATTGCGGCCGGCCGTCGGGCATCAGCGTCGTCAGCACGCCGTGAACGGGGCGGGTCAGCAGATCGAGATGAGAAGCGGGGATGGGAACGGTCATGGCTTGCCTTTGCGGGCGTCGAGGGCTACCACGCGCGTCGGCCGGATCAGGCACAGGACGGGCGTTTCCGTGGCCTGGAGTTCAGCCGGCACGCACGCGCCAAAGTAGGGCGCCTTGCCCATGTAGAGCCGCGCCAGGCCGTCGAGATGCTCCAGCGCGCCGGTCTCGGTCATCTCGACCACTTCGCCGCGCACTTCCAGATAGCGCAGCGGCCGGCGCGGGTCAAAGCATAGCAGCGTCACCCGCGGGTCGCGGCGCATGTTCCGCTCCTTGCGGAAGCCGCGCATGGTGTTGACGCGCAGGTACGTCCCGTCGTAATCGCACCAGACGACGGTGGTCTGCGGTTGGCCGTCGGGCATCAGGGTGCTGAGCGCGGCCGCGGGCGGGCCTTTGACTAAGTCCAGGAAGTCGGGCGGGATGGCGGCGCTCATGGCAAATCGCGCTCCTTGGCCCGGGCGACCCACACGCAGTGCGCGTCCGGCCCGACGAAACAGCGCAGCGTCCTGGCCCGTCTCAGTCCAACCTCGTCCAGACAGACCTGTACGTAGGCGGGCGTGTGGCTGAAAACGTCAAGGTCGCCGGCGCGCTGGCGGGTGTACGGCCCACCGGCGTTATCGCGGTCGGGCAGCCGGGTGGTGAAGGCGAACGCGCCGCCGGGCCGCAGCACTCGCACCACCTCGCGGAAGATGGCGTCGAGGTCGGCGATGAAGTGGAAAACGCCGCAACTGATCACGTGGTCGAACGACGCGGCGGCGTAGGGCCACGGGAGTTGCCGCACGTCATGCTCGCGCAGATCGTCGGCAATCCCCTTGGCCCGGCACAGGGCAAGCATGGCCGGCGCGAAGTCCATACCCCACACGCGCAGCCCGGCCCGGGCGAAGGGCGCGGCCGACAGCCCGCTACCGATGCCCGCGTCGAGCAAGCGTTGGCCGGGCGCGACAAAGGCGTAGCTGAGGCCGAAGAGCGCCTCGGCGATGTAGCAGTCGTATTCGACTACCTGCGCGTCGTAGCCAGCGGCATAGGCGTCGTGGCGGGCAGAGAGGTCGGTCATGGGGCATCAAGCGCCGCGTGGTACCCTTCGACCGGCTGGCCGAAACAGACGCGGCGAACTTTGTCCCCTAGAGGATAAGGAAGATGCCGGGGCGGATCGCCTATCGAAAGGTATGTTCGTGGGTGTAGCGCGATTTGCCAAATCGCTTCACTGCTTCGCTTTTGTTTGCCCTCGTACCGGCCTTGCGCTCTGCAGGGGTAGTTAACTCAGGGGGCTACCCTGTTGGCAAGTTGAGTTCCCGCTACGCAAACGCAAGAGGCCCGGTACTGGCGACCGGGCCTCTTGCGTTAGATCTTCGCCAGAAAGCAGCGCCTACTTCTCGTCCAGCGCCACCACCCCCGGCAACTGCCGGCCCTCCAGCAGTTCCAGGCTCGCGCCGCCGCCGGTGCTGACGTGGGTCATCTTGTCCGTCAGCCCCGCCTTGCGCACCGCCGCGGCCGAGTCGCCGCCGCCGATGATCACCTTCGCGCCGTGGTCGACCAGCCCGGCCAGGGTCTGCGCCAGTTGGTTCGTGCCGTTGGCGAACTGCGGCACCTCGAACACGCCCATCGGCCCGTTCCAGACCACCAGTTGCGCCCCTTGCAGCTCGGCGTTGAACCGCTCCAGCGTCGCCGGGCCGATGTCGAGCGCCATCCGCTCGGGCGTCAGCGCCCAGACCATCTCGACCTCGGTCGGCGCTTCGTTGGTCATCTCCGCCGCCGTCACCAGGTCAACCGGCAGGATGAGCCGGTCGGCGGCCATCCCCAGCAGCCGCTTGGCCTCCGGCAGCGCCTCTTCCTCGACCAGCGACTTGCCCATGTTGTGGCCCTGCGCCTTCA
>CAZSOD010000223.1:0-2941 GCA_964608255.1 uncultured Ardenticatenaceae bacterium
AGTTCGGCCGGGCCGGTGGAGGGGATGAGGTCGGCGTCAATTCGATTGCGGTCGATGGTCTGGCCGAAAACGCCGCGCAGGATGAGCCGCGCTCCGACGTCGGCGTTGCCCAGCGCCGCCAGGGGAACGGCGACCTCGATCTGGCCCTCGTTGGCGGCGACGCCGCCGGCGGCTTCGTCGGAGACGTCAAACGCCGCCTGGCCGTCGCGGGCCGTGCCGGTGGCGACAACCTGCCAGCCGTCCGCACCAGCCTGGTAGAACGTCACCCCGCCCAGCGCGCCGCCGCTGAACTTCAACTCCAGCATCCGGTTGGCGCCGAAGCCAAGCAACTGACCGCTCTGGGTAAAGTTGCTGGCCTGGCCGCTGATAGGCGCGGCGATGTAGAACTCGACCGTGCCCACCCCGGCGGGTAGTTGGAAGTCCGGGTTTAATGCGGCTTTCAGGTAGAGGTTGCGGGCGTCGAAGCCGTAGGCCAGATCGGCAAAGGCCGGCGTAGCCGCCGCCATCACCCCCCCACTGGCGACATAGAGCCCGGCGGCGTCCCATTCGCCCTCGGCCACAACGCCGTCGATGGTCGGGGAGAGAAGTCCCGTCGCCGGTCGGTCGGCCGTCGCCGCCACGGCCGGGATGATCGGCACGTCGAGCACGCTCGGCGGCTCCGCGCCCAGCGTCGCGTAGACCTGCTTGAGCGTGTTGCGGAACTGGGCGTCGAACGAGGCGTCGTCGCCGGAGTCCTGGTCCGCGCCGTACCACCAGAACCAGTCGGAACCCTCGGCGATGTACATCTGGGTAAACGCCTCGGCCAGCGCCTCGGGCGTCACGTTGTCGCGGTTGCGGCCGGTGACGTAGGTCTGGAGGTCGAAGCGCGTCTCCCGCAGCAAATCCCACGCCTTGTTCTCCTCTTCCTCGCCGATCCAGGTGCCGAAGTCGCTGTTGATCCACGAGCCGGCCCACAGGTGGCCGAGCCGCGTCGGCTCCGGCGCAAGCTCCAGGAACTCGCTCGGCGTCACAGTGACGATGGACGGCTCGTTGCTCAGGTTTTCATAGAGCGCGTGCAGAAACTCCTTGCCGTCATTGTCATAGTGCTCCCAGGCGTTTTCGCCGTCGAGGATGACGGAGACGAGGTGGGGACCCGCGCCGCCCTCCGCTTGCAGCCGGCCGCAGATGTTGTGGATGCGTTGCATGAAGTCGTCGGCCGCCGCCGCGCCGGGCAGGCCGGAGTAGGTGAAACCCACCTTGTCGGAGATGATGAGGTCGCGGAAAAGGATAGCCACCGGGCCGCCGTTCCGACCCTGGACGTTGTAGGGGCGGTAGAGGCGATCGGCCTCTACCACGGTTTCGTTGCCGTCGCGAGTGAAACTGTCCAGGTTCAGGCTATGGGCCAGAACACCCTCGCTGGAAGCCATCCAGCGCAGGCCGCTGTCAGCCACCATGCTGACCATTTCTTCGGCCACGGAGCCCTCGGACGGCCACATCCCGCGCGGCGGGCGGCCGAAATGCTCTTCATAGTAGGTGACGCCGCGCTCCACCTGGGCGACGGCATCCTGCCCCCAGATGAACGGCGCGCTGGGCAACTGAATGTCGGGCAGCGCCTTCAGCGCCAGATCGGTGTTAACCAGCAGCGGCAGGATGGGATGGGCGAAGGGCGTCATCGTCACTTCGATCTGCCCGGTTTCCTGCATCGCGCGGTGGAGGGGGATGACCTCGTTGATGAGCCGCAGGTGTTCGGCCAGCACGATGGCCTTGTCCTCTTCGCTATACCCCTCGCCCTTGTCCACGAGCGCCGCCAGCGGCTCCTGCGCCAGCCAGTCGGGGTCAGTCCAGGCGAGGTTGAAGAGCAACTGCAAGTCGCGGTAGTCCTGGGCCGTGAAATCGGTCAGAGCGGTGTCGCTGCTGTCGCGCTTCTCTAGAAGTTCCTGGTAGCGCGGGAAGCGGGCGATGATTTTGCGGTTGGTGTCGAAGAAGCGGTCGAGGAGGAACTGCTTCTGCGGGTCGGTCAGCTCCTCGGCCGGGACATTCGTGTAGTCCTGGTAGAGGTCGGTTGCCCCGGCGCTCAGGTCATCCAATTGCCGGATGAGGCTGGGCGTCAGGTTAAACGTGGCCTTCACGTTCGGGTACTGCTGCAAGATCGCCGCCATGTCCACATAGTCCTTGGCGGCGTGGAGGCGCACCCACGGCTTGGCATAGACGCCGGTTTCCGGGTCTTTGTAGTAAACCGGCTGGTGCTGATGCCAGATGATGGCCAGGTAGATGGGGTCGTCGGGCGAGCAGGCCGCCGGCACGGGTGTCGGCTCCGGGGTGGGCTCGGCCGTCGGCGCCGCAGTCGGTTCAACTGTGGGCGGGGCTGCAGTGGGAGCCGGTTCGCCGGTCGGCGCGGCGGCCGTCTCGGCCGCGGCTTCCAGCGCCGGGGTGGGCGTGGCCGCCGGCTCCTCGCGGCAAGCAGCGAGAAACAGGAAGAGCGTCAGGAGAAGGGTCGTCAGTCGTTTGGCTGTTGGGTGCATGGTGGTGCTCCAAACGTAGGGCGATTCTCCCGAACCACCCCGCGGCGCGATTTTCCAGAATCGCGCTACATCAGAAGGGGGCATACAAGCGTATGCCCCCTCGACTAGTTGATAACACAGGCAAACCGGGCGCTAGCGCGAAACCCGGCTTCGACGGACTTGCGAAGACTACCCTTTCACCGCCCCGGCTGTCAGGCCGCCGACGATGTAGTCCTGCAAGATTAGGTATAGGGCGACCATCGGGATAGCCCCGATGACCGAACCGGCGGCGAAGGGCCCCCAGTCCTGGGAGAAGTTGTCGCCGATGTACTGCTGGAGCGCCAGCATCAACGTGAACTTCTCCGAGGCGGTGATCATGACGCGCGGCATCAGGTAGTCGCTATAGGTGCCGAAGAAGGTCAGGATCATCGACACGACCATGATCGGCCGCACCAGCGGGA
>CAZSOD010000224.1:0-2905 GCA_964608255.1 uncultured Ardenticatenaceae bacterium
CTTGACAACACTGTGCGACCTACAGTATGATATACTGTGTATGACACAGTTATGAGATTGACACAGTAATAAAGGACGTACAGTACATGACCGAACGAGACGAGACGATTGGCAACCTGCGGCTGGAACTCCGGCGCGGGATCGTCGTCCTCGCCGTCCTCAGCCAGCTCGACAGCCCGCAGTATGGCTACAGCCTTATCCAGCTTCTCGCCGAGCGCGGGCTGGAAGTCGAGGAAGGGACGCTCTACCCCCTCCTCCGCCGGCTGGAGAAGCAGGGGTTGCTGGCGAGCGAGTGGGACGTGTCGGAGGCGCGGCCGCGCAAGTACTATCAACTCAGCGCCGATGGGCGCAAGGTTCTGGCGACATTGACCGGCGACTGGTTCGAAACCGTCGACGTGATGCGAAAACTGCTCTAAGGAGAGAGACATGACTGACTTGGTTGAACGCTACGTGCATCAGGTAGGGCGCTACCTGGCGCCGAACGAACGGAAAGAGATCACCGATGAGCTGCGGTCGCTCATCCAGGACCAACTGGACGACCGCTACAAGGGCGCGCCGACGGATGACGACGTGGCCGCGCTGCTGGCCGAACTGGGCGAACCGCGCCAGATGGCCAAGTCCTACGGCCGCGAGCAGTACCTCATCGGCCCGGACCTGTACCCGGCGATGATGTACGTCTTGCAGCGCGGCTGGGTGCTGGTGCCGATCATCGCTATCCTGGTCAAGGTGCTGCTGTCATTCCTCGACGGCGGGCAGGGCACGCTGGTCGGCCTGTTCCTGGAGACAGCGGCGCTGGTTGTTCAGGTGGTCTTCACCTTCACCGCCATCGTCGTCCTGCTCTTTGCCATCTTCCAGCACTCGGGTGTGGAACTTGACCAGAAAGAGGCGAGCTTCAACCCGCGCGAACTGCCGCCGGTCAATGACCCGGCCGCGGTCGACCGGGCCGAGGTGGCCTTCGGCGCGGCCTTCGGCACGTTCGGCGCGCTGCTGTTGCTCTACTTCCTGCGCGTCGGCGGTCTGACGCTGCGTTTCATTCCCAGCGGGACGACCGAAGTCGTCCCGGTCCCGGAGGGCTGGCTGATCGCGCTCATCGCGACGACCGCCGGTTCGGTGGTGGTCAACCTGCTGGCGCTGCGGCGCGGGCGCTGGAACGCGACCCTGCTACTGGCCGAGGCGGCGCTGGGGCTGCTCGGCGCGGTCGCCGCCTACTACGTCATCATCGGGCCGCTGTTCAACGGGCTCTTCAACGCCGTGCCGGCGCTGGCCAACGTGCCCTTTATCAGCAACGGCGGGCTGGGCATCGCCATCGTGGCCGGGTTCCTGTCGCTGCTCGACCCGCTGGGCAAGCTGGGCAAGATCCTGTTCGCCGGGCGCGACATGCCGTCGGTCAAGTTCGGTTGATTTCAGAAGGCAACCACAGATTACACGGATTACACAGATTACGTTCTGAGAAATCTGTGTAATCTGTGCAATCTGTGGTTTCTTCCCATGAGGTAATACATGAAAGCGATAGTTAACGAACGATATGGTTCGCCGGACGTGATGAAGCTGTGCGAGGTCGAGAAGCCCACACCTGAGGACGGCGAAGTGCTCATCAAGGTCGCGGCGACCGGACTGAACGCCGCCGACTGGCGCATGCTGCGCGCCAGCCCGATCCTCGTCCGGTTCATGAACGGCCTGCTGAAGCCCCGCAACACCATCCTGGGCGCGGACGTCGCCGGGCGGGTGGAAGCGGTGGGGCCGAACGTCACCGCCTTCAAGCCAGGCGACGCGGTCTACGGCGACCTGGCGAACAGCGGCTTCGGTGGGCTGGCTGAGTACGTCGCCGCGCCGGAAGGGCTGCTGGCCCACAAGCCGGCGAACCTGTCCTTCATCGAGGCCGCGGCCGTGCCGATGTCCGCCGTCACCGCCCTGCAGGGTTTGCGCGATGTGGGTCAGCTCCGGCCGGGCCAGCGCGTTCTCATCAACGGCGCTTCCGGCGGCGTCGGCACGTTCGCCGTCCAGATCGCCCGGGCGCTGGGCGCGGAGGTGACGGCCGTCACCAGCCCGGCGAAGCTGGATATGGCCCGCTCGCTGGGCGCCGCTCACGTCATCGACTACACTCAGGAGGACTTCAGTCGCAACGGCCGGCACTACGACCTGATCGTCGCCGTCAACGGCCAGCGCGCGCTTGACGACTTCGAGCGCGCTCTCGCGCCGTCGGGGACGTTGGTCGTGTCCGGTGGGGCGACCCGGCAGTTGTTCCAGACCATGCTGTTCGGCAAGGGCCGGTCGAAGCCCGGCGGCAAGTCGTTCCGCACGCTGTCGGCTAAGGGCAACGCGGCTGATCTGGCCTTCGTGAGTGAACTCATTGCGGCCGGCCAGATCGCGCCGGTCATTGACCGCTGCTATCCGCTGGCCGAGGCAGCCGAGGCGCTGCGCTACGTGGAGACGGGCCGGGCGCGGGGGAAAGTGGTGGTTACGATAGAGGAGGCGTAAGCGATGGCCGATATCAACATCAAACTGGCCGCGCTGTGGGTGGCGCTGATGCTGACCTATCTCCTGGGCGACGTGCTGCGCATCTTCGCCGGCGATTTCGTGCCGGGCAAGATCGGCGGCATGCAGATGGGACAGGGCATGTGGCTGGCCGTCGCCGCCATCATGGTGATTCCGATCGTGATGATCTATCTCTCGCTGTCCCTGCCCGACCCGGTTAACCGCTGGGTGACCCTCATCGCGGCTGTGGCGCTGTTCCTGTTCAACGCGGTCGGGCTGCCGACCTATCCCGGCGCTTACGACAAGTTTCTCATCGTCGTCGGTCTGGGCATCAACGTATTGACCGTCTGGCACGCCTGGCGCTGGGCCTGACCGGCAAGCCGGTTAAGGGGACACCATGAAAGCGATCATCTGGACCGGCTACGGGCCA
>CAZSOD010000225.1:0-2892 GCA_964608255.1 uncultured Ardenticatenaceae bacterium
CCCGACGCCGCCGGTGACGCCCCGGGTGGGCGACGCGGCGGCCACGGCGACGGCCGCGCCGACATCTTCGCCGCCCACCGCCACGGCGACCATGACGGCCACGCCGCCACCGACGGCCGTCCCCTCTCCCACGCCCACGCCCGACCCGCTCGGCGTTACGCTCGACGCATTGCGCGCTCGCCAGTACCCCGGCGGGCCGGTCGAAATCCTGCGCACGCTGGAGACGACCGATAGCTACACCCGCTACTACATCGCCTACCCCAGCGATGGCCTGCGCATCACCGGCATCATGCAGATTCCACCCGGCCCCGGGCCGTTTCCGGTCATCATCCTCAACCACGGCTACCACGACCGGGGCAGCTACTGGGCCGGGTCGGGCACGTGGATGGCCGCCGAGTACCTGAACGGCCGCGGCTATCTGACCATCGCGCCCGACTACCGGACGTGGGGCGAGTCCGACTGGGGGCCGAGCCTCTTCCACACCGGGCTGGTGGCGGACGTGCTGAACCTCATCGGCTCCCTGCCGTCCATCCCCCAGGCCGACCCGGCGCGGCTGGGTATGTGGGGCCACTCGATGGGCGGCGGTATCACGACCAAGGTGCTGACCATCGACTCGCGGGTGAGGGCGGCCGTGCTCTACGCAGCCAATAGCGGCGACGACGCCGATTTGATCGCTCGCTGGGGGCGCGGTTGCTTGCCGGGGGAGTCGCAGGCCACGACCAACTGCAACCCGGGTGAAGCCATCCTGGCCGACCTGCCGCCGGAAGTCATTGCCGACTACGTGGCCGCCGCGGCCGACCCGGCCCGCCTGCGCGACATCGCGCCCATCTACCACCTCGACCGGGTAACCGCGCCGGTGCAGATCCACATCGGCGCGGCCGACGGCGCGGAACTCAACGCCACCCCGCCGGAATGGTCGATCAAGTTGTATGCGGCGTTCCAGGCGGCGGGCAAGCCGGCGGAGCTATTCGTCTACGAGGGGCAGGGGCATCTGTTCTACGGTCAGGGCTGGTCGGAGATGATAACGCGGGTAGGGGACTTTTTTGACCTGTACGTGAAATAGCTTGCGCCGCGACCGGCTCACGGCACCCACGCTCGCACCACATTCACCGGCACTTTGCCCGACGGCGACGCGCCGGTGGCCGGGTCGAGTGTGTAGAGCGCGGCCTCCCACGCGGGCGCGGACTTCTCAAAGCCGAGCAGGTAGGTGTACGGCTCGTCGCACTCATAAAGCGCGGCAATGCCGCCGATGATGACCGGTTCCGGGCCGGTGCGCAGGGCGCAGGCGCGGCCGCCCTCCAGCTCGACGAAGAATTGCACTTGCCGGTCGGCCGGCGGCGGCGCTATGGGCGAGAGCGAGCTGCCGGCATCGACGAGGGTGGCATAGCCGCCGGAGACGGGATCAGGGTTGCAAATGAGCCGCGCGCTGCTGACGGCAAAGCACGGGTCGGCCGCTTCGCCGCTGTCCAGGTCGCAGCGGTACGCGCCGGGTACGGCGATAGAGGCGGCGCACGCGCCGCCCACCGGCTGCCGGTCGCCTAACGGGACGGCCGCCGCGTCAAACTTGACCACTTCCGTCGCCCCCTCGATCCGTTGCGGTCCGGTCGCGCCGTCTTCGCCCGAGCGCTCCACGCCGACGACGGCCGCGCCGCCGGAACAGGCCGGCGCGCCGAGCGCAACCAGGCTCACGAACAGAAAACACCAATAGCGAAGCATCCTTGTCCTCCCTTGCTAGCCGGGACACTATAGCATAATGTCGGCCAGCCCCACAGGTCTGGAAGCTGGCCCCGCTCTTGTTATAATTGCCGCCACCCCGCGACGGGCCACAACCGTCGCCGCGCAACCTATATGACCGACGAACCGACGCTTGCCCGCCAGTTACAGGAGACGCAGCAGCTTCTCCAGCTGATGCTCGACAACATCCCGCTGGCCGTTTTCTGGAAGGACCGCCACTCCGTCTACCGCGGCTGCAACCGTGCCTTCGCCGGAGACGCCGGACAGGGCGCGCCGGAAAACGTCGTCGGCAAGACCGACTATGACTTACCCTGGAAAAAGGAGCAATCGGACTTCTTCCGGGCCATGGACCGCCGGGTCATCGAGAGCCGCGCCCCCATCTACCATATCATCCAGTACCAGATTCAGGCCGACGGCCGCCACTACTGGGTGGACACCAACAAACTGCCCTTGCTCGACGCCGAGGGCGAGGTGGTGGGTGTCCTCGGCATCGAGGAAAAACTGCGCCTGAGCCGGGAGCAGTACGAACTGGCGACCGACAGCGTGCTGATGGGGGCCTGGGAATATAACCCGGACACGGGCGCTATGTACTTCGACGCGAATTTGAAGGCCATCTTGGGGCTGGAGACGGGGCGACTCAGCCACACGGCTGACGACTGGCTCAACAGGGTGCATCCCGTTCACCGGCCGCAGGTCAGCAAGGTGCTGGGCGAGCATCTGCGCGGGCTGGCTTCGTCCTACGAGCAAAAGTACAGCGTGCTTGACGCGAGCGGGCGAACGCGCTGGGTGCTGGCCCGCGGGGCCACGGCCTACGATGCCAACGGCCGCGCCCGCCGCATCAGCGGCGTGGTGGCCGACATCACGTCTTTAAAGCAGGCCGAAGACCGCCTCCGCCGGCGTGACATCATTCAGGAGGCGATCAGCTACGCCACCCAGCAGCTCCTGTTCACCAGCCGGCTGGCCGAAACGCTGCCGGAGGTGCTGGCCCACCTGGGCCTGGCGGTGGGCTTCGAGCGGGCCTACGTGCTGGAGAACAGCCCGGGATCGGATGGCGAGGCCGCGGCGGAGGTGCGCTGGCAGTGGGTAGGGCCGGAAGCCGCCGGCGTCGCGCCGGCCGGCTTCCGCTGGCGCGACGGCGCCCGGTGGCGCGAGGCGCTG
>CAZSOD010000226.1:0-2857 GCA_964608255.1 uncultured Ardenticatenaceae bacterium
GACCACGGACGACAGACCACAGACCACAGCCGGAAAGTAGCCTCTTGCCGTGGTCCGTCGTCCGTCGTCTGTCGTCCCTCTCCGCCCCTTTACGTTCCCGCTCACTTGCGCTAAAACCCTGAGACTTATCGGTCAACTCGCACCGGGGTCGCGTCATGGCTCTCGCCCGACAACCCGCGGATTCGGCCGCCGCGCGCCTCTCCCTATTCGGCGCGTTCCATCTGACGCGCGCCGGGGAGCCGATTCGCCTGCCGACGCGCAAGGCCGAGGCGCTGCTCGCTTTCCTGGCCCTTTTCCCCCGCACGCACAACCGCGAGGCGCTGGCCGGCCTGTTCTGGGGCGATTCGCCCGACGAGCAGGCGCGCGGCTCGCTGCGCAAGGCGCTGACCACGCTGCGCCGGGCGCTGGGCGATGACGCGCTGCTGGCCGATCGGCTGACCGCCCGGTTGAACCCGGACTACCCGCTGTGGGTAGACGCATTGGCCTTTGAGCGCCGCCTGCGCGCCGGGCGGCCGGGGATCGGCGTTTCCCTTGAGCCGGATCCGGACTTGCTGTCAGCGGTCGCGCTCTACACCGGCGAACTACTGCCCGGCTTCTATGACGACTGGGTTGTCCCCCTCCGCGAGCGCTACCGTGAGCTTTACCTAGAAAGCGCGCTCTCCCTGGTTCAGATGTGGCGCGCGCGCAGCGACTACCCGCGAGCCGTCGAGGTCGCCCAACGCGTCTTGAGCGTCGACCCGGCCAACGAACGGGCGCACCAGCAGCTCATGTTCTGCTATCTGGCCCTCGGCCGGCGGAGCGAGGCCTTACAGCAGTATGAAATCTGCCGGCGACTCCTCCGCGAGGAACTGGCCGTCGCGCCCAGCGCGGAGACGATGGCGCTCTACCGCTGGCTCAAGGAAGCCGCGGCCGGGCAACCCGCGGCCGAGGCGCGAATCACCAATTTGCCGATCCCGTTGAGCAGTTTCGTCGGCCGGGAAGCGGAAACCGCGTGGGTGAAGACGCGCTTCGTGCATGGAGCGACGGCAACGCCCCCGGCCGGGCCGGTCTCGACCGCGCGATCGACGCCGCCGGCCGTTCGCCTGATCACCCTGACCGGGCCGGGCGGCAGCGGCAAGACGCGGCTCGCCGTCCAGGTTGGCGCCGACCTGATAGACGCCTTCCCCGACGGCGTCTGGTGGGTCGAACTGGCGGGGCTGGACGACGCCGGGCTGGTTCCTCATGCCGTCGCCCAGGCGCTGGGCGCGCGCGAATCGCCAGATGAGCCTACCGCGGACACCCTCGTCGCTTTTCTGCAAGCCCGCCGGCTGCTGCTCATCCTGGACAATTGCGAGCACCTCGTCTCGGCCGCGGCGGCGCTGGCCGACGCGCTGCTCGGCCGTTGTCCAGGGCTGGCTATCCTGGCAACCAGCCGGCAAGCCCTGGGCCTGATCGGCGAGCACGCCCTTCCGGTTCCCGCCCTTGCGGTTCCGCGAGCTTCTCTGCCAGCGGAGGCCGGCGCATTGCTAGACTACGAAGGCATCCGGCTCTTCGTGGAACGAGCGACGGCGATCAACCCGGCCTTCGCCCTCACCGCGGCCAACGCCGCCGCCGTCCGGCAGATCTGCGCTCGCCTCGACGGCATCCCGCTGGCGATCGAACTGGCGGCGATGTGGATGCGCGCCCTGCCGGCGGAGGAACTGGCCGCCCGGCTTGACGATCGGTTCCAACTTCTCACCTCCGGCAGCCGCGCCGCGCCGCCGCGCCACCAGACCTTGCGCGGGGTCATTGATTGGAGCTACGACCTGCTCCCCGCGGCCGAGCAGGTGTTGTTCCGCCGCCTGGCGGTCTTTGCGGGAGGCTGCACGCCGGAGGCGGCTCGCCACGTACTCAACATACCCGAGTCTGGCGCTTCCACGGCAACTCTCCCGGCGACGCTTGCTCTGCTCCATCGCTTAGTGGACAAATCGCTCGTCGCCGCCGGGCAGGAACGCGGGCAGACGCGCTTCACCATGCTGGAGACGATCCGCGAGTACGCCCGCGAGAAACTCGGCGAGGCGGGGGAAATGGAGCGGGCGCGCACGGCCCATCTGGAGTTCTTTGCCCGGTGGGTCGAAGAAACAGAGGGTGAATTGCGCGGGCCGCGACAGCTTCGATGGCTAGATTTATTGGACCTGGAACTTGATAATCTTCGCGCCGCGCTCGATTGGGCGGCGGCCAACGACCCGCAGCCGGGCCTGCGCCTGGTCGGCGCGTCGCTCTGGTACTGGAACCTGCGCGGCCACTGGCGCGAGGGACCGATGTGGATGGCGAAGTTGCTGGCCGCGCCGGTCGCCGCGCCGACGCCCGCCCGCGCCCGCGCGCTGATCGCCTCGGCCAACCTGGCCCATTGGGGAAGCAACGACTATCTCCTTGCCCGCGACCAGTTGGATGAGGCCGTGGCTATCCTGCGCGCGTCGGCCGCCTCGGCGTGGGACCTGGCCTATGCGCTGGCGTTGCTGGGCGCTGTCCGGCTCGATCTGGGCGATCCGGCCGCGGCGGCCGCGGCGCTGGAGGAAAGTCTGGCGCTGGGCGAAAGCCTGGCCGAAGAGGGGCGATGGGTCCAGGCCTGGGCCTTGATGAGCTTGGGCGATCTGTCGAAGGACCCGGCCCAGGCGCAAGCCCGCTTCGAACGTAGCGTGGCCCTCTTCCGGCAGCTTGGCGATCGGGCGCAATTGCCCGTCGTCCTGGCTCACCTGGCCTGGTTCCATCTCCAGCAGCGCGATTACGCCCAGGCGGAGACCAGCGCCGCGGAAAGCGCCGCCCTCACCGAAGAAATCGGCGACGTAATGGGCGCGGCCTGGCTCCAGAAACTCCGCGGCGATCTGGCGCTGGCGCA
>CAZSOD010000227.1:0-2834 GCA_964608255.1 uncultured Ardenticatenaceae bacterium
CTGGCCGACCTGACCTTCGACGACGACCTGTGGCGCTACGAGCGGCGCGCGACCGCCTGGGCGTCCGGCGGCGTCGAGCTGCGCGACCGCGACTTCATCGGCGGGCTCAAGAGCGGCCTCGAGCAGGCGGACCTGTACGGCCTCATGCGCGTGCTGTGGGGCCCGGGGAGGCTGTCGGCCGAGGAGGTCGCCACCGACTACGGCCTCCGCTACGGGCGCTCGGATGTCCGCGCCTGGGAGACGTACCTGGCCACCGCGGCCGATGCGAGCGACGTGCTGGCTGCGCTGGCAGACGTGACGGAGGTCAAGCGGCGCTACCGCATGACCGTGCGCGGGCAACTGTTGCGGGTGCGTCCAGGCCAGATCGTGCGGCTGTACCCGACGCAGGGCGGCCTGGCCGACCGCTCGGGCGTCACGTCGCCCGTGGACGTGCGGGTCATCTCGCGCGAGATCGACTACGACAACCAGATCGTGACGGCTACGGCCGTGGAGGTGTGATGATGCGCCGACGCAACCGCTTCGCGGCCGTCCTGGCCGTGGCCCTGGCCTTCCTGCTGCCGCTGCAGGGCTGGGCCGCTTGGGATCGAACAAAGCCAGCCAGCTCCTCGGCGCTGGTGTCGGCCGACCTCCGCAACAACTGGACGGCCATCGGCCAGAGCCAGGGCGCGGTGAACCTGCTCGCGGACAACACGTTCCTGATCTGGGCGGCGGGCGACTCGGCCGCGCCGAGCTACTACGTCCTGGGCGGCGGCGGGGCCAGCGTGGCGCGCAGCGGCACGGGACTCGGGGACACGACGCGCAAGTGGGGGCCCTACGCGGCCAAGGTCACGGCCGCCGGGGCTTCGGCCTACCTGCAGCAGACCGTGCTCTCGAGCAGCTCCTACGACGACGGCATGGATGGGCGGGAGTGGAGCGTGGGGGCGTGGGTCTACTGCGCCTCGGCCAGCTCGGGCCGGATCGCGCTGTACGACGGCGTGAACACGAACAGCAGCAGCTACGCCACGGCTGCGACGTGGACCTGGCTGACGGCCACGCAGACCGTGGACGCCTCTGCCACGCAGCTGCTGTTCTCGTTCGAGGTGGCGACCACCAAGACGTGCTACCTGAGCGGGCCGACGGCGATCCTGGGCCCGGTGACGCCGGAGTACCCACAGCCCAGCGTCACCGAAGAGCGGCAGATGACCTTCTTCTTCCCGGGCAACTGCGCCACGAGCACGGACAAGGCGTGGTTCAGCATGGACCGCCCGGCCCTGCTGCGCGAGGTGCAGCTGCACGCGGTCACGGCCCCGACGACCCAGGCCCTGATCGCGGACGTGGAGGTCTACAACGGGGCTTCGTGGAACAGCGCCTACAGCACGCGGCCCCAGATCGCGGCTGCGGGCACCAGCGGGAGCGCGGCGCCGGATGCCACGTACCGCTACCGCACGTTCGCGGCGATGCACGGGACCACGACGACGGACGCGCGCGGGCGCGTGCAGGTCGACCAGTGCGGGTCGGGGACCGTGGGCGCCGACCTGACGGTGCATCTGCGCTTCCTGACGTTCGCGCGTCCCATGGAGCAGTTCCTGCTCTACTCGGAGTAGCGTCATGGCCCTCTCGGCGTACGTCATCCCGAAGCTGCTGGACCACGTCCTCAAGGGGACGCCGTTCACGCAGCCCACGAACATCTACGTCTCCCTGCACACGGCCGACCCCGGGACGACGGGCGCCAACGAGTGCACGGGCGGCAGCTACGCGCGCCAGCTGGCGAGCAGCAGCTTCGCCGCGGCCGGCGCCTCGAGCAAGGCGAGCAACGCGGACATCAACTTCACGCTGATGCCGGCCTGCACCGTGACGCACGTCGGCATCTGGGACGCGAGCAGTGGCGTCAACTTCCTGTGGGGGGGCGCGCTCAGCGCCTCCAAGACCGTCAACTCTGGGGACACGTTTCAGCTCCCCTCTGGCCAGCTCACGGCCAGCCTGACCTAGCCATGGCCATCACCACGCTTGACGGATGGATCGCGGCAGCGAAGCAGCGCCTCATCATCGACAAGACCGCCGCGCGCACGACCGTGGCCGCCGGCTGGTTCAGCATGTTCGATATCGCCGGCAACCCAGGCGCCGGGACGCTGGCGATCGGGAACACGGCCAACGGACTGGTGCACACCGACGCCACGGCTGGCTACCCCGCGATCAACGCGTTCGGAGGCGCGGCCACGGGCTACCTGGGTCGCGCCGCGTTCGGGTGCACCGTGGCGTGCCGGCTGAGGCTCTACGATCGGCTCTTCTCGTGCGGGGCCTACGCCTTCAACGCGAACACGGCGCTCGCCACGCAGCCGTCCTTCCTGGGGCGCGTCCCTGGTGGCACGGCCGCGGCCTGCGCCGGCCAGACGGAAATCTGGGTCGAGCAGGTGACGGCGGCCACCGGGAACCAAGCCGTCACCGTGCTGTACACCAGCGACGCGGGGACGGCTGGACGCAGCACAGGCGCAGTCGGCATCGGTGCGGCACCGACTCTGGGACGCTGCTGGCAGTTACCCCTGCAGGCCGGCGATAAGGGCGTGAGCCTCATCACGAACGTGCAGGGGACGGTCGCGACGGTGGGTACCTTCAACGTCCACGTCCTCCGGCCGCTCGCCGAGGCGCGCATCCCGATTGCCAACGCGGAAGATGTCCAAGACTTCATCCGCGGCGGCATGCCGCAGTTGTTCGCGGACTCGGCCCTGGTGGTGATGGTGGCGGCCGACTCGACCTCGAGCGGCCTGCCCAACTGCCGCGTGGACATCGTCAACGGCTAGCGCGTGGCCCTGAGCGTCTGGCGCCGCGAACCGTCCGGCCGCCTCGGCGGCGTCGTG
>CAZSOD010000228.1:0-2830 GCA_964608255.1 uncultured Ardenticatenaceae bacterium
CGGGCGGTTCGGCGTCGGGCGGCGCGTCGGCCGCTTCGCCGTCCTCCCCGCCCAGGCCCATCGCGGCGATGATCTCGTTCAGGCGGCCGCGGATGGTCCAGTACGACACGCCCAGCTCGCGCTCCATGTCCTTGACGTTGCCGCGGCTCTTGACGAACAGCAGCATGAAGGCCAGGTCCTCGGGCGCGAGGCGGCAGAACGGGCACGGCGTATAGCGGCTGCGGACGACGGTGTCGCAGACGGTGCAGGTCACTTCGCTGACGACCAGCTCGCTGCCGCAGGTGGGGCATGCTTCCAAAATTTTGCGCATTGCTCTTATCTCCTCAAATATGTTGGCATGTTAACTCACTATTTTGGTTTTGTCAACAATATTTTTGGTGATACGCAAAAGATGCGAAATTCGAGACACGGAAGACGAGTTTAGAGGGACTCCACCGGCGCTGGAGAGAGGGATTGTTCGCCCTCCGGCGTGCGCCATTTAGCAGGGGATGGGGGGGACATTTTCCTCTTTTGCCCGCCGCCGCGGGCCACTACACTTAGCGCTGAGTCGGGGTTTCGGAGTCGCGGCCATGGTCAGGATTGACCGCGCTGCGCCGGCCGGGCGTTACGGCCCTGGGGGACCGGCCCATCCTGACCGAGGCGGCCGCCGCGGAGGAGAGAAGGAGATGAACAGAGGTAGATCACCCGTGCCCGCGCGCCGCCGGGTCTGGCCCGTGGCCGTCCTGGCGCTGGCGCTGCTGACGGCGGCCGTCTCGGCCGCCTTCGCCGATGATGCCCAGACGCCCGCCCGCGAGATGGACAAGAAGTACCGGATCGCCGGCGTCGTCACCGACGCCTTCACCGGCGCGCCCATCGCCGGCGTGACCGTGGCCGGCGCGGGTAAGTCCACGACGACCAACGCCCTCGGCGAGTATGAAATCGACTCTCTGAAGCCCGGCGCCTACGCCGTGACGGCGGCCAAGGCCGGCTACGTGTTCGTCCCGCCGGTGCGCGCCGTCACGCTGCCGCCCGACGCCGGCGGCCAGGACTTCAGCGGCACGGCGCTGGTGACCTACACCGTCCGCGGCCGGATCACGCAGGGCGACGGCGGCCCGGGGTTGGCCGGGGCCAGTGTCACCGCCGACGGCCGCTCGGCGACCACCGCCGCCGATGGCAGCTACGCCATCACCGGGCTGGGCGCGGGCACCTACGCCGTGGTGGCCGAACTGGCCGGCTACCGCTTCGGCCCGGAACTGCGCGAGGTGACGCTGCCGCCGGACGCGGCCGGCGTGAACTTCAGCGCGGCGGCCGAGCGCCACGAAATCTGGGGCGTAATCACCGTCGACGGCCAGCCGTTGGAGGGCGTGACTGTCAGCACCAACACGGGGCGCACGGCCACGACCAACGACAACGGCCGCTATCGCCTGACCGACCTGGCCCCGGGCGAGCAAACCATCACGCCGAGCATGGCCGGCTACAGCTTCTCGCCGCCGGCGCGCCGCGTCACGCTGCCGCCGGACGCCTTCGGGCAGGATTTCGCCGCCACGGCCGAGGACGTCTACAGCGTCGCCGGGGTCATCACCCGCGACGGCGCGCCGCTGGCCGACGTCACGGTGAGCGCCGGCGGCCGCACCGACCGGACGGACAACCAGGGCCGCTACGCCATCGGCGGGCTGCCCCCCGGCAGCTACACCATCACGCCGTCGAAGGGCGGCCACGTCTTCACGCCGCCCTCGCGCACGGTGACATTGCCGCCCAGCGCCACCGGCCAGGACTTCAGCGCGGCGTCGGCGGCGACCTATTCGATCAAGGGGCGGATCACGCTGCGCGAGTCGGGCCGGCCGCTGGCCCAGGTGGAGGTCAGCGCCGGCGGCCGCACGACGCGGACGAACGACCAGGGCTACTTCACGCTGACCGGGCTGCCGGCGGGCGCCTACCTGCTGACGGCCAGCCGCGACGGCTACCAGTTCGACCCGCCGTCGCGCGCCATCAGCGTGCCACCCGACGCGACGGGGCAGACCTTCGTGGCCGACCCGGCGGCGTACACCATCTCCGGGCGGGTGGTCGAGGCGGGCGATCGGCCGGTGGCCGGGGCGACCGTGAGCGCCGGCGACCGCCGCGCGACGACGGACGAGCTGGGCTACTACGCCATCGACGGCATGCCGCCGGGCGTCTACCGCGTCAGCGCCGCCCGCGCCGGCTATGAGTTCGTGCCGGCATCGCGGGTGGTGTCGCTGCCGCCCCACGCGGCCAATCAGGACTTCACCGGCGTGGCGGCGACCTACGAGGTGCGGGGACTGGTGCGCGACGGGCAGGGCGAGGCGATGCCGGGCGTGATCATCCGCAGCGACAAGGGCCATAGCGCCACGACCGGCGTCGATGGGCAGTACACTCTGGCCGGGCTGCCCCCGGGTGACTACGCGCTGACGGCCTCCGGCCTCGGCCGCGGCTACTTCCCCGGCGTGCGCCGCGTCACCGTGCCGCCCAGCGTCATCGCCCAGAACTTCGAGGCGCTGGAGCCGGGCGCGCAGGGGCCGCCGGCGCTGTTCCTGCCGGTCATTCGCCGGTAGCGGCAGCCGGCGTCCTCGGTTCAGCCGGTTCCCGCGGTTCGTCATCCCGCGCGGATCGGGTTAACCAGCCCCAGGTCCTGCCTAAGGCAAATCGGGCGCGGAACTGATGACGAACGGCACCCACACCGGGTAGCCGCCGGGGCGGCGGGTGGCGGTGGGGGTGGCGCTGGGCGTGGGCGTGGCCGTCGCCGCGCCGGTGGCGGTCGGCGAGGGGGTGATGGAGGCTGTGGCGGTGGCCGTGGCCGTGGCGGTGGGGCTGGGCCGGGGCGTGCGCGTCGGCC
>CAZSOD010000229.1:0-2804 GCA_964608255.1 uncultured Ardenticatenaceae bacterium
ACGACCGCCGGCCGAATTTCAAGGGGTCAAGCTTAAAGATTTCCAGATTGGGGGTAGTCGCCATGCTGAAATCCGCCCTCCTCCTCCTCGCCCTCCTTCTCGCCGCCTGCGCTGGGCCTGCGGCCGTCCCCACCCCCACCCCCGTCCCTACACCAACCGCACCGCCGACCGCCATCCCCCCCTGCGCCGTCCTCGCCGCCGACTACCTGGCCGACCACACCGCCCTTATCGACCGCTGGCGCGACGCCGCCACACTCGCCGACTCCACCGCCCGCGTCGCCCTGGCCGGCCCCATCGCCGACCTTCAGGCCATCCGCCGCGAACTCCTCGCCCTCGAACCGCCCGACTGCGCCCGCGTCGTCCACCTCTCCACCGAACGCTACATGACCCACCTCATTGAATCGTTGCTCATGTTCATGCGCGACGAACCGCGAGCGGCCGTCACCGACGAGATCATCCTGGCCCGCGACCAGCTCGACCTCATGAAGGCCGAACTGGCCGCCATCGAAGCGACCTCCCCTACTCCCGCTTCAGCAACCCGTACGTCCCCTGGTTCACCGCCGCTGCCACCAGGAACGTCAGGAACACGTCCTTGACCGTCGCCACCCAGTCGGCCGGGCACGCGTCGTAAATCCAGCAGTTCCCGCCCACCGTCGCCAGCGTAATCACCGCCACGCCCAGCGCCATCAGCCCGCGCTTCCGCGTCTCCGACTGCGCCTCCCACCACGTCCGCACCTTCGGCGCCCACTCCATCACCAGACTCAGTAGTGCCGCCAGCAACGCGGCCGTCGTCATCGACTCACCCATCTTCTACATCTCCGTCAACAGCGGCCACACCTCGCGCGGCCGCGCCCTGCGACATGCCGCCACCAACTGATCCAGTAGCCCATGCCGCGCGGCGTACTGAACCAGCGCCATCGACCGCGAATGAACCGTGTCCCCGCCCGCCACCGCCTCCGCCGCGATCCCGACCTCGAACATCAGCGTCTCCAGCTCCGACAGCGAGAAGTGCTCCGCGATCACCTGGTACAGCCGCACCAGCACCGGCTCCCGCTGCTCCGGCGCTCCCCCCCGGCCGATCCACTCCGGCCGCCACACCGGCACCGCCCCCAGCGTCTCCACCTGCCCGATCAACTGCGCCGTCCCCACCCGGTACCGGCTCAACGCCAGCTCCACCTCAATCACCCGCAGCGTCAGCTCCTCCAGCCGGCCGCTCATCTCCGCCAGCATCGTCGACGGCTGATAGCGCACCGCCCGGGCCCGGCTCATGTGCAACGCGATCACCACCGCCGCCAGCGCCACCAGCGTTAACCCCACGGTTATTAACAAATTCCAATCAATGGCCACGCAGTTTCCTGATCAGGTCAAATATCATCGCCGCGTTGTACAGCGTCAGACACGCTGCCATCGCCAGCCACAACACCCGTGCCACCCCCGCCTTCGCCGCCAGCGGCAGGTCGTTTATTGGCACCACGACCAGGTAAAACAACGCCGTCGCCAGCAGCGTCACCGCCACCGGCAGCGCCAGCGCCGGGTTCAGCCGCACGCGGCCGAAGTGGCGCTGGTAGACGTAGCTCGCCACGAACGAGCACGCCGCCAGCGCCAGCGTCACCGCCACTGCCCACGCCGGCAACCCCTCGTACAGCTTCAGCAACCGTTCTGCCATCGCCGGCGCCTAGCCGATCTTGAAAATCTTCGACGCCCCGGACGACCACGTGATGCTGATGTCGCCGCCGTTCGGCGTCACCGGCAGCCCCGTGTGCGTGTCGCCGTAGTAGATCAGCACCGACGTCGCCTCGTTGCCCGTGTCCTGCCAGATGACCAGCGCCTCGCTCTGGTCGCCCGTCACCGCCGAGAACGTCACGTCGTCGGCGTCGAACGCCCCGCCCGTCACCGTGGTGTTCGCCAGCGTCGCCGTGGCCACCCGCGCCCCGGCCGGCACGTCGTTGATGAAATCGTGCGCCGCCAGGTCGACCGTGTAGTCGGCCGCGTCGATCAGCGTCACCTTGATCGTGTCCGTGTCCAGGTCAACCTGGCCCTTCATCAGCGCCTCAATCCCCTTCGTGTACAAACTGTTCGCCATCTCATCGCTCCTTACAAATCAACTCAAGAGTCCGATCATCCGTTCGCCCGCCCGTCGTCGTCACCCGGCACACCACCTGGTACGTCGTCCCCGCCGTCCCGCCGCTCAGCCACACATACGCCACCGTGTCCGTGTTCGACTCGGCCGTCTTCGTCAACCCCGCCGGCACCGACCAGGCCACGCTCTCAATCGTGTCCGCGCCCAGCCAGGCCGACCAGTCAACCCCATAATCCAGTGTCGCGTGCGGGTCTTTCAGCCGCGCGCCGCCGTCCGCCATCCTACACCTCCACTGTCGCCGTGCCGTACAGCACCGCCACCATCAGGCCCACCGCCCAGATAACCGGCGCGCCGCCGTTCATCAGCGCCGCGTCCACCACCCGGTCGTCCGCCGCCACACCCATCGTCCTGTCCTCCGCCGCCACCCCCATCGTCCTGTCCTCCGCCGCCACCGACATCAACCGGTCTTCGGCCGTCACCGACATCACCCGGTCTTCCGCCCCGACGCGCAGCCGGCGCTCCTCCGGCGTCACCGGCCCGTCGACCGTCGCCGTGCCGGCCGCCACGCCCACCGCCAGCCCCGCCGCGACGATGACCTGGAACGTCTCCGTCATCGTCGCCGTGCCGGCCGCCACGCCCACCGCCAGCCCCGCCGCGGTGATGACCTGGCCGGCCGTCGCCGTCCCGAACGTCACACTCACCGCCAGCCCGGCCGCCGCCACCG
>CAZSOD010000230.1:0-2745 GCA_964608255.1 uncultured Ardenticatenaceae bacterium
CCGAGTTGCCGGGCCAGCGTCTCCAGCCGCGCCGGGCGGACGGGCACGCGCGCGGCCAGCGCCGCCTCCTCCGGCGAATAGAGGAGGCGGAGAATCTGGGTCAGGGCGGCCGAAGCCGGCGCGCCCGTCACCTGCCGGTCGAGGGCGCGCTGGAGCCGGTCGTAGTCGCGGGTGGGGTTGGTGTGGGCGTGAGCCATCGCAGACTCCTCCGGCTATCCCCAGATCGGTTGCGGCCGTTCTTTCTTGAGCGCGCGCCCGAACTGGTAGATGCCCAACTCCTCCGTGATCCGCCGGGCCACCAGACGCCCGGAAACCATCGCCGTGGGCAGGCCCGTGCCCGGGTGGGTGCTGGCGCCGACGAAATAGAGGTTCTCGTAGTCCGGGTGGCGGTTGGGCGGGCGGAAGTAGCCCAACTGGGTCAGGTTATGGCACAGCCCGTGGGTCGAGCCCTTGACCAGGTTATAGCGCTTGCGCCACGATAGCGGGTTGAACGACGTCTCAAACTTGATGTGTTCGTCCAGATCGGTGATGCCCAGCAGCGCCAGGCGGCGAAAGACGTGATCGCGCGCGCGGTCGCGTATCTCGCCCCAGTGCTGCTCGCGATTCTCCGCCAGGTGGCCGACCGGGACGTGGGCGATCAGGGTGTCCTCGCCCGGCGGGGCCATGCTCGGATCGAGCCGCGCCGGGGCGTGGACGTAGACGCTGGGGTTGGCCGGCATCTCCAGGTCGCGGATGATGCTGATGAAGTTTTGCCGGTAGTCCTCGGCCAGGAACAGCGAATGCGGCGGCAAGGGGACGACGCAGTCGATCCCCCAGAAGAAGCTGATGGTCGAACACGAGTAGCGCTTGCGCGACATCTTCGCGGCCAGATCGCCCGGCGGCAGGAGGTCGCGATAGACGTAAGGCAAGTCGGCGTTGGCCAGCACGACATCGGCCGCCAGCAGCCGCTCGTCCTCCAGGATGACGCCGTGCGTCCGGTCGTTCCGGATGGCGATCTGCTTCACCTCGGTGTCGAAGAGGAATTCAACCCCCGCCGCGCGGGCCAGGCCCACCAGCGTCTCGACGATGGTGTACATGCCGCCGCGCGGGTACCAGACGCCGTGGGCGATCTCCGAGAAGGGCATCATGGAGAACGTGGCCGGGGCTTCAAACGGGCTGAGGCCCATGTAGACGTCCTGGAAGGTGAAGGCCGCCTTGAGCCGCGGGCTCTGGAAGAACTCGGCCATGTGGTCATAGTGCCGGGCGAAGGGCTTGAGCTGGTAGACCAGCGGCAGATTGTCGATGTTGAAGAAGTCGCCGAAGGAGCGGAAATCGCGGCTGAGCAACTTGTCCGTGCCGACCTCATAGTGGCGACGCCCTTCCGTCAGATAGCGCTGGAAGGCGTCAAACGCGCCCGGCTCGATGGCCTCCAGTTGCTCGCGCATGTCCTGCATGTTGGAAGTGAGCGCCAGCTGGCTGCCGTCATCGAAGACCAGGTGGTAAGTCGGGTCAATGCGCCGCAGCTGGAGCAATTCATTCATATCCACGCCCATGGCGGCGAATTCACCGTCATAGAGCAGCGGCATGACCAGCAGCGTCGGGCCGGTGTCGAAACTGTGGCCTTCGCGGGTGATGCGGTCGCAGCGGCCGCCGGGGCGGGCGTTCTTCTCGACGACGGAAACCCGCAGGCCGTGCTGGGCTAGATGGATCGCCGCCGTGATTCCGCCGACGCCCGCGCCGATAATGACGACATGTTTAGCGATCATGCTCACTCCTTGAAAACGATACCGCGGATTGCATGGATTTCAGGACGCGGCCGGCCATCCATAGCAGGGCGGCGGCCGATTTGCGCTCCGGATAGGCCGGGCGCAGCCGGAACTGATCGCGCTCAATGGCTCGCGCCAGCCATTCGAAGCGCGCGATGTAGGCATAGCCGGCCAGCCGGCAGCGGGCGTTGGCCAGCCGGGCGATGTGCTCCCGGCCCTCGCGAAAGTACGACCGGGCCAGCGCCACCCGGTCGCGCACCCACTGGCGATAGGCCGGGGCGTCGAAGTCGTCGCCGGCCAGGCCGTGGCGGGCCAGGTATTCGGCCGGGACGTTGACGTAGCCGAGGGCGACATCCTCGTAGGTGTCGCGCAGCATGTGGATGGTGCACGCGCCGCGAACGACAAGGCTGCGCTGCGCATCGCGCTGCGGCTGCTCGTCGTGGCCGATGAAGTGGAACAGGGCATCGCTGACGGCCGTCGCCAGCAGGTCGGTGTGGCGGGCTAACTCAGCGGCCGAGGTTGCCCGGCCGCGGCGGTGGACGTCGAGGGCCATCACGGCCATCATGTTGCCCAGATAGCCGCGCAGGCTGCTGCCCGTCTCCGTGTCCCCGGCGATCAGTTCCGCCAGCAGTTGCTCTTCAACCGCCAGGCCGCCGGGCATCTGGCCGCGGTAGCCGGCGTCCAGCAGCCCCTGCTGGCGCGCCAGGAACGCCGCTCGCGCCGCCGGCGGGGTCGCGGCGTCATCGAGCCGGTCGTCGACCCAGCGAAAGTAAGCGTAGGCCCGATAGGCGTCGTCGCGCCGCGCCCGGTCGGCCAGGAACCGGATGGTGTAATAGGTCTGCTTGCTGGCCGCGCGGGTCATCGCGGCCGCCAAACCCGACTGAGGCTCGAGCGGGCCGGAACGCGTGGAAGCGGGTTGGTTGCGGGGAGTGGCTAGGAGGTTCTCCATTAGCGTCTTGTCACGATGGGGCTGCGGGTTAACGAAGAAGTGCGCCTGATC
>CAZSOD010000231.1:0-1275 GCA_964608255.1 uncultured Ardenticatenaceae bacterium
GGAGCCGGAGCCCGAGGCGGCCCCCGTCCCCGAGCACCGGCCGCGCCGGAGGGGCTAGCGCCATGCGCAAGCTCATCCGGCTCGCCGCCGCAGCCGTCCTCCTCGCAGCCCTCGCCGCGCCCGCCAGCGCGGCCGGCTCCATCACCGTCACGTCCACCACGATCGGCTCGTCCCAGGTGCAGTACAGCCTGGCCTGGACGTCCGACGCGGCGGGGGCGGTCAGTGGGCACGCCCTGAACATCCGGCGCGGGTTCCTGCTGCACGTCGAGTTCGTCCCAGGCTCGGGCGGGACACAGCCCACCGACCTCTACGACGCCCAGTTGCAGGACAGGTTCGACGTCGACCTGCTCAACAACGGGACCACGGCACAGGGCGGCAACCTGAGCAACGCCACGTCCAAGATCGTGCAGTGGAATCCGCCCTGGTACTACGACGGGCTGGGCTCGCTCGAGCTCGTGATCAGCAATGCGGGCAACGCCAAGACCGGCACCGTGTACCTGACGGTCGGGCAGTAGGGGCCCGGGCGCGTGGCCGCCAACATCGCAGCGTTCCGCGCCAAGATCGCGGGCAGCGCCGGGATCACCGGCCGCCTGCAGGACGCTGCCGCGCGCCTGGGCGTGGCTGCTGGTGGCCCGCTGGACGAGTGCATCACCAACGCCGTCGAGGAGTACTCGAAGCTCCGTCCCCTGAACGCGGCCATCAAGCTCACCGGGGCCGGCTCCACCGACTTCGCCATCTCCAGCCTGACGGGCTTCGTGGACCAGTTCTCGACGGTGCTCGAGGTGCTGTGCCCCTACGACTCGACCCTGGTGGCGCAGGACCCGCTGCCGGCCGACGCCTGGTTCCTGGAGCGCCTGGATACGGGGCTCTACCTGCGCCTGCTCTACACCGTGTCGGGCGGCCAGTACGTGCTGGTGCGCTACACGAAGCCGCACGCCGTGGACGCCAGCGGCAGCACGATTCCGGCGACCGACGACGAAGCGGTGGCGGACCTCGCCACCCACTACGCCTGCCTGGCCCTGGCCGACTACTACAGCCAGAGCACGGACGCGAGCCTGAGCGCGGACGTGGACGACCGGCGCGGCAAGGCGGACCTGTACCGGAGCAACGCCGAGCGCTGGCGGCAGAGCTGGCGCCGGAAGATGGGCCTCGACCCTGCCGAGCTCTACCGCAAGGCGAGCCCGCAGTCGGTGTGCGTGGAGCGCGCCTGATGCAGCTCGAGGTGGACGTGCGCGTCGGCACGCCCTTCGCGCGAGGGCCCGAGATCGTCCGCGA
>CAZSOD010000231.1:1375-2735 GCA_964608255.1 uncultured Ardenticatenaceae bacterium
AAGCTGGGCATCACCGACGAGAAGGAAGTGCGCAGCGTGGCCTTCCTGATCGGGCGGGCCATCAGCCGGCGCGGGACTCAGGCTCGCAACTTCTTCCGCGACGGTGTGGCCGTGGCGCGCGACCGCGTGCGGGCCCGCTTCGCCGAGATCCCAGGGCGCATCGTGCGCCGACTCGAAGGCGGGGCGTAGCGCCATGGCCCTGAAGGACACGCTCGCCAGCGTCCGCGCCGCGGTCAAGGCGCACGTCGTGGCCGCCGTCCCGGCCGGGACGCCCGTCTACGACTACTTCCGCGAGATCAAGGACGAGGCCACGCGCAAGAGCCTCGGCCTGGACGCCAGCAGCGACTACCACCTGTGGATGGTGTCGCTCAACGCGGAGGCGCCCACCCGCATCGTGACGCGCGGGGCCAACAGCGAGGCGTTCTTCCGGTTCGACATCCACGGCTGGCTGCGGGTCAACGACTCGGAGGGCAGCGAGAAGAGCCTCGACGCGGAGGCGTGCGACATCATCGACCGCTTCCGCACGGACAAGCACCTCGGCGGGCTCGCCATCGACGCCTGGACGGCTAGCGGCAGCGGCCAGGCCGTGAGCCGCGTGGCCGGGGGCTGGGTGACGTTCACGAGCGTGGTGTGCCACTACGCGCGCATCGACGTGACAGTGCGCGTGGTCTTGGAGTGCTGAGCCCATGTGCTGCGGGCAAGACGAGGGGCCGCGCGCCGCGGCCGTGACGACGGAGGAACCGATGGCGAAGGTCTACACCGCCGTCCCGGGCGCCGTGCTGAGCATCGGCGGCTTCGGGATCGCGTCGAATGAGCAGGCGGCCGAGGTGCCCGAGAGCGTGGCGGCCGAGCTGGACGGGCGCGACGACCTGGTGATCGTGCGCCAGGCGCCGCAGAGCCCGACGGCCTACGCCTACGCCGCCGCGCAGGCCGCCGAGAGCGGGGCCGACTTCGTGATCCCCGAGGACAACCCGCCGGCCACGCCGGCCAAGCGCGCCCGCAAGGCGCAGGAGTAGAGCCCCATGGCTGGCCCCTTTCTGAACCGCGACGCTGAGGTCTTCGTGCAGCTGGAGTCCGCCTGGGGCACCTCCCCGGGTGCCCTGGCCGGCACCGACGCGCTCAAGCACACCAGCGGCAAGGCCATCAAGAAGGTGGTCGCGCGGCTGGATCGCGACCAGGACCGCGACTACCAGCAGCCCTCGGTCCTGACGACGCAGGTCGGCCGCGAGAAGACCGAGTTCAACCTCGAGGCTCAGGTCATCCCGAGCGGCAACGCGACGACGCCGACCGAGCCCGACATCGACCCGCTGCTCGAGGCCCACTTCGGCACGAAGCACAAGGCCACGGCGCACACCACGAC
>CAZSOD010000232.1:0-2701 GCA_964608255.1 uncultured Ardenticatenaceae bacterium
TGCAGGGACTCGCGCGGCTCGACGCGGCCGTCGATGACGCCCGGCTTCCAGGCGATCCCGCCCAGCGTCAGGTTCAGCGTGTAGAGCGGGATGGGGATACCCCAGCCGCCCCCCTCGCCGAACATGCCCACGGCGGTCACGTTGACCGTGCCGCCGATGCGCTTCAGCCAGCGCGGGTTCAGCGGCACAACGCGATAGGCCAGCCCGCGCACGAAGCCCGGCAAGCGAACGTACCAGCGCATAGCGTCGAACGTCTGCCGGCCGTGGCTGCGGTCGGGGTTGCGCTGGACGCCGCGAATCTCCTCGTGCAACTCGCGCACGCTGCGCCGATTCACGGCGCGCACCACGTAGGCCAGCGGAAAGCGGCGGCCTTCCAGTTCGATCTCGATGATGGTGTTTACGTCCACGTCCTCGAACAGGATCAGCCGGCCGCGCCAGTCGCGCAGGGCGTGGACCATGCGGTCTTCGGCCACGGCCGCGCCCACGCAGTGGAGCACGAAGGCCGTGAACGACAGCGACTCGCCCGTCCGCTCCTTGTGTTCGCGCAGCAGGGCGCGCGGCCGGGTCACGTCGAACTCAACCAGGCCGTGGATCATGTGCTTGCGGCCGCCGGCGTGCGCGGCGTCGATCACCAGCGCGCGCGAGCGGGGGAAGGGGACGGTCTGATAGCGGGGTTTCTCGGCCGGTGACATGGCGACCTCCGCGGCCAATAGTCACAGATTTCGCCGGCCGCCGCAACTCTTGACGCACTGCGTTACCGCTGCTATCCTTCAACTGGAGCCCGTACCTTCCCACTCCCCCACCTGATCCATCACCAAGGAGGTCATCTTGACAGGCCCCAACCCGTCTCCGGGGCGACCGGCGGGTCGCCTGCGCTCCTTCCTGGGGCGCGTACCCTTTAAAGCCCTGCTGTTGTTCTCATTACTCCTGGGCGGCGTCGCCGGCCTGGGCGCCTACACGTTCGCCTATGCCGAGGGGGCGTCGTACCTCTCGAACGATCCCGAGGCGTGCGTCAACTGCCACGTCATGCGCGACGTGTACGACCGCTGGAACCACGGCTCGCACAAAGCCGTCGCGGTCTGCAACGACTGCCACACGCCCCATACCTTCCTCGCCAAGTGGACGGTCAAGGGGCTGAACGGCGTCAACCACAGCACGCGCTTCACGCTCAACGACTTTCCCGAACCGATCCGCATCACCGACCGCAACCGCGCGGTGGCGGCCGACAACTGCATCACCTGCCACGGCGACCTGGCCAGCGAGATCAGCCACCTGAGCAGTGACGATCCGACCGACTGCCTGCACTGCCATGCCGGCGTCGGCCACGGCCGCTAGCCCCACCCATCCAGGAGAGGAACCATGGAAACCAACACCCACGAACCCACCAAGCCCAAGCGCAACCTGATATTGCTCATCGCCGCCTTCCTCGGCGGCGCACTGCTCATGGCCGGTATCGCCGCGCTGCTGGTCAACATCCAGACCCGCAAGAACGAGCAGGCGGAGTACCCGCTGAAGGTCGTCGAGGTCGCCAGCGACGAGCTCGACCCCGCCGTCTGGGGCCAGAACTTCCCCCGCCAATACGACACCTTCCAGAAGACGCAGGACACCTCGACCGTGACCCCCTACGGCGGCTCGGTCAACTACAGCAAGCTGGAGCGCTACCCGGCGATGGTGCGCATCTGGGCCGGCTACGCCTTCGCCGTCGACCACAACGAGGAGCGCGGCCACTACTACATGCAGACCGACCAGGAGAATACCCAGCGCGTCAAGGTGAAGGAGCAGCCGGGGGCGTGCATCAACTGCCACTCCGCCAACGCGCCGGGCCTGATCGCCGAGATGGGCTGGGAGGCGTTCAACCACACACCCTACAACGACCTCGTCGGCCAGCTGGAGATGGGCTCCTCCTGCGCCGATTGCCACGAGCCGGAGACGATGGACCTGCGCATCACCCGCCCGGCGTTCATCAACGCCATGAGCGAGCGCGGCATCGACGTGACCCAGGCCACGCGCCAGGAGATGCGCACCTACGTCTGCGCCCAGTGCCACGTCGAATACTACTTCGCCGGCGATAACAAGGTGCTGACCTTCCCGTGGGACAAGGGCCTCAACATCGACAACATCGATGACTACTACACCGAGATCGGCTTCACCGACTGGACGCACAAGGAAACGAACGCGTCCATGATCAAAATCCAGCACCCCGAGTTCGAGATGTGGAGCAGCGGCCTGCACGCCCAGTCCGGCGTGGCCTGCGCCGACTGCCACATGCCCTACATGCGCGACGGCGCGGTGAAGGTGTCGGACCACTGGCTGCGCAGCCCGCTGGCCAACGTCAACAACGCCTGCCAGACCTGCCACAAGCAGGACGAGGCGCAACTGGTCGAGCGCATTAACACCATCCAGGACCGGACCGCCGGGCTGCTGCGCTCGACCGAAGACGCGCTGGTGGACGCCATCAACGCCATCGGCGCGGCGCAGACGGCCGGGGCGACGGACGAGGAACTGGCCAACGCCCGCAACCTCCACCGGCGCGCGTCGCTGCGCTGGGACTTTGTCTCGTCGGAGAACAGCACCGGCTTCCACAGCCCGCAGGAAGCCGCCCGCGTCCTGGCCAATGCCATCGACTACGCCCGCCAGGCGCAACTGGAGGCCGAGCGCATTACCCTCCAGCACGGCGGACAACTCGCGTCGCGCGACTAGC
>CAZSOD010000233.1:0-2696 GCA_964608255.1 uncultured Ardenticatenaceae bacterium
GGCTGCGCGGCCTCTTGCGCCGGGGGAAGCGATGACCGCGCCGGCCATCCGCGCCGAGGGAGTGGAGCGCGCCTACCCGGTCGGCGGCGGCCTCGTCCACGCCCTGCGCGGCATCGACCTGAGCATCCCGCCCGGCCGCTTCATCGCCCTGAAGGGGCGCTCCGGCAGCGGCAAGACGACGCTGCTCAACTGCCTGGGCGGGCTCGACCGGCCGACGGCGGGGCGCGTCCTCATCCACGGGCGACCGCTGCTCGACCTGAGCGAGGCAGAACTGACGGCGTGGCGGCGCGACGAGGTGGGCTTCATCTTCCAGTCGCTCGGCCTGCTGCCGACGCTGTCGGCCTACGAGAACGTGGAGCTGATGCTGCGCATCGCCCGCAGGCCGCGGCCGGAGCGGCGGCCGCGGGCGCTGGCCTGCCTGGAGCTGGTCGGGCTCGGCAAGTGGGCCGACCACCGCCCCTACGAGATGTCGGGCGGGCAGCAGCAGCGCGTGGCCATCGCCCGGGCCATCGCCAACCGGCCGCGGCTCATCCTGGCCGATGAGCCGACCGGCGAGCTGGACAGCGAGACGACGCGCGAGGTGCTGGCCCTCTTCAGCGCGATCGTCCACGGCGAGGGGCTGACGATGCTCATGGCCACCCATGACGATTTGGCCGACGAGTACGTGGATGAGGTGCTGCGGCTGGAAGATGGGCGGATCGCCGGGTAGATTGCCTGTCTGGGAATTCCGGCGAAAATCGCAGGGGTCTGACTCAGCAGCGCGGGTGAGGAATCGTCAGAGAATTGGCGCATGACCAGTTACGCATCTCCCGAACCCTTCCATACCGTCATCGTGCCTGTGGCAAACCCCGAAACAGCAGAGCACCTCGTGCGGCTAGGAGCGGCACTCATTCAGATCCCAACCGGCCGGCTGATCATCCTCTATGTTCCCCGGCAAATCACCGAAAAAGACTCGCGGCTTGTTGATCGGCTGGAACCAAAGATCGAAGAACTGCGGTCGCTCGGATTGCCGGCCGAACTCAAGATATATCTCGCAACCAGCGTGGCGCGCGGTATCCTGGACGCCGTTCGAGAAGAGGAAGCGGACCTATTGGTCCTGGGCATGCGGCAGTCCAAGCGCGGTGAAGTCGTTCTGGGTAGCGTCGTCGAGACGATCGTCGCTGTTGGCCCGTGTGACATTCTGATCTATCGTATGGGCCGGCGGCATGAGTTTTCACGGGTGATATTGCCGGTTGACGGGACCGCACAATCGATCTTGGCGGCCCGGATTGGGTTGCTATTGGGTCGGAAATATGAGGCTCCTGTTGAGGCTGTCTACGTCAAGGACTCACACGATCCCCCGTGGGAAGGCCAGGGCCGTATCGAGCAGTCGCTTGCCGGACTGCCGGGACAAGAAACGGTAAAACGCAGCATCATCTCCGCCGGAGGCGCGGCCGGCGGCATATTGGCTCGAATCGGCGAAGTGGATTTGGTCGTGATCGGCGCCACCGACCGTAACATGATCGAGCGTTGGCTGGTGGGCGGCGTCTCCGGAGAAGTGTTGAGCAAAGCTCCAGGTCCAGTGCTACTCCTTCGCCAGGCAAAGATAAACCGCGGCCGGAGAAGCCTGCTCAGCCGCATAACCCCAACGCTCACGCCGGCTGAACAGGATGAATTGGCGTGGCAGGCGGCCGAGATGGCTGATTGGCACGTTGACTATGCCATACTGATCGTTGTGTCTTCCATTCTGGCCACTCTGGGACTGCTCATGAACAGCCCGGCTGTAATCATCGGCGCGATGCTGGTGGCTCCCTTGATGCAACCACTCATCGGGCTGGCGGTCGGGTTGGCAATCAGCAAGTGGCGCATGGCCAGGCGCGCCATTCTGACGCTCTTCCTGGGGGTTTCGCTGGCGTTTCTGCTTTCCTTGCTCATTGGTTTTCTCATGCCGTCGCGCTCTATCACAGCCGAAATGCTGGCCCGGCAAAACCCTGGCTGGCTGGACGTCGGCGTGGCCCTGGCCTCGGGATTTATCGGGGCATATGCCACCGCACGGAAGGATATCCCGGCCGCTCTGGCCGGTGTCGCCATTGCCGCCGCGCTTATGCCGCCGTTGTGTACCGTCGGTCTCGCTCTGGGCCTCGGACAACTCTTCCTGGCGCTCGGAGCGGCGACCCTGTTCCTGCTGAATATTTTCTGCATCAGTCTGTCCGCTTTGCTCGTCTTTCTCTGGCTGGGGATGCGGCCGGATACAGTACCGGCTGAGGCAGCCCTGGTTGACAGTTCAGGAGCTATCAAGAGCGGATAACGGAATATGGAACAATGGCAGAGGTAGTGATAGCCTTGGAGTTACTTCGTGCTTGGCCTATTCACTTGGAAAGGGCATGATGAGCGACTATCCAGCCGGTACCATTACATTTCTCTTCACCGACGTGGAGGGCAGCACCGCCCTCTGGGAGCGGCAGCCGGACGCCATGCGCGACGCCATGGCCCGCCACGACGCGCTCATCGAGGCGGCTGTGGCCGGCGCGGGTGGTCTGGTCGTCCGGCCGCGCGGTGAGGGGGACCGCCGCTTCGCCGTCTTCGAGCAGGCCCCGGCCGCCGTCCGCGCCGCCGCGGCCGTCGAGCGCGCTCTGACCGACCTCGCCGACCTGCCCTTCCCACTCCGCGTCCGCATCGGCCTCCACACCGGCGCGGCCGACTGGCGTGACGGCGAC
>CAZSOD010000234.1:0-2678 GCA_964608255.1 uncultured Ardenticatenaceae bacterium
GCCGGCCGGGTCCGCGCGCACGAGTTCCGGCCGCAGCGCGCCAGCGCGCCGGCAAACAAGCAGCAGCGCCTGATCGGGCAGCGCGGGCGGCGCGGCCACCGCGCGGCGCGCGTCAGCGTAGCGCAGCAGGTCGCGCTCGAAGTCGGCTTGCGTCCCATAAGCGCCATTGGTCGCTACGGACAGCCAGTCCCCGTAGGATCGATTCAGGCTGTCGAGCAGGAGCCGCTGCATGTCGATGATCGGCGGCGCGCCCTCGCGCGCGACCAGGAAGTCGATCACGGTGTAGAGGCTGCGGCGCTCGCCGGCCGTCGCCTGCCGCGCGCGCCAGAGGCGCTCGACGTCGCCCAGGTTCTCCGGATGCTGAACCAGTTGTTCGTAGTCGGCCGGCGTAACCGGCCAGGCGCGCAGGCCCAGGCGGTGGAGCAAGGCGTCGCGCAGCGCGCCATAGAACAGCAAGTCGTCGCAGCATGCCCAACCGGACAGGTTGGCTGCCGCGGCGCTGACCACGCGCGCGGCGTAGGCGCGGAACATGGCCCGGTAGCCGGCTTCGTCCACCGGCGCGCCGAAGAGCGTCGGCGTGGGCAGCGTCAATTCGCGGCCGCCGCTCCATGCCTCTTGCGGCGCGGCGTAGGCGGCCAGGGATGCCGGGTCGGTGGCGAGCGTCAGGTCTAGCTGGCCCAGGTTGAGGCATTCTTCGCCGGCGTCGCGGCACAATTGGGCCAGGACGCCGTCGAGTTCGCGCGCCAGCCGTTCGGCCGTGGCCGCGTCGCGCGCCGGGTAGCGCACGAGCAGGTAGCGCCCGCCGACGACGGCCTCCTCGCCCCAAAACTCGTCGGTGGGCGGCGATAGCAGCCAGCGATCCGGGCCGCGGCGAAAGACTTCGGTTTGCAGCAGCGTCACGGCTTCCACGACGCCGTTGCCCACGTCCAGCACGTAGGTCTGCGGGGTGACCAGTTCGGCCGAGCGCAGGTCGGGCGCGAGCGTCACCGTGGGCGTGACGACGCTGGAGCGGGGATCCCAGGTGAGTTCAAACGGAGAACGGTCCAGCAGGCCGCCATCGCGAACGAGCATCTCCTGGGCCCGGGCCCATTCAGGATCGCGGCCGGAGAGGAAACTGACGAACAATTCGCCATCGCCGTCGCGCGCGGCTTCGAGGATGGTTTCCTGGCTGGCCAGCACGTCGGCTGTGACTCGCTCCTCGGCCAGGCGCGTCCGCGTTGTCACCTGCCACCAGATGACGGCTGCCAGCGCGACGGCGAGGATGGCGACCGCGCCAAGGAAAAGCAGCGCCCGCCGACGGCCGGCGCGCGCGGGGCGGGCTGCCGGCGGAGCGCCCTCTAGCCCGGCAAACAAGGCCTCGTTGAGCGCCGGCAGGTCGGTCGGGGGAGCGCCGCGGCGCGGCCGCTCTCTCTCATCCCAGTCTCGGTCTTCGGTCTGCCAGTCGAAAGACATGGTGTGAAGAAGGGACTAGGGGTCAGGTTCTAGGGAAGAGCCCTCTTCCCTAGAACCTGACCCCTAACTGCCATCGCCGCCGTACAGGTGCCGGTACGCGCTGAAGCCTTCGTAAATGCGCTCGATGTAGAGGCGCGTCTCGGGAAAATCGACGGTGTCCACGAAGGCGTCGTAGTCGCTCCCGGCGGCGTCGTACCAGCGGGCGGCGTTGCCCGGCCCGCCGTTATAGGCGGCCAGGGCGGCCTGCACGTGGCCGTCGAAGTTCTTTAGTTGCTCGCTGAGATAGTAGGCCCCAAAGTTCAGACCGACCCAGGGTTGGAATAGGTCCTGGTTCTCGAAATCGGGCCAGGCCAGCCGCGTGGCGATCCACGCGCCGGTGTCGGGGATGACCTGGCTAAGGCCCTGCGCCGCCGCGCCGGAGCGGGCGATGCTCTCGAAAAGGCTCTCCTGGCGCACCAGGGCAAACTGGAGGCGCGGGTCGTAGCCGTAGCGCTCGGCCAGCGGCAGGATCAGGTCGGCATAGTGGACGGGGTAGGCGAGGCGGCCGAGGAAGCGCGGCGCGTCGAAGACGGTCGCTTCCTGTTGGGTCAGGAGCGAGGCGGCGGCGATGATGGACGAACGGTACAGTCCCAGTTCGCTGAAGTAGAGCGCCAACTGGTAATTCGCCAGCGGGTCGCCGGTATAGGCTTCGCGCACCGTCTCCAACTCGGCCTTGGCCGCCTCGTAAAGGCCCAGTTGCCACAGCTTTTCGCCGATGATGCGGCCCGGCTCGGCAGCCAGAGCCGGCGATAGGGCGTTCATCTCGGCCGGCGGCGAGAGGCCTTCGGCAACCAGTTGCCGGCGCAGCCACGCTTCGGCCTCGTCGCGGCCGTCTTGCGCGTTGTCAAGCGGGACGAGCGCGCCATCCGCGGTAAAGGGAGCAATCCCATTGACATAATCAAGGGCGCGCAGGGCGAAGTAGTTGCTCGGCCGCAGCGTTTCCACTTGCGCCGCCAGCGCCGTCACGTCCAGCCCCGCAGCTTCGTCTGCCTCCGCCAGCCGTAGCAGCCGGAACAGCGCCTCAGCCCCAGCCTCGTTGGCCGGGTACTGCGCGGCGACGCGCTGCCACAGGGCGACGGCCGCGGGTGTGTCGCCCGCGTCATCGGTCAACGCGGCGGCGCGGAAGAGCGCCGCCGGCGTGTTGGGGTCGAAGGGATGGGCGTCGGCAAAAGCCACATAGCGCTCGG
>CAZSOD010000235.1:0-2643 GCA_964608255.1 uncultured Ardenticatenaceae bacterium
CCCAGAACTCGGCCAGCGAGTCGCCGCGGACGTAGACGTTGACCATGTGGAACGGCGCGACAGTGTAAGCGACGGTCGCCAGCAGCCCCGCCCACGGCGACCCCAGCCAGCGCCGTCCCAGGTAGTACGTCCCCAGCCCGGCAACGACGAAGCCCGCCAGTTGCGCCAGGTGGATAGCGCGCACGAAGCTGAAGCCGAGGAAGCGGAAGGCCGCGGCGACGTAGATCGACAGCGGCGCATAGTAGTTGTAGAACGGGTAGCCGTAGCCGTAGTTGGCGTCGGGCATCCAGCGCACGGGGAAGTGGCCCTCGGCCAGCGCCGTGGCGAGTTGATGCAGCCTCTGCAGCAGGAAGGGGCTATCACCGCCGCCGCGCGTGTTCAGCAACCCTGGCTGGCCGATGGCCGGCCAGGCGGCGACCAGCGCCACCATGACCACCGCCGCCGGGAACAGAAACGCTTTCCACCCGTTGAGCCGGCTGATGGCCCTACTCCTCCGTCCGCGCCGCGGCCAAAATGCGGCCAAAGACCGCCCGGTTGACCGAGCGGGGCAGGAAGCGCGTGGCGAACGTTCCGCCGCGATAGAACCAGCCGGGCACGACCACATCGGCGCGACCTAACTTGTTGAGGGCGTGGGCCACCACGTCGGCCGCCTCCATGCCCATGAAGTCACCGATGCCGGCCTCGCCGAGGAACTCGGTGCGCGTCGTGCCCGGCGCCAGGGTCAGCACGTCCACGCCGTGGGGCCGAAGCTCGGCCGCCAGCGCCTCGCCGAAGTGCAGGTCGAACGCCTTTGTGGCCGAGTAGAGCGCCCACAGCGGCGTGCCGACGAAGCCGGTGACCGAGGCGACCATGACGATGCCGCCTCGCCGCTGGGCGCGCATGGGCGGGCCAACCTCGCGCGCCAGCAGCGCCGGCGCGCGGACGTTGAGGTTGATCATGCGCTCCATTTCGTCGCGGTCCATGTCCAGAAAGGGGCCGGTGCGGCTGAAGCCGGCGCTGTTGACCAGCAGACCGATCTCCAGCCCGGTCGTGGCCTCGCGGATAGATTCGAGGAAGTCGTCGCGGCAAAGGTCGACCGCTGCCACGCGGGTGTCGATGGCGTGGCGCATGGCTAACTCATCGGCCAGCTCCGCCAGCCGTTCCGCCCGCCGGGCGACGAGTGCCACATTCAGTCCGCGCGCCGCCACCTGCCGCGCGAACTCGCGGCCGATGCCCGATGACGCGCCAGTCACCAGCGCCCACGGGCCGTACCGCTCCGCAAAATCGCGCTTCATGACTATACAAAGAGAAGAGAAACCACAGATTACACAGATTATCAGAACGCAATCTGTGAAATCTGTGTAATCTGTGGTTTCCCTCCCTACACACCCGCCGCGGCAAAGGCGTCGTCGACGATGGTGGCTGCTTCGGCCTGAATGCGCCGCAAATGGTCACGGCCGATAAAGCTCTCGGCGTAGACCTTGTAGATGTTCTCCGTGCCGCTGGGCCGCGCGGCAAACCAGCCGTTGGCGGCCACCACCTTCAGCCCGCCGATCGGCGCGTTGTTGGCCGGGGCGCGGGTCAACTTGGCGACAATAGGCTCGCCGGCCAGCGTATCGGCGCGGACGAGGTCGGGCGACAGATTGGCCAGCGCCGCTTTGCGCGGCGGGGAAACCGGCGTGTCCGTGCGCTCGTACGCCGGGTCGCCGAACTGCTCCGTCAGCGTCCGGTAGTGCTCGCCCGGGTCGCGGCCGGTGCGGGCCAGAATTTCGGCCGCCAGCAGGTCCATGATGAAGCCGTCCTTGTCGGTTGTCCAGACCGCGCCATCGCGCCGCAGGAAGGACGCCCCGGCGCTCTCCTCGCCGCCGAAGCCGTAGTCGCCGCTGAGCAACCCGTCCACGAAATACTTGAAGCCAACGGGCACCTCGGCTAGCCGCCGTCCCAAGTGGGCGGCCACGCGGTCGATCATCGAACTGGAGACGAGCGTCTTGCCCACGGCTGCGTCGGGCCGCCACGCCGGGCGGTTCTGGAACAGGTACCAGATGGCGACGGCCAGGAAGTGGTTGGGGTTCATCAGCCCGGCGCTGCGCGTGACAATGCCGTGGCGGTCGTAGTCCGGGTCGTTGCCGAAAGCGATGTCGAAGTCATCTTTCAGCTTGATCAGGCTGGCCATCGCGTAGGGCGAGGAGCAGTCCATGCGGATCTTGCCGTCATGGTCAACGGTCATGAAGCCAAAGGTCGGATCAACGTAGGGGTTGACGACCTCCAGGGTCAGCCCGTAGCGCTCGGCGATCGGCGCCCAGTAGTGGACACCCGAGCCGCCCATCGGGTCGACGCCGATGCGCAGCCCGGCCGCGGCGATGGCCGCCATGTCAACGACGTGGCCCAGATCGTTGACGTAGGGCGTGATATAGTCGCGCTCCTCGGTTGTCTCGGCCGCCAGCGCCCGGCGCAGGGGGATGCGCCGCACGCCGCGCAGCCCATCGCGCAGCAGCGCGTTGGCCCGATCCTGAATGGCCTTCGTCGTGCCGGTGTCGGCCGGGCCACCCTCCGGCGGGTTGTACTTGAAGCCGCCGTCTTCGGCCGGGTTGTGGGAGGGGGTGATGACGACGCCGTCGGCCAGGCCGCTCGTCCGGCCGCGATTCCAGGTCAGGATGGCGTGGG
>CAZSOD010000236.1:0-2615 GCA_964608255.1 uncultured Ardenticatenaceae bacterium
CGCGCCAGTTGCCAGGCGTGCGCGCCGATACCGCCGGGGCCGGGCGGGAATTCACTGCTCAGCAGCAGCAGGCGCGGCGCGACGGGCGAAGCACTCACCGCGCCCCCGTCCTTGGCCGGGCGGCCGGGCCGCCAACCGGCGTGGCCGCGGCCTCTTCCGACTCGGCCGCCGGCTGGTCGGCCTTCAACTGCCACGCCACCAGCGCCAGGGCGAAGACGAGCGACGTGGCGGCAATGCGCGTCGCGCTGTGGGTCATCACCGACAGCGTCCAGACGGCCAGCGCGGCCGACATGGCCCGGCCTGGCCCGCCCTCGTTGCCGGCATAGCGCTTGATCAGCATCCAGGCCATGAGCGCCAGGACAAACAGGCCGAACACCCCATGCTCGGCCAGCAGCCGCGTGAACTCAGTGTGGGGGGCCAGCGCCTCGCCCATGTAATACTCGTGGTAGGCCACCGACTCGCCGACGCCGACGCCCACCACCGGGCTATCGCGAAAGGCTGCGATGTCGGCTTCCGCAATTTCCAGCCGGCCGGTGCTGCTCGTCTCCTGATAGCGCAGCGTCAACGTGCCGCCGGTGAACTCGTCCAGTGACGGATAGATCACGGCCACCACGAGGGCCACGAACGCCGCGGTCAGCAGCAGGAAGCGGCCGCGGGCCACCGGCGTCCGCACAACGTGTAGCCCGAAGACCAGCGCGGCCAGGATGAAGCTATAGACGCCGCCGCGGGAAAAGGTCAGCATCCCTTGGACGAGCATGCCGAGCATCAGCAGGGCGATGAATGCCCGCGCGGCGCGCGCCCGCGGCAGACTGATGATGAGAATGAAGCCCGCCAGCGCGCCCAGCCCGAGCATATTCGATACCTGGTTGGCCCCAAAGCCACCACTGCGCACCGAACTGCCGGCATTCTTGAAAGACATGAAGTCCAGCTTGCTGACGGTGTTGAAGATCGCCAGAAAGAGGATGCCGGCCACGGGAGCCATCAGCGCCAGCAACATACCGGCGGCCGTTTTGCGGTCAACCGGCCGCGCCCACAGGTACAGCGCGGGGAACGCCAGAGCCACGTAGGCCGACAGGTTGAAACTGATGGGGTCGATCGCCTCGACGATCCCCAGATCGATCACCGCCAGTACCAGCGACGGGATGATGGCGATGAGGATCAGAACCGGAGCAATACCGCGCAGGCGTCGCGGCGGATCCATGCGCCGCAACTCGCCGATTAGAGCGACAAGAGCAACCAGACCGATGGCATACTTGCCAAACTCCCAGAACATCCGCGCCTCGGTCATCCGCCAGAGCACTTCGCAGCCAGCCAGATAGCATAGCGAGTACATTACTTGCCGCGAACGACCGAGAAGCGCCCAGCGCAGGCCAAGCCCAAGGGCCAGCAGCGCGTGCGCCGTCGACAAGAGCGGCAGCGCCTCCATCGCGTAGGCGAGCGGCATGTGGATCAGCAGGAAGAAGATGACCCGCAAGTTGTACGAGTTGGCCAGTTCGCGCGCCGGGTTTTCGGTCAGCCCGCTGGGCGGGCCGGCGCTCTCGCGCACATGGGTTGTGGACATCATAACAGCTCCAACTCCTGATGGATTTCCCGCCGGAAGACCGGGATAGCCGGGTAGCGAGTCAGCATCGCGCGCCCCTCCGCCAGCCGCGCCCGATTTTGCCGCCAAGTTCCGGGTAGCAGCAGCAACATCAAGCCCGCCCGGGCCAGCCCACCCAGACCGCCCCGCGCGCCGCGCAGCGTGCCCACGCTGCGGATCAGCAGCGCTTCGTGTACCTGGTGGGGCGTAAAGTAGCGGCTCCAAAGATAGCCCTCGGTTGCCGCCAGCAAGTGGCGGCGGGTCAGGCTGTCCCGGCTGCCGCCGCGCGTGACGACGCGGGCCTTATGCTGGCGCAGGCCGCCGCGCGGCGCATGCAGGTGCACCACGGCCGCGCCGGGGTTCAGGCCCAGCGTCTTGCCGGCCAGGTAGAGGCGCATCCCCAGGTCGCCGTCAGCCCGCTCGCCGCGCTCGTAGGCCAGGTCGAACAGGCCCGCGTCGGCCAGGGCATCGACCCGGAGGAGGGTGTTGTTGGTCGGGAACACGTCGCTGGCGCGCACGAGGCGGAAGGCGGCCGGCAGCGGCCCCGCCCCCAGCTCCTCGGCCACGCCGCACGAGGCGTCGACGGCAAAGCGCTCCAGGTAGGCCAGATGGCGCGCGAGGAGGTCGGGGGGGATTTCGTCGTCGTCGTCGAGGAACAGCACGGCCTCACCGCGGGCGACAGCCAGCCCGGCATTGCGCGAGGAGCACTGTCCGGCCGTATCGCGCCAGATGACCCGGAGCGGCAAATCCGCAAAGCGCCGCGGCCACTCGGGGTCGCGCGCCGCGGCCTCGGTCTGATCGACGACGATGATCTCCAGCGGCGGCGCGGTCTGCTCGCGCAACTGGTCGAGCAGGGCGAAGAGGTGCGGGTAGCGGTCGAGCGTCGGAATGAGCACCGAAACAGTCGGGGCGTCGCCGCGCTCGCGGCCGTCAGGGTCGTTGGCGACGGAATGCAGGTGGCCGGTGGCTACCGGCCGCACCGTGCTGGAAACGCGCCACGCCCGCGCCGTCGCGGCCGGCTTCGCGCCCTGGCGCA
>CAZSOD010000237.1:0-2569 GCA_964608255.1 uncultured Ardenticatenaceae bacterium
GTCGAAGCGGCTGTGGCCGTCCCCGCGCCCGCATCGACGGCCTGGATCAGGTAATAGGTCGTGCCGCCAATCATGCAGTAGTCGGCGATCGTCTGCACGCACAGCGCGCCCGGCAGCCGCACGGTAAAGTATCCGCCGCGGGCGACGATCGTTTCTGTTTGCCCCCACATGTCCACCAGTTCGGCCGTTGCCGCGGTCGCCCGCACGCGCGCCGTCTGCGGGCCTGGCAGGCGAGCAAAGAGCACCGTCGTCGTCTGCCCCGGCTGCGCCAGCCGCACCTGCGCCACCGCGTCCCAACGCTCGCGCTCGGCGGCCGTCACGCCGTCGAGCAGCCGGATGGCGACCCGGTAGGTGTCGAACGCGGGGCGGCGGCTATTATCCCAGCGCAACAGGCCGAACGGCTCGGGGTTGGCCGCGCGGTCGTCGGGCGTGTCCTTCAGCTTGTAGACGGCAATGCGCTCCGCCCCGGCCGACAGCGCGGCGGCGATGGCCTGCGGGACAAATGCCGCCTGTTCGTTGAGCGTCACCGCCAGCGTCCAGTTAGGGACTGTCCAGTAGGGGTCGTCCATGGGCGGCGCGTTGGTTTCCACCAGCCAGATAGGCTTGTCGAGGCCATGCGCGGCCAGCACTTTGTGAAAGGCGAAGAGCACGTTGTAGACCGCATTGGGCTGGAAGTAGAGGTGGGCAGTCGCCACGTCAAAGTAGTAGTCGTTGGCGGCGGCCTGCGGGTCGGCGTCTAGCGCGCTGAGAAAGCGGTGGAAGTAGTCCGGCTGCCAGAAATAGGTGAACGCGCCCAGGTGGATGACGGCCTTGGGGTTGGCGGCCCTGGCTGCCAGGTAAGCCACGCGCTGCAACTGGGCGAAGTCCTCGATGTTGCCGTCCCAGGTATGGCCGGGCGCGTCGGCGTCGTCGATGTCGGGCTCGTTCCAGATGATCCAGCGGTCGATGCGCCCGGCGTAGCGGCTGACGGCCTCCCCGACGAAGACAGCCCAGGCGTTGCCGGGATCGTCAAACGGTCGATCAAGTCCTCGTGGCAGCCCGCGCCGGTCGCGCGCCCATTCGGGAATGCCGATGAGCAGGCCGACGACCTCGCGCCCCGCGTCCAGTTCCATATCCAGCGCGTCGTCGTCGAGCGGCGGCCGCCAGTCGTCCGGCCCATCGGGCTGCACCTCGGCCCATTGGAAGCGCACGCGCGTCCACGCGACGCCCAGCCGATCAGCCGCGGCGGGGTCCTCATAGCTCTCGATGACGCCAAAGCGTCCGACGCCAAAACGTCCGACGCCCGCCTCGTCCGCGCTCGCGGTGGGGTCGGGCGTGGCCGTCAGGGCCGCCGCGGAGCGCGCGGAGGGTAGCAGCCAGCAGATGATAGCCACAAACAAAACGCGCCCGAGGCGCGCGGGGATGCCGTTTCTCATGCTTACGCCGTAGTGTATGGCGACCGGGGGCGGGAGGGCAAGCATTTGCCGGTTCCGTTTTGTGGTACAATTACAACATATTCTTCACGAAGGACGGACAATCGCACATGCGCACGTATCGACTTGCCCTCATCGGGTTCGGCAACGTTGGTCAGGGGTTGGCAACGCTTTTGCGCGACCAGGGGGCGGCCATCGCCGGGCAGCACGGCGCGGAGTTCCGCATCGTGGCCGTTAACACCGCCCGCCGCGGCCGCATCTATGACCCCGACGGCTTTGACCCCGGCCAGTTGCTGACTGCCTACGACGAAACCCATCGCGTGGACAGCATGCCCGCCGCCTATCAGGACTGGGACGTGAAGCGCGTCATCTATGAGAGCAACGCCGACATCGTTGTCGAACTGACCTCGAGCGATCTACGCACTGGCCAGCCGGCGACCGACTACATCCGCGCCGCCATCACCCAGGATCGCCACGTGGTGACGACCAACAAGGGGCCAATCGCCTTTCACTATCTGGAACTGGCCTCGCTGGCCGCCGAACGCGGGGTCATGCTGGGCGTCGAAGGCACGGTGATGGGGGGAACGCCGCTCTTGCGCGTGGGTCGCGAATTGCTGGTGAACGCGGGCATCGAGCGCATCCAGGGCATTCTCAACGGCACGTCGAACTACATCCTGACGCGCATGGCCGAAGGGGAATCGTACCGGTCAGCGCTGGAAGAGGCCCAGGAGAAGGGCTACGCCGAGGCCAACCCGGCGGCCGACGTGGAAGGCTTCGACGCGGCGGTGAAGATCGTCATCCTCTCTAACCTGTTGCTTGGCATTCCGCTCAAGCTGGAGAACGTCGAACGCGAAGGGATCACCGGCCTGAAGAGCAAGGACATCATCCGCGCCCAGCAAGTAGGCGAAGTGTGGAAGCTGGTGGCCTGGGTCGAGCGGACGCCCGACATGGTGAAGGCGACGGTGCGGCCGATTCGCCTGCCACAAAGCCATCTGCTGGCAGGCATCTCCGGCGCGACCAACGCGGTGACGTTCGTGACGCGACTGCTGGGCGACGTAACCATCGTCGGCCCCGGCGCCGGCCGCGTGGAGACGGGCTACGGCGTCCTGTCCGACCTGCTTGATATTCACCATCGGATGAACGTCTAGAGGAAGGGG